>CAZMVU010000174.1:0-10540 GCA_964569295.1 uncultured Nitrospirales bacterium
TGAGCAGGCCACTTGGGCTGGAGGCCACGGGGCTCTTTTCTCCCGGCTTGCGCGACAGCGTCTACCCACGGCCTTTGCGGGAAAAGCGGTGGCAAGCCACCGCACTCCAAAGGGCGCACACATCGTGACTCATAGAAACAGCGGGTGAGCCAGAACCGCTACCCGCGCTAATACCAGGGAGTTGTATGACGTATGGGAAACGGCTCACGGCAATCGGCTAAAGAATTACAAAACCCCAAGACAGCGGTTGGGAAAATGGGGACAGAACCAACCGAGCGGGTCGTCAGTTGAGGCGTGTTATTGGCGCATCTGCCGGCGGGTTCAGGTAGCACACGGCCGTGGCGGTATGACTTCGCGAGCGCGTGGGCTGTCCCCGATTTTTCCGGTCTTGCGAACGGGGCGCGCAGCGCTTATAGTGTTTGGAGTGTACAACCTGGGGGTGGCGCACAAACTCATGACACGACCTGCAGACAACGCCCAATCCGGCAGGCCGCGCGTGGCGGTTATTGACGATGACCCGGATCAGCTTGAGTTTTACCGGCTGCTGCTCGAGCCGGAAGGCTATGTGGTGGACGCCTTTGCCGGGCGTGATGCCGCCCTCAACGCCTTCGCCGCGACACCGCCGGATCTCATCGTGACGGATCTCATGATGGAAACGCTGGACGCTGGGTTTTCTTTTGCACGCACCCTGCGCAACGACGAGCGCTTGCGTGCGGCGCCTATCATCCTGGTGACGGCCGTCGGCAGCCAGCGCGGGTTCGACTTCGCGCCGCGCAATGCCGAAGAATTGCAAAACATGCAGGTGGATGCCTTCCTGCGGAAACCTATCGAACCGGCCGATCTCCTGCACACCATCGAGGATCTGCTCCGCCGCTGAAGCCTTGCGAAGCGCGGCTACGGCGCCGGGGCAGTGCTCCAATCCTGCGCATCGATAAATGCGCGGGTGTGATCGGTGAAATCAGTGAAGGCGCCATCCGCCCCATGCACGACGAACAAGGTGTGCATCTCTTCGGCGAAGTCCGCGAATGCGCCGGGCACACTGTCCGCACGCAGGGTGTAGGGGTGCACATCGAGGCCGCGGGCATGGGCGCGCGTGACGATACCGGGGTCCTTGTACACCCGGCCTTTGTCAGGCCCGATGCCCTGTGCGTAAGCGGCAATGGCATCGAGTCCGTCCGCCGAGACCACCTGGTCGAATACCTTGCCGCCGCCGACCAGCGCGATCATGGGGGCGCGCACGCCGAATGCATCGCGCAGTTTTTTCAATACGCGGTGTTCGAAACACTGGATGAAGATGGGCGCATCGGCCTTGTCGTAGCCATATTGGCGCAGGGTCTTCACGAAGGGGGTGAGCATGTCGCGCCCTTCGCGTTTGTGCCAGCTCGGTTGCTTCAACTCCGGGTAGATGCCGGCCGTGCGGCCAGTTGTCTTGTTCAGTCCTTGGACCAGCTCGATCACCTCGACAAACGTGGGGACGCAAAACGCGGCATCGCCCATGGGAAACCGGTTCGGGAGGCGTTCGTGCACGGCCAGCGACTTCAGCTCGGCCAGGGTGAAGTCGGCGGCGTACCACTTGCCATCATCGCGCGCCCGGTCCGGGAAACGCATCTCGACCTCGGTCGTACTTTCAAGGTGGATGTCGTGCAGCGCCACAAGCACATCATCCTTTGTGAGCACGAGGTCCGGCTCGATGAAGTCGGCGCCGAGGGCATGGGCATAGGCATAGGCCTCGAGGGTGTGCTCGGGCAGGTAGCCGCTGGCGCCGCGGTGCGCGATGACCACGGGCTCGGCGGTTGCGGCCATGCTGCAACACAGGGCGGCCAAGACAACGAGAAGCGCGGGAACACGCCGTGTATGCATGACGAAACTCCTTGTGATAAGAAAATGCGCGATGGTTTTCTGGTCCAAAGCCCACACCGCCCGGGTACGCTTTTGCACGGGCGCACTGTCACGGCCGCTGCGGCCTAATCGTTCCGGCGTTTGTGTTCGAAAGCGTGGGCGGCGGCCCTATTTCAGCGCGTCGAGCGTGTGGTAGACATCATAACCCGCATCCGCCGTGGCCTCGAGGATTTCCTGCAAGTCCTCGTAGGCCTGCTCGATGGCGTCGCGCGCCCCTGCCGCATCCTGCGTTGCCAGACACGTGAGTGCGAAGGTGAGCAGAAGCAGACCGGTGAGCTGCTCGAAGAGCTCCTTGTTCATGTAGACCCGGCCGCCCCAATGGTTCATGCCCAGCGCACGCTGCACCGCCGTGTCCTTGAACAGGCGGCTGAGCCCCTGTCCCCAAGGCGCCCCCGGCAATGTGCCGGGCAACCGGCCATGCGCCACACACGCCTTTACGATGCAGGCATCGATCATGGCCCGGTGGTGGTCTCCGTCCATCTCCTGGAACGCGTGGGTCAGCGCTTTGGTCAGGAACCACTCCCGCATCCAGTTGGCGCTGATGGCGGTTTCGTCGAACTCCTGGCCGTTCGTCTCCGGCTTGGCGACACGGCCAATACGGCGCAGCAGACTCCAGAGAATCGGGATACGCCGGCTGCGCAACAGGCGAATCTCCCCCGCGCGGTGCGCTTGCCGCGCTACCGCTTCGCTTGGCACGGCGGGGCCGGCTTCGGCGGGCGTTTGCGCCGGGGTGTTCTCCGCCGGTGACGCATCGAGCGGCGCCAGATTCCCGAGGTACGCCGTGATCTCGGGGTCGAGTTCCAGCTCGGCGAGCACCTCGCGCAGGCGGTTGATACGCTCCACTTCCGTGCGCCAGTCCTCGAGAATGCTCGTGGCCCGCGGCCGCCGCCCGATCTTGTCGCCCACGGCCTCGAGGAACTCGGTGAAGTAGGCCTCGAACCGCGCCATGGCGCCAGTGTCCGGTTCCGGGGCGAGTATCTTATTGAGCAGATCGCCGCTGAGGGCTTGCCGGAAAGGATCGAGTATGGGCGCGAGCACGAGTTCCTGGTACGCAGCCTCCATGCTCGGTACGCCGCGGCTGCCGATCGTGCTGTGCAGCGTGGCCCACGACAGATCCTGGTCGCGTATGGCCGTACAATCGAGCAAGGCGAAGTACTGGTATCCCTGCAACTCGAGGGTAAGGCCGTACTGCGCGATATCCCGCGCATGGTGCAGGTACTCGAGGCCGCTGCGGTGGTCACGGAAGATGTAGTACACGTCATCCGCCACATCGAGGGCGAGCGCTTCCACGAGCGAGCGGTGCATGAACGACTGCGATTCGGCCGTGCCCACGTTGATCGCCGTGGATAGCTGCACCCGGCCGCGCGTGTACTGATAGGCGTTGTTATACACGATGAGCGCGCGCTCGTGGGCCGTGCCGTTGACGTAGGCGAACACATTTTCGTCCACGGAGCCCTCGGGCGTCACGAAGTCGAAGAAGGTGAAGTTTTCCGCACCGGAAAAGAGGTGGCGGCGGCGCATCAGCGGGAAGATTTCCTGCTCATGCCGCCAGATAAGGTGCTGATCCGGCTGTTCGTCCCAGTAGGCGCGGCGGTACTCCATGCCGTACTTCTCGGTATACCCCTCGATCTGTCCGTGGCCCAGCATGGGCAGCCCCGGTAGCGTGACCAGGAGCATGGCACAGCCGAAGTATTTGTCGCCCTTACCGAACTGCTCGACAGCCGTGAGTTCATCGGGGTTGTTCATGAAATTCACGAACCGCTGCAGAATCTGGGGCGCATACTCGAGCACATTCTTGAGTGTCTGGCGGTACTTCGCGTTCTCCTCCATCTTGAGCATGTTCATGAACGCGCTGTTGTACACCCGGTGCATGCCCAGCGTGCGCACGAAATAGCCTTCCATGAGCCAGAAGGCCTCCGCCAGCAGGAGGGTGTCCGGCGCCTCCTGCGCCACGCGGTCGACCACTTCGCGCCAGAACTCCTTCGGGAAGACCTCATCGAACTGGGCCTGCGACATGCCATGCTCGCTTCGGCTCGGCACACTCCCCTCGTCGCCCGACTTCGGGAACCACAGGCGTTGATAATGCTTCTTGGCAAGGGTCATGGCGGCATCGAACCGGATGACCGAGAACTTGCGCGCCACGTGCAGGATCGTGTTGACTACCGCCTCGCGCACCTCGGGGATCAGGAAATTGAGCTGCGCCGTGTCGTTCCAGGGCATCGAGGTGCCATCGTTACCGTGGTAGATGAAGCGCGTGTCGCCCGTCTGGTTGTCCCGCCGCAGGAAGACCACCGCCGCATCCGCGTGGGTCCAGTAGCCGTCTTCGATCTGCACGGTGATCCGATCGTCCGGCGAGAGGTCTGGGCCGGTGTACTGGTAGTTCGGATAAGGCGGATAGGGAAGCTGAATGAACCAGTCGGGGTGTTCCATGACCCACCGCGAGTAAATACCCACATGGTTCGGCACCATATCAGAAGCCAGGCGGATGCCGCGTTTCCAGGCACGCTCACGCAGGTCCTGATAGGCCGCGTCGCCGCCGAGATCCTCCGCGATCACGTAGTCATAGAGCGAATAGGCGGAAGCCACCGCTTCGGGATTGCCCATCATCTGCTTGATCTCGCGCGAGACCACCGAGCGTTCCCAGAGCCCGATGAGCCACAACCCCGTGATCCCCCAGCGCGCAAGCTGATCCAGTTCCGCCTCGGGCACCTGGTCCAAACGGTAGATATTGCGCTGGTACTTCTTCGAGAGCTGGTCCAGCCAGACGTAGGTCGTCTTGGCGATGAGCACCAGGTTAGGCATCCAGTCGCGGTCGATGCTGAAGTTCTCGATTTCCGGGTAACCCCCGATACCCTCGTCGAACTCGAGCACTTGCGGCTCGCCCGGCCCCAGCCCGCGCCACGTGGTCTCTTCCTTGATAATGCCCCGGGTTACCGAAAGGCGCTCGAGCAGCGCTTCGGGCAGGAGATCGCGCCAGTACCGACGGATGTACTCGAGTTGCGCCTCGATATTTTCGGGGCACTCGTCAATGTGTCGGCGCAGAGCGCGTATGAGCGGCATGTTCAACTCGGGCAGGGGCGGCTGGTGGTCGAAGAACGCCTCAATCCCCTGCACAAGTTCTTCATAGGGCGTCTCCAGGCGCATGGGGCGGTCGTCGTACAGCTCGTGGTAGGGCTTCATGGCCGGGTTCAACATGTTCAAGTACAGCAGGATGCACTCACGCACGGCCACTTCCCGGTTTGATAGGTTGCCCGTGTGCCCCGCGAGGTACGCCGCCTCGTCATACTGCGCTTCCCGCACGCGTTGCGGCGTGTAGCGATGAACGAAGGCCGGCAGCGGCAGGTCCTCGATCGCCGGGCCCGATCGCTCCCGAATCCACGCGAGCCCCTTCGCCAGGATGCCCGGCTGCTCCTCCTCGCAGTACCAGGTCACAAGGTAGCGCAGAATGTCCGTGAGCAGGCCCATCGCCAGCAACTCACCCGTGCGCACGGGCTTCACACCCGGCTTGCCGAAATCACGCGCCCGGTTCATGCGGTCCGCGAGGCTGCGGATGACGTAGACCTGCCCCGCCATGGCACCCTCGCGCTGGGCCGGCTGGCGCAGTCCGCTGAGGTCATAGCGCTGCCACGCCTCGCGGGAAAAGTGAAAGCCGTACGGGTAATCTTCGTGGGATAAGTCTTCGGGCAACGACTTGGCCATGGGTGCTCCGTTTTCTTGTACCGTTGTATTGCGCATCCGGTGGGGCAGCGCCCGGCGGACGCCCGGCCACCACGCCATGCGGGATAGCCCGGCCGGGAAGCGCGGTGCGGAATGAACGCGCGGAACGGCGCACGCACATGCACTAAACGCACCGGTTAAACGAGGTTCGTCACTCTATCGGCGAGAACCGGCGGTTGACGCGGTGCCCGGCGCCGTCCGGGAGCCATGCGCCATGCCATTGCTGAAGCCGCGGCCCGGCCGTGTGCCATAACCCGCAACATACACGCAGAATACACAATCACGGCCCGGCAATGCGAATACCGCGCTCCGCAGAACGGGGTGGGGTACGCACCGCCGTCTGTGTATAATGCCGGGCGGAAGGGAACCACATGCCGTTCATGCGGAATACCAGCGTCATCGTTTCCGGGCTGCCGCGCGCGGGCACCTCGATGCTCATGCGCATGCTCGCGGCGGGCGGGATGCCCCTGCTCACCGGCGAACACCGCACCGCCGACGCGGATAACCCCCACGGCTATTTCGAGTATGCGCCCGTGAAGCGGCTGCGCGATGATGCCTCCTGGCTGCCCGAGGCCCGCGGCAAGGCGGTAAAGGTCATCTCCTTCCTGCTGCCGCACCTGCCGCCGGACGAAGACTACCGGCTGATCTACCTGCGGCGCGCCATCCCCGAGGTGGTCGCCAGTCAGCGGATTATGCTCGAACGCCAGGGCATCGATCCCGGTGACGATCCACGCACCGCCGCGCTCCTCGAAAAGCATGTGCGCCATATGGAAGCGTGGATTCCGGCGCAGGGCCATTTTGCGTGTCTCATGCTCGAACACCGCGCGGTCATCGAAAAACCGCAGCATGCTGCGGCGGTTATCAACGATTTCCTCGGCCGCGGCCTCGATGTGGCTTCCATGACCGCCGCCGTCGATCCCGCGCTCCACCGTAATCATTATTAGACAGACATCGAAAAGTGGGAGGTAAAATCATGTTGAACTCCGGTTGCTCTTGGTATCTCATTCTCTTTGCCGCATTCCTGTTCGCCGCTACGGGCGCGAATGCCCGGGCTGCAGCGGTATCCTCGCCCGATGGCCGCATCGCGGTAGAAATCGATACGGGATTCCGGGTCCGCTACAGCGTAAATTTCGATGATAATCAAATTATCGAGCGCGCTTCCATCGGTATGACATTCGAAGACGGCCGGAAACTCGGCGTCCGGCCCGAGGTGGTCAGCGAATCACAGCGCACCATCGACGAGACGATCACGCCGGTGGTGGCGGAGAAGCGAAACCGTATTAGCAATCACTGCAACGAGTTGCGCCTGGATTTCGAAGGCGGCTATGCACTCATCGTGCGTGCCTACAACGATGGCGTGGCCTGGCGCTGGGAAACCGGTTTCCCGGGCGATGTGATCGTCGAAAGCGAGGAGGCGTCGTTCGCATTCGCCGGTGACGGGGAAGTCATGCGGACCCGCAGCAAGACCTTCCAGACCTCGTTCGAGTCGAGCTACGAGGCAATGCCGCTCTCCGAGTGGGAAGCCGGGTCGCTGGCCTTCGCGCCGATTCTGGTCACCGTGCCGGACGGACCACGGCTGGTCATCACCGAAGCGGACCTGCGCAACTACCCGGGCATGTTCCTCACCCGCCACCGCCGCGACAAAACCACGTTGACCGGCATGTTTGCCCCGTATCCGGCGGAAGAGAAGCAAGTGGACGACCGGCACATCCGCGTGACGGGAGAGGAGGCCTTCATCGCGAAGTGCGCGGGCAACCGGGCCTACCCGTGGCGGGTGATCGGCATTGCGCAGGAAGACACCCAGCTTGTCGAGTCCACGCTTGTCTACCGGCTTGCGCCAGAATGCGCGCTGGAAGACACGGACTGGATCAAGCCCGGCAAGGTCGCCTGGGACTGGTGGAACTGGCTCAATGTGTGGGGCGTCGACTTCGAGGCGGGCGTGAACAGTGATACCTACAAGCACTACATCGACTTCGCGTCAGAAAACGGTATCGAGTACATCATCCTCGATGAGGGCTGGTCCGACACGCGCGACCTCACCGCGCTCAAACCCACGGTGAACCTGAAGGAGCTCCTGGCCTACGGCAAAGAACGGGGCGTCGGGCTGATCCTGTGGTGCGTGTGGTGTACGCTGGACCGCCAGCGCGCCGAGGTATTGCCGCTCTTCGAGCAATGGGGCGTGGCGGGCGTGAAGGTGGACTTCATGGACCGGGACGACCAGAAGGTCGTCGCGTTCTACGAGGGCCTGGCCAAGGACACCGCGGAGCACCACCTGCTGCTCGATTTTCACGGTGCCTACAAACCCACCGGCCTGCGGCGCATGTACCCGAACCTCATCACCCGCGAAGGCGTGGTCGGCCTCGAGTATTCGAAGTGGTCGGATATGAGCGACCCGGACTACTGCGTGAGCATTCCCTTCATCCGCCAGTTCGCCGGCCCCATGGACTACACGCCCGGCGCCATGAACAACGCCACCAAGCAGAATTTCCGCGCTATCATGCACCGGCCCATGAGCCAGGGCACACGCGCGCATCAGCTCGCCATGTACATCGTCTACGAAAGCCCGTTGCAAATGCTCGCCGATACGCCCACCGCCTACCGCGAGAACCCCGACTGCCTCGATTTCATCGCCAAGTGTCCCACCACCTGGGACGATACCCGGTGTCTCATGGGCGAAGTTGGCAAGTATGTCGTCGTCGCGCGCCAGCAAGGCGATACCTGGTACCTGGGCGCCATGACCGATTGGCACAAGCGCAAGGTGAACATCCCGCTGGACTTTCTCGGTGAGGGTGCCTACGAGGCGGTGATCGTGCGCGACGGCGTCAATGCCGACCGCATCGGCATCGATCATAGCCACGAGACCAGGCGCGTCACGGCCGGCGACACCCTCGAGGTACACCTCGCCCAAGGCGGCGGGTATGCCGTGCGCTTCGACCCGGAGGCCGACTAGGGGGGCGAAACAGCGAAGTGGCGCGCGCAGACCCGCCGGCGCCCGATGCCATGGTGTGTTGGCTTTCTTGCACCTGCGGGGGGCGCCATGTAACGCTATAGCGCGCGTATCGCGCGGAGCACCCGAAACCACCACCACGCCGGGATGCGGTCATCCCGGTTTGCTTTTTAAGGAGGCGCCATGCGTTTGAGTCAGCTTGTCGGGATGCGGTTCAAGGAGCGGCCGGCCGAGGCCGTACTCGAGAGTCACGCCTTTCTCCTGCGCGGCGGCTATGCGCGGCAGGTCTCCAACGGCATCTACTCGCTGTTGCCGCCCGCGGTGCGGGTGGTCAAGAAGATCGAGCAGATCATCCGCGAAGAAATGGACCGCATCGGCGGGCAGGAAGTGCTCATGCCCGTGGTCCAGCCGCGTGAGTTGTGGGAGGAATCCGGCCGCTACCAGGGCGTCGGACCCGAGCTCGCGCGCTTCGTCGACCGCACCGGCCACGACATGGTCCTCGCCATGACGCATGAGGAGGGCGTGGTGCACCTCACCCGCGGCGAGGTCAGCAGCTACACCCAGCTCCCGTTCATGGTCTACCAGATTCAGACCAAGTTCCGCGACGAACCACGCTCGCGGGGCGGGCTCATTCGCGTGCGCGAGTTCACCATGAAAGACGCCTACTCCTTCCACCGCACGCAGGAAGACCTCGCGGCGTATTACGAGCAGTGCCTCAAGGCGTACCAGCGGATCTTTGCGCGGGCGGGGCTGCCCGAGGTGCGCGTCGTGGCCTCGGACACAGGGATGATGGGCGGCAGTGTGGCCCACGAGTTCATGCTGCTGGCCGATGCCGGCGAGGACACCATCGTCACTTGCCCGGACACGGGCTACGCGGCGAACCTCGAGGTGGCCACCTCGCGTGTGCAGGGTTATACCTCCGAGCCGCAACCGCTCGAGAAGGTACACACGCCGGACTGCAAAACCATCCAGGAGGTGGCCGACTTCCTCGAGCTGCCCACGGACCGCACGGCGAAGGCGGTGTTCTTCCAGCGCGACAGCGAGGACCGGCTCGTGCTGGCGGTTATCCGCGGCGACCGCGAGGTGAACGAGTCGAAGCTGGCGAAGATCATCCAGGCGCCGCCTGTGCCCGCCGATGACGCCGCCATCCGCGCACACGGCGCTGAACCGGGCTATGCATCGCCTATGGCGCTCGATCCGGTGAAGGTGCGCATCGTCGTGGACCACACCATCGCGGCCACCAACAACCTGGTCACCGGCGCCAACGACCACGACTACCACTACACCGGCTTCAACCTCGAGCGCGACCTGCCCGGCATCGAAACCGTCGACATCGACACGGTGCAGGAGGGCGACATGGCCCCCGAGGGCGACGGGAACCTGGTGTATAAGCGGGGTATTGAGGTCGGGAATATCTTCCAGCTCGGCACGAAATACTCGGAAGCCATGGAAATGCACTACCTCGACGAGGAAGGCAAAGCGCACACGCCCATCATGGGCTGCTACGGCATCGGCGTGGGCCGCCTCATGAGTTCGGTCATGGAGGCGCGGCATGACAAGTATGGCCCCATCTGGCCACTGTCCATCGCGCCGTGGCAGATGCACCTGAACGCGCTCAAGATGGACGCCGAAGGCGTGCGCGACACGGCGGAGAAGCTCTACACAGACCTCACGGCCGCGGGTGTCGAAGTGCTCTACGATGACCGCAACGCGCGCCCGGGCGTCCAGTTCGCCGATGCCGACCTGCTCGGGATTCCCATCCGCCTCGTGGTGAGCGCGCGCAACCTGGCCAACAACGCCATCGAGTGGAAACGCCGCGACACCGGCGAATCGGGCACAATGCCGCTCGAGGACGCCGTGGGCACCGCGGCGCAGTGGGTGCGCGAAGCCCTGGCCGCCTTCCACAAGAGCGCGGAACAGTATTAGTGCCTTAGGCACTGACTCGTATAAAGAACAACAAGAAGTGATTCGGGCACC
>CAZMVU010000175.1:0-10534 GCA_964569295.1 uncultured Nitrospirales bacterium
CGAGCAGGGACTGCATCATCACCTGAGCAAACAAAGGGACTGTCCTCGCGAGTCCCCGAGCAGGGACTGTCCCTTTCTTTGCGGACATATGTGGACGAACGCTTCACCCCCACCAACAACGCCGCAGTAAACAGCGAGCAAATCGGGACTGAGGCAAGCAAGCGCGTCTTGTCCGCCTCGGGCGGAATAGCTGCCTCATGCCGAGTCCGGCTGTCCAGCGCTAGCGTCGTCGCGAAGGAGAAAGCGAGCGCGCTTAGTCCCCGGTCTTGCGGAGTCACGGGCAACGCAGCGCTTTTCGACATGAACCTGCTTGCGCCAAGTGGATGTCCCGTTTTGGGATTGTCGCGATCCGCCTTCGGTTTCGCGGGTATGCGTGCCCTCCCGCAGGCTATTTCAGTATGAGGCGCAGGCCGGTCACGCTTTGATCCGGCGCCACGGCGACGGAAGTCTCTGTTTTTACTTCTTGGAGCTTACCGCGTGCATCGAGCCCGGTTCCCACGCGCAGGCGGAGGCTTCCGGCGGGAACGCCCGCCAAGGCAAACTTGCCGTCGGGGCCGGTGTAGCCGGTCACGGCGAGCGGCCATGCGGGATCGAGATCGCCGGGCAGAACGGAAACCGCCATGCCGGTGACCGGCCGGTCGAGCCGGTCATATACGTTCCCTGCGATACTGCCGAGGGCGGGCACATTGGCGACGAGCGTGTGTGCGGCGTCGTCGCGCTCGCCGAGCGAGAACCAGCCCGCCGGTGTGCTGACGGCTTCGGGGGTCGAGGCATAGACCCAACATTCCCAATTGCGCGGCACGTCCTTCCACAGGTAGTGGCCGTCGCCATCGGAAAGCCCGACTCCCCGAATGCGGGCATCTGCCGGCGCGGTGGCGTCGTTGCCGGGTTGTGCATAGTAATGGACGGCGGCCCCGGCGATGCGCGTACCACCGGCATCGGTGACCGTGCAATGCACCGTGCCCATACCCGGCTCGGGGTGCACCGTGAATGTGGGGCCGGGCGTCTGTGGATCGGGGCCGGCGGCTACTTCGACGCCGTTGGGCGGGTCAGTGGTGAATCCGCCCAAGCCCAGTACATCGACCGTGCAGGGGCCCGGCGGCAGGCCGGTCACGTGGTAGTTGCCAGCCCGGTCCGTCTTGGCCCGCCGGACGACATTGCGCGCATGCGCACGCACACGCACCACCACATCGCGGTACGGTTTTCCATTGTCCCAAGTGATACGCCCGCGAAGCGCCACATTCTGCGCTACATGGAGTGTGACGGATTCGTGCTGTTTGTCCGGCCATGTGGTAATGACTGGGGCTTCGCCACGAAGGTGAAACTTGTCCGAGTGCATGGCGAAGGTATAGGCGCCGGCGGGCAATCCGGTGAAGGTGAAACGGCCATCGCTGTCAGTGAAGGCCACCTCAGGCGCGATGGGCAGCCGAGCGGATACCAGGCGCACGTCCACATGGGAAACCGGTTGAGGCGCACCGTCGTGCGCACGCAGCACCTGTCCCGGCACAGCGGCGCCTGACGCCAGGACCAGGCGAATATCGTTGGCGCCTGGCGGCACGGTGGGCGACACCCAGGGGTCGTGGTTGGGTGCGCTCACGACAAAGCGGCAGGGCGCGGGCATGTGCGTGAACGTAAACCGCCCTTCAGCATCGGTGCGCGTGGGGATATAGCCCAGCAGCCGAAGCGGTGAATCTTGTGCGAGATCACCCCTGACGATGGGAAACACGAGGGCGCCCTCGACGGGAATCGGCCCCGGCGAGGCCTCCGCCTTGGCCAGCGGTTCGCTGGGGCTGGGTTGCGCACTGATAATGCGGTCCGCCGGCGTGACCAACGCGGCATCGCGGGCGGCATCTTCCTGGTGAGCGGGGGCCGGCTGTTCCGCCACGACGACGCCGTGCGTGGCCGGTGCGGGCATCAGGCTCAGTGCTGCCTCGTGGGCGTGGGTGGCCTCATCGAGTTCGACCCGGTCCACGGCGAGGCCATCATCATGGCGCGCCGTCACCACGAAGGCGCCTTCCGGCAGGGTGTCCACCTCGAAGTACCCAGCCGCCCCCGTGGTATCGGTCCAGCGCGGTGACCCGACAAAGCCGCGCAGGTCGATGCGGTGCGCGAGAGGCCGCTGGTCTACAGTGACAGCGGCGCCCACAACGGGCTTGCCGTACCGAAATACAAAGCCACGGATCACCCGGTCACCTTTGTCCGGGTTGAGCGGCCACACCGGTTCGGCCTTCTCGGCCGCGAGGCGCTTCTCGCGCGCGGCCATCTGGTCGCCGATGGAGACTTCCCCGGTTTCGAGGGGCGTCTTGGGCCCAGCGGGGGTAGTGGGCGGCGGTTCCGGGGGTTGCTCCCCGTTTATCCAATAGATGGCGGCCACCTCGAGAACAAGGGCGGCCAGCAACAGCAGAATCAAGGCATATCGCATCCGTTTAACCCCTTCGTGCTGGGCGGTACCGCGCACCGCCCACCGCGACGCACAGCGCAAACCGTTACAGGTCACCGTTATACCGGCTGCCGCGGCGCTCGTCAACATGGCGGGCAGGAGCGCGGCGCGTTAATGTACGCATGCGGGCCGATTTTGCTCTTCTTCGGGCCAGCGGCCGTCTCCGGGGTGGACATCTCAGCCGCCGGGGCCGTATGCTCGAAGGTATGCTGAGTGCGTTCGAAGAACTGTGCAACAAGGCTGCGGAACATATCGCGCGGCATGCCATGCTGGCGCCGGGCGCCCGCGTACTCGTGGCGGTGTCGGGCGGGCCGGATTCGGTCGCGTTGTTTCACGCGTTGCAGATGCTGGGCTATCATATCGAGGTGGCGCACTTGGATCATCTTACCCGCGAGGGCGCTTCGACCCACGATGCCGCATTCGTGGCGAAGCTGGCCGCTGGCTGGGAACTGCCTTGTCACCGGGCACAGTGCGATGTGGGCGCGGAGGCGCTGGCGCTGGGGTGCAGCTTCGAAGCACATGCCCGGGCAGTGCGCTATGCCTTCTTCGAGCGCACGGCACTGGGCACCGGTTGCGACGCCATCGCCACGGGGCACCACGCGGACGATCAGGCAGAAACGGTGCTGTTGCGCCTGCTGCGCGGGTGCGGCCCGAAGGCGCTGGCGGGTATTCCGCCGGTGCGCACGGATCTGGCGGCGCCGGTGGTGCGCCCATTGCTCACATGTTCGCGCGCCCTTATCCTGCGTGCGCTCGAGGAAGAAGACTGGATTTACCGTACGGACAGCACGAACGCGGAATACACGGTTCCACGCAACCGTGTGCGGCATGAGCTCATGCCCCTGCTGCGCACGTTCAACCCGCGTGTGGAGCGTGCACTGTGCCGCCTCGCCCAGGTGCAACATGTCGAAAACGATTACTTCGACCCCCGGGAAGCCGCGGCGCTCGAGGACGTGAGCGAGGACGGCGTGCGCATAGACCGGGCCGCCTTTCGCTCCTTGCACGCCGCGCTCGGGCGGCGCGTGTTGCGCCGGTTCCTTTATGCGCATGGCCTTGCACCGGACTATGGGCGGGTCGTGCATGCCGCAGACCATATCATGGGCGATGCCACCGGCAAACACTGTGAACTGTGCCAGGGATATGCGTTCTACATGGGCCGAAACTATGCCGACCTGGTACAAACGAAACAGGCCAGGGCGTATGCCGGCGCCGGCCCGGCTACAGCCCTGCCGCTGCCCGGTGCCGCGACAATCCTCGGGTACACATTCTCCGTGGATTACCTCGATGAAGCACCGCCATCGCCGGCGGGCTATTGCCGGGCGGACAGGCAGGTATTCGATGCGGACCGGATCGCCGGGGGGCTAACCATTCGCACGCGGCGGCCGGGGGATCGCTTCTCGCCGTTGGGCATGCGCGGGTCCCGCAAGCTCAAGGACTATTATATCGATGTGGGTATGCCCGCGCCGCACCGCGATCGCCACCCGCTGCTCGTAGATGACGCGGGCATCCTCTGGGTGGTAGGTTATGCCGTCGATGGCCGGGCGGCCGTCGGCCCGGATACCGATCAAGCTGTTGAAATAACCGCCACGCCTTTGCCGGAGAGAGCACGCCATGCAACCCAGTAAGACACCCCTGCTCACCCACGATGTGATTGCCCAGCGCGTCGGCGAACTGGCCGATACCATCGCCCGTGACTATGCGGACAAAGATTTGCTGCTGTTGTTGGTGTTGAAAGGGGCTTTGGTTTTCGGCAGCGACCTTATGCGGCGGCTTCCCGGCCGGGTGGCGGTGGATTTCGTGCGCGCCCGCAGCTACACAGGGCCCAACTCGTCGGGGCAGGTGCGTTTACTCTACACCCCGAGCGCACCGTTGGCGGATCGCCATGTACTGCTGGTCGAGGACATCCTCGACACGGGCCGCACGGCCAGCTTCCTTCAGCAGCACCTGCACGGATATCAGCTCGGCAGTTTGCGGCTCGTTACCCTGCTCGACAAACCGTCCCGCCGCGAGAACGAACTCACGGCGGACTACACCGGCTTCACCATCGACAACCAGTTCGTCGTCGGCTATGGCCTCGACTACGAGGAAGCCCACCGCGAACTGCCCGCCATTCATGTACTCGATAACGGCGCGGTGAAGTAAGAACTGACGGGTGTGTAATAGCTGCACCTTGGCCGTGCATCGGCGCCGGCATAGGGCCGCGCACTGCCCGGCATCCAGGCGCGAAAGCGGGCGCGGCTCACCCGATCTTGTGCATAACGAGTCCGCTGGCGATCTTTGGGAAGAAATAGGTGGCCTTCTGAGGCATGCGCTCGGCAGCCTCGGCGCAGGCGCGCACCTGGGCGGCCGAAGGTGCACGCATGAGAAAAGCCATGCTCCCCACGCCGCTCTCGACCGCCTCGATAGCGTTGGCCGCCTCTTTTTCGTAGCTATAGCGGTGGCCGGCAGGGAGGCCAAGGATGCGCTCGAAAATGCCGCGGTGCAACACGGCGACATCGAGATCACGCCAGGCGGGGCCGTGGTCGTCGCCGAGGAGTGCCGTACGGTCCATATCGCGTAGCTGCAGCAGGTAGTTGCCGTGTCCGCGCAGCACAAGGCCGAACGTGCATGAGCCGGTATCTGCGGCGACACGCTCCGCAATGCCCTCGGATAGGGGCGTTACCTCGAACCATTGGCCGAGATCGTGCAGAAAGGCCTCGGGGTCGAAGTGGTCCATCGGCGGGACAACGCGATGCGTGGGATAGACGTTGAGCCCCGGGTCTTCGAAGGCGACGAACGCCATCATCACATACTCCCACGGGTGCGGGCCGGGTGCGTGGCCGGCGGCGCGCATGCGGTCCCGGTACATTTTCGCGGTGAGGAAACGGTGGTGACCGTCGGCGATATACAAGCGCTTGTTGCGGAAGAACGCGCCCACGTCTTCCGTGTAGGGCACGCGCCACACCCGCTGCACGACACCGTCGATAGTGCGTGCTTCCCCCTCGGGCGCCCGGTTTTCGGCCTCTTGGAAGAGGCGGTGCAGCGCGCCTTCCGCGTCGCTGTAGAGCACGAACACCGCGCCGAGGTTGGCCTGGGTAGCCTCGGTGAGGGCAAGACGATCCTCCACCGGCTTGTCGAAGGTGCGCTCATGGCCGAGTACCACATCCTCGTCATCTTCCGGAATGCGTGTGGCAGCGAAAAAGCCCCGGCGCACGTAGGGCCGGCCGTCGGGCGCATTGAAGGACTGCTCGACCAGGTACAACGATTCGGCGTCGTCCTGGAACAACACGCCTTCGTCCTGCCAGGAGCGCAGGCGTTCCGCCGCGTCTTCATACGGCGTGCCGCCATCCTTGCCGGTCGGCAACAGGAGATGGACCATGTTGTAGGGGCTGGTTTCGGCGAGCGCGGCGCGCTCTTCCGGTGAGATTACATCGTAGGGCGGCGTAACCACCTGGCCAAGACCGCCGACTTTTTCCGTATTGTAGCGCAGACCGCGCATTCCTCGTATTTCAAGCATGAATACTCCTCCCAAAAGCGTGGAGTGGGTCCTGCCCGACGCATCGAAGTCCAGGCAGACCCTTTCTCAAGATGAGCCGCGCCAGCCAGCGGGTGCGATCCGCCTGGTTGGATGGCTAATGAAACGGAACAGGCAAACGCCAGTCTAACATGTGCGGTGTGCCGTGTGCGAGCAACGGTGCAACCCCCATGGCTGAAACCGTATAGTACAATCGAATGTCACACTGGCGCCGACACGCCCGCAAGATAAAGGAACCCGATGCAGAAACACCCCGCTACAAGCCGCGGCCGCGGTTGTTTGCGCCCGGCCGTTGCGCTGGGCATGGGGGTGGCGGCCTGGGGGCTGCTCAGTCTGTGGTATGTCTTCACACCGGACCCGGGCACCGTCGAGCGGCTCTACTCCCGCGGCGTCTACCGCGTCCTGGCAACATTGGTCACCCCGGTAACCAGCGCCGTCGATTTTTCGGTGGCGCTCGTGCTCGCGGGCCTGGTGCTGATCGGTTTTCCCTTGTTGTGGGCGGCCCATTGGGGGTACCGGCGGCGTGTGCTCGGCTGGCCGCATTGGCGGGGCATTGCCTGGGGCATCAAGTGGCTGTTCGTGGGTGTGCCGGTGTTGCTGTTGTGGTTTCTCGTGCTGTGGGGCGCGGGCTACCAGCGGTTACCCGCCGAGGAACGGCTGGCTCTCGATATGGGCCCCATCACGAAAGCCGAATCGACCTTGCTGCGCGAGCAGCTACTCGATCTCATCCGCCGCGACGCACCGCGTTCCCCGGAAGACCGCGACGTGGAAGGGGCTATCCGCGCAGTTTCCGCCGCCATGGAGGCTACCGTCGCCGAGTGGGACGGCCGCGCTATTGTGTTGCCCCCCCGTGTGAAGGCGACACCGCCGGGCCTGTTGCTGCTGAACGGCACCTCGGGCATCTGCGCACCGTTTACGCTCGAGCCGCATGTCGACGGCGCCCTGCCATCGGCGGCCTTCGTGGCCACCGCCGCCCACGAGCTCGGACACATTGCGGGCATTTGCACCGAGGCCGAGGCAAACCTGGTGGGGTATATGGCAGGACTGCGCGCGGATCACCCCTTTGCGCGTTATGCCGCGGCGCTTGGGATGTATGTCCGGCTGTTGCCCGGCGGCGGCCGGGACGAAAAGAAGGCCGCATTCGATGCGCTTCCCGAGGTGGCCCGCAAAGATATCAAACGCGCCCGCGAGACCGCGCAACGCTACCGGATCCAGGTGGTGCAGCAAGCGAGCTGGAAAATGTACAACAAGTACCTCCAGTCGCAGGGAATCCAGGAGGGCGTGAAGAATTATGCCCGCGGCATAACGCTCTTTGTCCACCTCTGGCGCGATGGCCACGCCAATTTCCACGGCCTCGCAGCGCCCCCGGGCCAGGAAGAAGCGCCGCCCACCCTCTCGGACGACCTGAAAGAGCTCATGCTGCTGGAAGGCGCACCGAAGGAAGAACCGGAACAATCGTAGCGGCCACAGCGCGAGAAGCTGACCGGACGGATTCGTCCCATTGTGTGGCAGGAGACCCCCATGGACACGCCAAAAACCCTCACATACGAAGTGACAGGTCCCGTCGCACGGATCACCCTGAACCGGCCCGAGCGCGGCAACGGCATCACGCCGGACCTGCCGGACGAACTGGCGGCATGCATCGAGCGGGCGGACCTCGACCCGGCGGTCCACGTGATCGCGCTCAGCGGCAATGGTACGGGCTTCTGCGGCGGCTACGACCTCCAGCTCAGCGCCACGGAGATGACGTCGGGAGGCTTCGGCGCCGGTACGGAAACCGGCTCGCCTTTGGACCCGGCGGTTGTCGCGAAGAACCACACGCCCGGCGAGACCTGGGACCCCATGATGGACTACCAGATGATGTCGCGCTTCGTGCGCGGGTTCATGCGCCTCTTCCACGCGGATAAGCCGGTGGTCTGCAAGGTCCACGGCTTTTGCGTGGCAGGCGGCACCGACATGGCGCTGTGCTCGGACCTGCTGGTTATCGAGGACAAGGCGAAGATCGGCTACCCGCCGGCCCGCGTTTGGGGAGTGCCGACGACGGCGCTCTGGGCGTTGCGCATCGGCGCGGAGAAGGCCAAGCGGTTGCTCTTCACCGGGGACTGCCTGTCAGGCGAAGAGGCGCTGGCATGGGGTTTGGCCTGTGAATGTGCACCGGCCGCGGAACTCGATGTGCGGTTCGAGCGCCTGCTCGCGCGCATCGCGCGGGTGCCCGTGAACCAGCTCATTATGATGAAGCGCCTCGTGAACCAGACCCTCGAGGCCCAGGGACTCCACACCACGCAACTGCTCGGCACGGTGTTCGACGGCATCGCCCGGCACACGCCCGAGGGCCACGCCTTCCAGCAGCGCGCACAGGAAGCCGGCTTCCGCACCGCCGTGCGCGAACGGGACGAACCCTTCGGCGATGCTGGCCGCGCGACGTATAAGGGGTAGGCCCCATTCCACATATCCCGGCGAAATCAGGTAGACTGTGCGCCGCGTCCCGTTTGGGAGGGGCGGGAAAGGAGGGGCCGCGTACACCATGGCCATTGTGTTGTTCGCCAACTTGAAAGGCGGCGTCGCGAAGACGACGAACGCCGTCGCCGTGGCGGAATGCCTCGCCGCGCAGGGCTACAAGACCCTCGCCATCGACGCCGACCACCAGTGCATGATGGGCGAGCTGCTCACTGGCGAGGACCAGCTCTTTCATTGCGAACAGCGCCGCAGCACCCTTCACGATCTCCTCGTGGCCATGCTCGACGACGAGTTCACGGATGACCGGTTCCCCCACTTCATCGTGGACAAGGCTTCCGACATCGCCGGCGGCCTCGACACGCTCGCGGTGCTTCCGTGTTCCCTGCGTATCGACGACTTCCAGACGAATGTCGCCAAGGCGCGCCGCGGCTACAACACCACCGAGGAGTTCTACAATATCTTCAAGCGGCGGCGGCGCATGTTCCGCAACTGGCTCAACAAACACTACGAGTACACCATCGTCGATTGTCCGCCGAGCATTCCCGTGCAGGTGCGGGTCATGCTCTCCGTGGCCGATGCGTTCATCATACCCTCCGTGCCCGACCGGCTGAGCGTGCGCGGGTCACAGTTGCTCGTGCACCGGGTGCGCAAGCTGGGCTACAAGTGCGCGGGGCTTGGCACGCTCTGGTCGCTCCACCGCAAGCAGACGGCCATCCACAATGAGACCATCGCCCGTGCAAAAACCGGCGCGCCCCCCTTCGACTACCTGCCGCGCCCCTTCGATGTGGTCATCCCCAACGCCGCCGCCATTGCCAAAGCCGCCGAACCGGAGCAGCACCCGAAGACCTTCAGCGAGAAATACGCCAGTCCCTTCGCGAAGCTGTTCAACAACCTGTGCGGGGAGATTATCGCGCGGTGTGGGAGACTCGATGATGTGTAGGCAAGGCACAACGGCGCCTCCCGGAACACATGGCAACATTCACCCGGAACGGCGCAAGGCTTCCAAGGCTTCCGCGTCAGCCAAATCTTTGGTTCTGCCCGAGGCCCGCTTGTTCTTGATAAGATCGTCCAACATGGGGACACACACCTCGAGTCCCTCAACCATGACGCGAAGCGCGCGGCCAAAGGTGTCCTCAAACCGAAGTCCCGAAGCCGTCGTAATAATGTCAATCCGTCTTGGCGCAACGCCAATCTGAAAGACGGTCCCAGCGCACTGAAGGTCTTCGCGGTTCAACTGATGCAATGGTGCACCGAATCGCTCAATGGCGCGCAACACGGCTGCCGCGTTGCGAGATGAGGGCTCGACCCAGATGTCAATATCCATGGTGGCCCTGGGATACCCGTGTACCGCCAGTGCATAGGCGCCGACCAGAAGGAATCTAACCTTCTCGTCGTTCAAGGCGCGTAACATGTCTTTGTAGTCTTTGTTTAACATCGAGATTCTTGCTCAAAGACGCGCATTGCCTGGTGAGCGGCCAGACAAGCTTGATACGCGCTGCCGGTGTTCCCGGCACGAAATCGTCATTCCGGCAGTCATCCATGTGATACTTGGCAGTACGGTGCTTTTTCATGGGTTCAAGATAATACCTTGCGAACGGGAACGCCAACTGAACCCGTGACTCCGAGTTGCCGGACCTTCTACATCGAACCCGACCCGTTCCACCACCCGTGTGATCGGCGCGCCGCCGCCCACCCTGATCGTCGATCCATCGCCGAGCATGTCCTCGAGGCTCGTCCGGTCGTCACGCATGCGCATACTGCACCTCCGAGAACGTCCGGGCCTTGGACACCGGCTGATTCTTGGGGCCGCAGGTAGCCTTCTCAAGGTCCGCACAATCGAACTGGAACAGCTCGCGTAGCAGCCGCTGGAATTTGTCGCGATGTTGATCCATTACCATCCCCAACGTTGCATGAATTCGGATTCGGACGCAGGGTTATTCTATGTGGCGTTCTGGATGCGGTCAAGGGAATCGAGGATGCCTTCGCGCACGGCATTGTTGGCGCGTCGGGTGAGGGGTTGATTGACGGCAGTCCCCCTTTGTGTGACTGACCCCCTGCAACTATGATAAATAAGGGTGCAGTTTTTGTACTACCGCGCTGTTGGTGAAAAAGTGAAGCAAAAAGGG
>CAZMVU010000176.1:0-10517 GCA_964569295.1 uncultured Nitrospirales bacterium
GCATGCAGCACGGTCAAGACGACCTCGAGGGCCGTCTTGTTGCGGAACTTCGGGTGCTTTTCCACCGGAATGCCGCGTCCGTTGTCCGTCACGGAAACCGAATTGTCAATGTGAATGGTCACCTGGACGTGGTTGCAGAAGCCCGCGAGCGCCTCGTCGATGGCGTTGTCCACCACCTCGTAAACCAAGTGATGAAGCCCGCGAGTCGACGTATCGCCGATATACATGGCGGGCCGCTTGCGCACGGCCTCGAGCCCCTCGAGTACGGTAATGTTCTTTGCGCTGTAACCTTGTTCTGCCATTGAAGTTACCTTGGTGTTTGAACCGTTTGGGGAGCCTCCCCCGGGAAGGTGCTTGCATTATAGCAAAACGGGCGGTGCCAGACAAGGGAAAACGCAAGATTTTGTGATTTATAACCCATTGCCACACTTGATGTTGTGCAAGAATGCAAAATTTCTTACACAGGAGCGCGCTGTCGCCGGGGATTATCAGCGGTTTTCAATGGCGCACGAGCCCCCTAAACAACCAAGGGGCACGGTGTTACGGAGACGGGAGCATGGATCCAGTATTCAGTAATTGCGCGCGCTATTTATCCTCATTATCGAGTTCCTTCATCAGGTCCGGGTAGAGCCGGTGTGCGCATTCCGGACACAACCCGTGGCTGAACTCGACCCCCGCATGGTCACGGATGTAGCTTTCCACCTGCTCCCAATAGCCGTTGTCGTTGCGGATGCGCTTGCAGCCCGAACAGATGGGCAGCAGGCCCGAGAGGCGCTTGACCTGTTTCAGGGCCGTTTCTAATTCGCCGATGAGCTGCTCGCGCTGCTGGGCCTGGTGGTGCAGTTCGGTGCGGTCGAGGGTGTACATGATCACGAGGTCGGGCGGACAGAACCCGAACACCACCGCCATGTACATCACTTCGCCCGAATAGGGGGCGGTGTATTCCATATCGCGCGCTGTGCTCGTGCGCTGCTCGACACAACGCCGGAGATCCTCGACGATATCGGGGCGATCCGCGTACAGGGTGGCGGCCGTGCCCCCGAGGTTGTCGAGGCAGGCGCCGTTGGTAGCGGCCACCGCGGCATCGTTACACGCCACCAGCATCATGTAGTCGTGCCGCCGTTGCCAGGTGAACTGCGGCATCGGGCTGTTCTCGTATACCGCGCGGAAACGCGCTTCGCTCGTCTTGAGGGCGATTCGGACCGCGCGCTCCCGCGTCACGTCGCGCACACTGGCCCGGTGGCCCAGGAAGCCGCCCCCGTCGTCGTAGATTGCCTGCCACGAAACACTGCCCCACACGGTATGCCCCCTCTTATGGCGCAGCAGTAGATGCACATTGCTGCCCGACGACGGCTTGGCGAAAACCCGCTGAAGGCGTGTCCGCACGGCGCGCTGGTAGCTGCCAGCCACCAGTGGTATCGGGTAGTCGGTCATGGCCAGACACTCGGCGGGCGTGTAGCCGAGCATGCGCTCGACCCCGGGATTGACCCAGAGCAGGTTGCCCGCCGGGTCCACCCAGCTTTCCCAACCCACGGTATAGTCCGCGATGGCCCGGAACCGCGCCTCCTGCTCGCGCAGAGTTTCTTCCCAGGCGACGCGCTCCGTAATGTCCAGGTAGATACCCAATACCCCTGTCAGCTCCCCCCCGGCATCGAAAAACGGCGCCTTCAATACGAGCACATGATAGGGTGCGCCGTCACGTTCGCCGGACTCCTCAAACCATAGCGGCCGAAGCGCGTCGAGTACACGCGCATCCCCGCGCATATACTCGCGCGCCAGTTCCGGCGCAAACAACTCCTCGTCGTGCTTGCCCACCACCGCCGCTGGTGTCCGCCCCACCTCTTTGGCAAACTGGAGATTGCACGCGCGGTAACGCGAGTCCATGTCTTTCAAGAAGACCGCGTGGGGCAGGCGATCCATGAGCTCTTTGTAGAGTGCCTGCTGGACCTGCTGCGCCTCATAGTGACGTTGCATCTGCACGAACATGGGCCGCAGCAACGAGACCCCGCTCAGCATGAGCGCCGATATGCCCAAGGCGACCACCTCGGTTTGCAGGTGCACAGCGTCTTCGGCGCTCCCGAGAAAGAAATACGACAACGTGATACCGCGGCGCACCGCCATGAGCAGCAACGCCACGGAAATACCCACCCAGGCAGGCACATGCCCCGTCAGCCCGATAAGACGCAGGGCCTGCACCGCGGCGATCACCTGAATCAGGATGGATACGCACAAGATGACAACTACGACCATATCCATGGCCACCCCCTAAAATCATTATCTCCCCCAAAATTATTGTACCCTATCCATTTATTTTCCGCCAATAGTATTTACAAAGCCATATATACCTGAAAAGCGGGACAAAAGGACAGGCGCTTTCGAATGACAAGCATTTTGCGCCCGTTGGCCGGCATGGGCAGGACGCGGCTCTGCCCGGTTCCCGGCAACGCCCGGTTGCCCGCCATGCGTCTTGGCCCCCTGTTCCCGCCTGGCGGGCGGCGCCGCGCTACAGCGGATCCTCCTCCTCGGGGTCAAGGGTGAGGAACAGATCCTTGATAAGGGTTTTGCCGGCCCGTGCGTTGATATGGCGGATAATCGCCCATTTCTTGTAGCTGCACTTGTGCAGCCACACCGGGCTGTCCGCGTGTACACGCAGCATGCCCCCGCGCACACTGTAGGGCCGGGCATGCGGTGCAATATGCGGGCCCACGGCTTCACCCCACCATTCCCAGATGCGGGACAATTCGAGCTGCTTGCCGAGGTTGGTAGTGCGCCGCAGGTGGGCGATGATCTCGCCGACAGGCACCAGTTCGCTAGGCGGGCGTGATTTTCCCTTGCTCAATGCGGAATTCCGTCCCTTCCGCCCCGAACCGGCCAGGGCGGTGCTCCAATTCGGTGGTGGTCACAATGGTCTGCACCTCGGGCCCGGCGGCCTCGAACAGGCGCTGTGCCCGGGCGGCATCCAACTCGGCGAGCACCTCGTCGAGCATGAGTACAGGATACTCGCCGGTATGACGCTGTACAAGGGTGACTTCCGCCAGTTTGATGGCGAGTGCGGCGGTTTTCTGCTGCCCCTGGGAGGCGAACTGACGGGCCGGTTTGCCGCCCACGAGCACGCGCACTTCGTCGCGGTGGGGGCCGCGCGAGGTGAGCCCTCGCCGGGCGTCGGTGTCGAGAGCGCGGTCAAGGGCATACTGCAGCGCTTCCGCGCCGTCCGCATCGGGCGCGTAGGCGAGCGCCAGGGACTCGGCCCCGGAAATGCGTGCATAGGCCTCCCCGGCAAGGGCCGAGAGCTCGGCGATGAACGCGCGGCGCTCGCGCATGAGGAGGCCGCCTTGCTCGACCAGTTGCGCGTCCCACACCTCGAACAGCGCCGGTTCGCGCTTGGGAACACGCAAAAGCTCATTGCGCTGGCGCAACGCCTGGCGGTACTGCTGGAGAGCGGCGAGATAGCCGGCGCTTATCTGCGAGAGTTCCATGTCCAGAAAGCGCCGCCGCACCCCCGCCCCGCCGCGCACGAGTTCCACGTCTTCCGGGCAGAAGAAGACCACATTCAGCTTGCCCAGAATATCGGAGAGCCGTGTCTGGGCGACGCCGTTCACCTTGAAGCGCTTGGCCCCCTGCCACCAGTGGGCCTCGAGCGCGACCTCGCGGTCGTGGCGCGCCGCATCGAGATACACGTGGAACTGGCCGGCGCCATGTTGCGCGAGATCGGCATCGGTGTTCGTACGATGGCTCTTGGTCGTGGCAGCCACAAGAATCGCTTCGAGCACCGAGGTTTTGCCCTGCGCGTTTCCGCCGCGGATAATATTGATGCCGGCGCCGGGCGCAAAGTCGGCCGCATCCAGGCAACGGAACTGGCGGCATTGCACACGGCACAGGTGCATCTCGACCCTTTCCGCTTTACGAGGCGAGCCCAGCCAACTCGTCGACCGTGTGGTAGCTTTTGAAGAAGTGATCGGCCACAGCAGGCAGGTTCGCCGCGTCCATACCCACCAGCGTCCACACGTCATCGCTCAGGTCGAAGCAGGGGGGGGTATAGGCGGGCACGCCCGCGGCGGCGCTCAGGAAATCCGCCACGGCAACGCTGGCCGCGAGGGTTCGGCTGTCCGCGTCGTGGCAACGGGTGAGATCGTGGTGGCCGGCGACCGCGCTGACGAGTGTCGGCGCCAGGCGCCACTTCTCGGCGAGGCGTGCGCCCACTTCCGCATGGTCCACGCCGATGATCGCGCGTTCAGCCTTGTACCAGGGTATTTGCTGCTTCTTGACCAGCACAGGCACCTTGGCCCATTCCTCGGGCAGATACTCCTCGAGAATGACCTTGCCCACATCGTGCACGAGACCGAACACGAAGCCCTCGTCACCTGTGGCTAAACGAGAAACGGCGGCCGTGCCGCCCTCGGCAAAGGTGCGCATGGCCATGGCGCAGGTGATCGAATGGCGCAGGAACTGCATGGTCGTGGTTTGGAAAGCCTCGAACACGGTGGCCGTGAGTGCGAGGTTCTTGATGACCTTGATCCCCAGCATGACCACCGCATGCTCGATGGTTGTCACCTGCTGGCCGAGGCCGTAGTAGGCGGAATTCACCAGCCGCAGGGTCTTGATGGCCAGCGCCGGGTCGCCCGATATCGCCGTAGCCACATCCGAGAGCCGACAGTCTGGATCATCGACCATCGAAGTCACCCGGGCAACCGTGTCCGGCAGGCTGGGCAGCGTGACCACATCGTCAAGCAGCGAGTCGATGTCGTGTTTTCCGCTCACGGTGCATCGAGCCCGGTGGGGGCCGGCAATCCCGCCGTACCGAAGGATCGCTCCTGCATGCAGAGCAGTTCAAGCATTTGCTGGGGGTACATACGATCCAGGCCGTCCTTGAGCATGACGGTCATCGGGGCCTCGCCGCTTTCGCCGGGCAGCACCAAAGCGGCACCTTTGGGGTTGGTGCGGGCGCCGACGAGAACCACGTTACCCTTCCGGCCGTCGGTGAGGGTAAGGGTTCCCACCACGGCCGCCCCCTGCTTGCGCCACGCAATGCGCCTAGAATATATAATCAGGCTCAAGAACCGCCTCGTAGTTGACGTCCTCGTCAGAGAACGGGAACGACACCACCTCGAACACCCCCGTGCCGGTGCGTATGACAGCGCGTGCCGTGCCCAGCACCGGCGCAACACCCACCAGGTAGCCCAGGGGTTTACCTTTGTTCAGGCTGCGATCCCAAGTCACCGGAATTTCCGCCCAGCCCAGCAAAATGTTCGAAATACCCCGGCCCAGTTTGGTCAGGGCTTTCTCCATACCCGTCGGCTTCGGGAGATCCTGGTCCGGGTTGAAGTCCTGAGCCACGGCCAGCGGCCCCTGCACCAGAAATACGCCGATCAGCAATGCCACGGTAACCAACAGCCACGGCCTCTTATGCATACCGAGTCCCACTGGGGCACCCTCCTTCACGGTTCCTCGTCCGGATAATCCAACTTGCGGTGGGCAGTTTAGCACAGGGGGCGAGACGTGTCAATAAATTATGGGCCCTCGTGAAAATCTGTGGATCCAATATGGAACGATTTGAAACAGGCCGGGTTCCCGATGCGGCGACTTGCGCGTTCTTGAGGCATTCTGGCGGCATCATTTTCAACGCCGCCGTCTTGTGGTGTTCCGGCTCGCGGGTACGCGCGCCCTCCCTGGCGGGGCGCGCCTTCCTGCGGACTCTGCGCCTTGGGTTGTGGGGGCCGCCCACGTCAGGCGCTTGGTGAAATAGAATGGGAGGGACGCCCCCCGGCGTCTTGGGCGCTCCAACGTGGTGCGAACTTCACACACTACTTTATCCGCCAAGTATAGGTACCGCTCCCGACCGTGAAGGTCCGCGCGTCGATGGCCGCGCCGTTCTGCGTGATCTGTGCAGCCGCGCCCATGTCTGGCAGGATGACTTCCGCCTGGGTATTGGGCGGCACGGTGGCCTCGACCACCAGGACGCCATCCTCCACGCGTTGCCACCCACACGCTACATGCCCGGCCACGGTATCTGTCGCGGCGGTGGCGTGATCAAAGCGATCGGTTATGGCCGGTGCGATGGTGAACCGCCGGTAGCCGGGTTCAGGCAGCGCGCGCAACCCGGCCACGCTGCCGAAGTACCACCCGAGAATGCTGGCGTACATCTGGTGGTTGTGCGAGTTCATGTCGTTGCCGGTCATGTACTCCCAGCGTTCCCAGAGCGTGGTGGCGCCTTTATCGAGCATGTACCCCCAACCGGGGTAGTCCTCCTGCAATGCCACGGTGTAGGCGAGATCGGCCATGCCGTTGTCCGTGAGCACGTCGAAAAGGTATTTCGTGCCGAGAATGCCCGTGGCGAGGTGGCCCTCGTGCTCCCCGGTAATCGAACGGCGCAATTGCGCCAGGGCCGCTTCTTTCTGCTTCCCCTGCGCAATACCGAGGTACACCGGCCACACCTGCGAGAACTGGCTGCCGTTGCCGTAGTGGTTGGCTTCCGCGTCGAAAAGCTCGGCGTTGAAGGCCGCGGCGATATCGGCCTTGCGTTGTTCAAAGCGCGCCACGTCGCCGTCCCGGCCCAGGAACGCCGCCATCTCACGCAGCAGCTCGGCGCTCCAGTAATAGACGCCCGACGCGATGATCGGGCCGGGGGTGCCTTCGATGCCCACCCAGTCGCCGTACATCGCTTTCTCGAGCAGATGCCCCGCCGCTTTGGCCTCGAGTGTGCCGAACCACCGCACGATGTTGTCGTAGTGTTCATGCACCACCCGCTCGTCGCCGCAATAGCGGTAGAGGTACCAGGTGAGCAGTGGATAGCAGAGCGCCCAGGCGGGGGAGCCGTCTTTCTCACCGAACATATAGTACGGAACCGTGTCGGGCACGCGGCCGTCCTCGTACTGTGCATCGGCGATGGAGCGCAGGAAATTCTCGTAGTAGGCGCAGGCATCGAAGACATGCAGCGTCGGCTCGATTACCAGGTGCACATCGCCCAGCCAGCCCATGCGCTCGCCGCGCTGCGGACAGTCCGTGGGGATGCTCATCGAGTTGCCTAGAATGCTGCGCAGGGCCATGGTGTAAACGTCGTTAAAGAGTGCGCTGCCGCTGTCGAACGTACCGATGGTGTCGAAGCTGGTGTGGATAACCTCGGCGGTGACCTCGTCCGCCGTGAGTGTGCCGGGATACCCCGTCACCTCGGCGTAGCGAAACCCGTGCTGGGTGAAGCGCGGGGTGTAGGTTTCCTCGCCCTCGCCCTTCACGATGTAGGTATCCGTCTGTTTGGCCGTCTCGAGGGTGGCCGTGTTGAGGCTGCCATCCTCGTGCAGCAGCTCCGCATGCCGCATGGTGATCGCCGTGCCCCGCGGTCCCGTCATCGACAGCGTGAGCCACCCCGTGAGGTTCCAGCCGAAGTCCAGTATGTACGTGTTTTCGCCGCGCGCGGTCACGCTCACCGGTTGCACTTGCTGGGTCACGCGGATAGGCGGCATGGCCTGGGCGGACATCTGCTCGGGTGGGCGGTCATAGGCCTCCGCTGTATGCCAGGCGCTGTCATCGTAACCGGACGTTTCCCAGCCGATGCGTTCGCGGCGCGCATCATAGGTCTCGCCGTTGAAGAGACTCTCGTCCACGATAGGCCCCGTGGCCACCTTCCATGAGGGATCGGTGAGCACCGTCTCGACGCGGCCGTCGTCGTAGACCAAGCGCAATTGCAGCCAGGCGGCGCATTGCCCATGGTGCCAACCATGGCCGAGCATCATCCCCGCCACGTTCTCGCCCTCGCGCAGGTGGTCCGCTACGTCATAGGTGCTGTACAGCTTGCGCTTCGCGGCCACGGTGTTGCCGGGGTCGAGCACATGATCGCCCACACGCGCTCCATTGAGATACAACTCGTAGTAGCCCATGCCGGAAGCGTAGGCCCGGGCCGATGCAAGCCCCGGTTTTACCGTGAAGTGCTTGCGCAACAGTGGCGACACACTGCGTACCTTCTTCGATTCGTTCACACCGTCGACAAGCTTTTGCTTGCCCCAGGGGTGCGTCTCATCGCTCGCGGGCGCATCGACCGCAGCGCCCACAGCCACATTGCGCCCCGCCTCATCCTGCACGGCCAGCTCCGCCAACGCCAGGAAGTAGCCGCGAAACCGCGACCCCGCCGGCTCGGTGGTTGTAAGCCGGACGTAACGCGCTTGGGTGGGGGAAAAGGTAAACGTTGCGGCGCCCGCTTCCGGTGGTTCCGCGCCGGTCACTTCGAGAACAGGCGGCGTGCCGGAATGCCCCGCCTCCTCCGCCAGCTCCACCTCGAAGCCGCCCGGGAAGCCATAGCCGTAATCGTCCTTGCCAGGCGGCGCCGCAGGATACAAGGCCACCGCCGCTACCGGATAGACCTCGCCGAGGTCCAGCACCACGCTGATCCGCTCGGCACGCCGATCGGGCTCGGTGCGAAAACCGAAGGAATCGCCCATGCCTTTGGGCGGGCGAATCCACTGCGCCGCGAAGTCCTCCGCTTCCAGCAGCGCCGTCTCGAACCAGGCCGGCTCACTCCAAGCACTGGCCGTGCCGCTCTTGTCCCACAGGCGCACCGCCCAGTAATAGCGGGTGCAGGACGCCAGCGGTGGTCCCTCGTAGGCCACGTTCACCGTGCGCCGGGAACCGACCTTGCCGGTGTCCCAAAGCGCCGCGCCGCCGTTCAACGCCTCGGGCGATTCCGCCACACGCACCTGGCAGGCGGCCTGCCTCTGGTTGGATTCGGGATGATCCATCCACCAGCCGAACCGTGGCCGGGGCGTGTCGATACCGAGCGGATTCGCCAGATACTCGGTGCGCAGGTGGGCTGGCGCGGGCAGGGTATCGGCCGCGGCGGCGCTGACAGCCGCAAGCAAAAAGAAGGCGCCAAAGATATGCGTTTTCCCCATGGGTTCCCTCCAGGCGTGGCCGATCATTCGCCCATATTATGCCAGAAGCCGGCGGATCATTGCGCACGCTTTTGCACGGCATGGGCTGCAACGCTGCGCCACGTTTACGCCGTGGCGACCGTGTTCTTGCCGCGCGCCTTCGCCTGATAGAGCGCCCGGTCAGCCGCCTCGATGAACTGTTTGGCCGTAAGGCCCGGCTTCCATTGGGCCACGCCAATGCTCAACGTGGTCCCGAAAACCTGGTTGCCCATGAACAGGCTGCGCAGCCGCTCCGCAATACGCGCCCCGATCTCGATGTCGGCGCCGGGCAGCACGATGGCGAACTCGTCGCCCCCGATACGAAAGCCCTCGTCCGTGTTGTCCCGGATACACTGCATCACAAGCCCGCCCAGGCTCGTCAGCAGGCCATCGCCCGCCTGGTGCCCATGCGTGTCGTTGCAGGCCTTGAAGTTGTCGAGATCGAACATGACAAGCGTGAGTGGTTCACCTTGCTGGGCAGCACGGCGCACCGCGCCCCCCACTTGCCGATCGAAGGAGCTCTTGTTCATGAGCCCCGTGAGCCCGTCGGTCACCGCAGCCTCCGCCAGTTGCCGCTCGACTTCACGCTTCTCCGTCACATCCTTCAGCGCCAGAAAAATGTGATGCTGCGAATACAGGTCGAGGAAGGTCACGCTCACATCGACGCACACGGAGGGGCCGTCCTCTCGTTCGATGGTGATATCGCCCAGCGTGCCGCCGGCCCCGCAGATGCCCAACGCGAGCTTGAACCGATCACGGTCGCTCGGGCCAAGAAATTCAATGAAGGGCCGGCCCCGTATAGCCTCTACAGGCTGCCCGCTCAGGGTGACAAACGCGCGGTTGGCATCGAGCACGGTGCACGATTCGCGATCCAGCAGCACCATGCTGTCGATGCTGAGCTGGAAAATACTCTCGAATTTCCGTTCGGCCAGTTGATGGGCACGGCGCGTGGCGCGTTCTTTCTGAATACGCGTCACTTTGGCCACCAATTCTTCCATCCCGAAAGGTTTGACGATGAAATCGGTGGCGCCGGCTTTGACCACCTCGACAAACGGGAAGTCCTCGATGTAGCCCGTCATCACCATAATATCCGCGCCGGGGTAGTCCCCGGCCACACGCCGCACAAGTTCCAAGCCATGAAGCCCCGGCATGATCATGTCTACGATCAACAGATCGTAGCCGAATCCCGCCATGGCATCGAGGACCGCCACACCGTCGGCCGCCTTGTCAATCCGGCACGCGACCCGGCGGTCCAACGCATCACCGACCACCGAACGCATGGCTTCTTCATCATCCGCTACCAGTATGGCAAATTCGTTTTCCACGGATTGTTGCACGCACCTGACCTTCCATTGCCCGGACCCTGTTTTGTCCCCCCCACAACGATAGAGTGTACCGTCGAGAACGCCCATATACAAAATACAGAAACACCACCTATTAGAGGATGTCCACGATTATACCCTGCCCTGGCATTCTTGTCCAAGGCACTCGGGTCTTCTCGAGGGAGGGGCACAGCCCCCTGCGGCTTCTTAACGCGATTCTGTCCCCATGGTTCCGGACGGATTTCGCGCGCCTGAAAGGCGCATCTGGAATAGCCAAGGCCTTCAGCCGGGGCTGATC
>CAZMVU010000177.1:0-10510 GCA_964569295.1 uncultured Nitrospirales bacterium
GTGGTGGGCCCTGGAGGACTCGAACCTCCGGCCAAGTGATTATGAGTCACCTGCTCTAACCGACTGAGCTAAGGGCCCACGGCATGATGGCTGGGGAGCCGTTGTGTTGATGGGGGCAATTATAGCACGCTTTCGGGCGGGATGAAATGTTGTCTTCGGGATCATTGAAATTGGTGGGCGGGGCGCCTATCATACGGGCTTCTCATCTTGTGTCCGGGGGGGTGAATTGTATCGGCGCTGCCGGCCGGCGGCCCCTGCCGGGCTGGTATGCATGGGCCGGGGCAGGGGCAGTACAAACCGTAGTCATGGCGGACCTGTATGATCCGGGCCGCACAAAGCGGAACCCTACCGCGTAGGCCGCGGTGAGATGAAGACCAATGAGACGTAATATTGTACATGAAGGCGCGCAGAACCTGGTTTACGAAATCCGGGAGATTGTGGCGGTTGCCCATGAAATCCGGGCTCTGGGCCGGGCTATCACGTGGGAGAACATCGGGGATCCGGTACAGAAGGGGGAAGCGCTCGCCCCGTGGATCCGGGATATCCTGCATGAGCTGGTGGACACACCGGCATCGTTCGGCTATTGCGATACGGCGGGGGTAACCGAAACGCGGGAGTTCCTGGCCAATCATGTGAATGCACGGCCGGGCGGGGTGCAGATAACGCCGGAGGATATCCTGTTCTTCAATGGCATCGGTGATGCGGTGGCGCGGGTGTATGGCGGGTTGAAGCGGGAGGCGCGGGTGCTTGGTCCGTCGCCGGCCTACTCGACGCATTCGTCGGCGGAGGGGGCGCATTCGGGCTATGCGCATGTGACGTATGATCTCGATCCGCACAATGGCTGGTTGCCGGATGTGGAGGATATCCGCAACCGGGTGAAGTACAACGATTCGATAGCGGGGATTCTGCTGTTGTCGCCGGACAATCCGACGGGCGCGGTGTATCCGCGGGATCTGCTCGAGGAGATCGCGGATATCGCGCAGAAGTACGGGCTTTTTCTCATCGCCGATGAAATCTACGCGCACATTGTTTACGAGGGCCACCCGAAGATGCACATGAGCCAGTGGGTGGGCGATGTGCCGGCGCTGTCGATGCGGGGCATCTCGAAGGAGTATCCGTGGCCGGGGGCGCGTTGCGGTTGGCTCGAGGTGCTGAACAAGGACAAGGATCCCAATTTCAAGGATTATGTGAACAGCCTGCTGGCGGCGAAGCGGCTCGAGGTGTGCTCGACGACGCTGCCGCAGATGTCGATCCCGCGGATATTCGGCGACCCGCGCTATGACGAGCATCTCACTACGCGGGCGGCCATGTTCGCCAAGCGTGCCGATGAGGCCTTTGCGGCTTTCGATGGGTGCGATGCGGTCATCGCGAACAAGCCGGGTGGCGCTTTCTACTACACGGTGATGTTTAAGGATGGCGTGCTCAATGGTGGCCAGACGCTGGATATCCCGGACCCGAAGGTGCGCGCGCGCATCGAGGAGCTGGTGCAGGGGGTCTCACCGGACAAGCGCTTCGTCTATTACTTGATGGGCGCCACGGGCATCGTGGTGGTGCCGCTCACCGGGTTTCAGTGTGATCACGAAGGGTTCCGGTTCACCCTGCTCGAGACGGACGACACGAAGCGCGAGTGGATATTCAAGACCTTGCGACGCGCGATCGACGCGTATGTAGGCTCGTAAGCCGTGTGCCGATATGCGCGCGCGGTAGTGGGGCGCCCGGTGTTTGTGAGGGGCCTGGCCTTGACAAGGTGCTCTTCATGGGCGTGACCGAGGAATGAGCATGGCCCGTGTCCGCAAGAAAACACTGCTCATCGTATGCAGCGTGCCGCTGTGGTTGGGGGTGTTTTTGCTTGCGGGCGAGGCCTATGTCCGTTTCCGGTATTCTTTTTCCCGGGCCTACACCTACTACGCGCCGCGGAACGAGAAGGCCCGTGCGCGCGACATGGCGGTGTTCAAGGCCACTGCGCCCACCGCGCCGCGCCCGGCCCCGGAACTGGTGCGGCGGTTTCCTGTGCTGGCGCAGTTGAATGACGCCACGGACGCGGAGATGGCGGGCTTCGCGGCACAGTGGCACGCGCTGATCCTCGAGGTGGATGGCACGGGCAATATCATGCGGCGGTTCGCGGTCGAGAATCACCCCGTCATGGAGCCTCTCATCCGCAAGGCCGAAGAAGCGCAAAATGTCGCCGATCTGCTTGCACCGGAACAGCGTGCGCATTGCCTCGAAATGCTGGCCGCTGCTATGAAATTGGCGCCCGGCGCGCAGGCCCTGAAACACTACGCGTTCGGGCCGGGCACCGTGATGGAGTATTGCATCGACACGCAGCCGTCCCAATGTGAAGGGTTCCAGTTCTATCCCTATGCTTACACGGAGGCCGCGCGTGCGGCGCCCGCCGTCATGGTGATTATCCCGGGCCGGTTCACCCGTGATTCGCCGGCGTACCGGCCGCATTTCTACATGCGCGACTGGTATCCGGAATTTGACCGGTCGGAATTCTGGACCAATAGGCACGGCTTCCGCGATGAGGCGGTGCAAGTGCCCAAGCAGCCCCACGTCTATCGTATCGTGTGCGTGGGCGGCTCGACTACCGTGGGCGGTCCGCGCAATGATCTCACCTATCCAAATTTGCTCGAGCAGAAACTGGGCGCACGCTTGGGTGCGCAGCGGATCGAGGTCATCAACGCCGGTGTGGATGGCATAGACCTGCGGGGGTGTGTCGGCTTATCCGAACTAATCCGGACGCTCAAGCCCGATATGGTGCTTCGCTATGGGTTCGTGAACGACGCAGCGGCTGTGATGGAGCGGGCGCTCGAGGACACTCTCGGCAACGGGGGTGTTCGGGAGGCACTGGCACACGTTATGGGCCGGTCCCAATTGATGCAACACCATGCGCGCTGGCTGTGGCGCCGGGTGTTTCCCGGACCGGCGACGTATCGCGAGAAGGCGCGTGCGCTGCTGCGCCCGGCCTTGCAGGCGCTGCATGACGAAACACAGCGGGCGGGCGCGCAGTTGGCCATCGCCAGTTTCTGCGCGCCGCACCTGCCCAGCCTTCCCCCGCTGGCGCGGGCATGGTTTCGTAGCCAGTTCTTTTTTGCCCTGCCGTACGCGGTGGGTTTCGATGATTATATCGCCGCACTCACCGCCCACAATGCAATGACCCGTTCTTTTTGCGAAGAACACGGCCTCCTGTACATTCCGGTGCAGGAAAACCTGCATGGCGGCATCGCGTATTTCACGGATGTCGCGCACATGCATCTGCGTGGCATCGATGAGAAAGCCGGCATTTGCGCGGACCATTTGCAGGACACCGTGGCGCAGGCACTGTCGGCCGCCGAACAAGGCGCGAGCGGCGCCAACAGCGGCGACGGTTGATCACGCTCCCCCCGCTACCCGGTTTCGCCGGAGGCGGCGCGCCGCGCCAAAACCGCGCGGATGTGGTTGTGAATCAGGGGCCGGTAGGTTTGTATCCACAGGTCATTCCCCGCCGTGTTCAGGTGGCAGGGGTCGTCAAACAACGTTTCCCCGGGGATGCCATGGGGTTCGGCTGCCCGCACGGCCTGGCGCACATCGGCCACGGGCAAAACGCAGTCCTCGGCGACACGGCGGATAATGCGGTTCTCCACGTCGGACGATTGCCGCCGCAGGCTCTTCGCGACAAGCTCCCGAACCCGCCGGTGAAAGACTTCGCACTTCCGGGCTTCGCGTAACGGAAGGAGGCGCTGCTTGAAAATGAAGCCGCCATCGTCCGCCAACGACGGTTCCCAGTGGTTCGAGGGCACCGTGCCGATGATGAGCGGCACCCCCCGCTGGCGGCACATGTCCGCGATAAGGCGCAGGTTGTTCTCGAACGCGTCCATCCGGTCCTCGAGGACGGCCGGGGTAATGGCTTGTTCCCACTCTTCGGGCGACGGGAAGGGCCCGCGCCGCAGAATGTCCCGGTTGCGTTCACTCTCGAGCACGCTAATCTTGCGGGCACGCATGTGGTGCCAGTAAAGATGGAATACGGCGGAATGCGAAAGCGCTTCGAGCAGCGGCGGCGGGCCCATACGGTACACTTCGAGTTGTTTCAGATCCTCGAATTCGTTGTGCCCCGTATAAAGCAGAATAAGGTCGGGGTCGTATTCGAGCACTTCCCGCGCCACAATCAGTACGCGCTGACTGCCGTAGCTCCAGAATCCGGCGTTGATCACTTCGACCCGGTCGAAACGGCCCGCATACTCCTCGCTCAACGACGCTTCCAATCGTTTCAAATGCTCTTGCAAAAACGCCACCGAGGATCCGCCCAGCGCAAAAATTCGGTAGGTCTTGGCCGGTTTCTCCGCGGCAAACGTCGTATCGCCGCCGCTGGCGTTAGGGCGTTGCAGCCGGCCTGAGTCCGGCGCTTCCATGAAATGCCGGGTATCCGGGTGGAACCCGCGGCCCAGGTCAATGGGGCGCTCGGGTAAACGCAACTCGACAAGACGCGCCCCGCCCTCGATAAGCAGCAAAAGGGCCAGCACCGGCACCATGCTGTACAGCAGTTTCCGGGGCTTGCTCATTTTCGAAACCGTCTGCTCGTGAGATTCGTGGCTGTTCGCCATGCTCTTGCCCTTGTCTGTTCAATCGCCGGCAACCGTTCGCCGCAGGGGCCGCACTCGCGTAGGAAGCCGTGACGAGCATACCACATTTCTGCGGCCGGGATTTACCAGCGTGAGCTTATGACGCCTTCGGCTTTCTGGGTGTGTGTTGCCGCCGTAACTGGTTAACAAACAACCGGTTGCAGCGCTTTGCCTTGTCTGTTATTGCGTATACACGGAAAGGGATTTGGCGAAGTCCAGTCCGCCGACATCATCCAGGCTTTCTACGGCCCAACCCATGTCGAACGGGCATTCAAGAACGTGAAGAACCCGCATCATCTCGCTGTGCGGCCCCAGTTCCATTGGACTAATCAGAAAATCGCCGTGCATTACGTCATGGGTGTGCTCGGCTATTGGATGACCGCCATCCGCCTGCGCAAAGCCAAGGCCAACGCCAGGTTCACCGGCGGCTTGGACAGTCTACTCGAGCCCCTTGGGCGGCATACGCCTTGCCGCTTGCACAAAACGCACGCCAGGGCGCACCAACCCAACGGGGCACACGGCACAGGCCGCTTGCACCACGTCCGCCGCTAAGGACTCCCGGCTTCTCCGGGCGGCTCCAACCCCATCTCACGGGCGGCTCTGTCGAGCGCCTCGGGCGAGAGTTCGCCTGCGGCCATATCGATCACGGCCTCGCGGTAATCCTGCGCCGTGAATTCATACCCTTCCTCGCGTCCGATTTCTGCGAGCCGGTCCAGCGTACCGCGTCCGGTGAGTGCATTGAGACGATCCTGCAATTCAGGGTGCTTGCCCACGTGCTCGATGAAGGCCTTGGCGTTTTGCACAGTCATACTTACCCCGATTCCCCGTTCAGCCCCAGTACCGCGGCTACCCCATCGATTCCCAGAAGCGCCACCGCCATCCCCACACTCTCGACCTTGCCCGCGCCATAGGCCCCCTTGTTGGCCGCCGTCAGCAACTTCTCTGCGACAGGTGGCATGTTCTCCGCCGCCTCGACAAGTTCCCGTGGCGCGCCCTCGGCAATAAGCTTGGCAAACTGGTTGCGCACCTCGGGGGTCACGGTCTTGGGCGGTCTTGCGGCCGTGCCCGTTTTCTTGCCGAGCCCGGGAAGGTCATCGAGGGTAATTGTGATTGGCCCGCCCGTTTTGCCGGCCCCGTGGCGGTAGAGGCTTTCGACCGCCGCGTGTATGTCGTCGAGCTTGCACAGCATGGCCTTCACGCGCAGTCCGGTGGTCTGCTGAATTTCCTGGATGGTCTCGATATCCAGAGGGCACGCCATAGCCACCGTGAGCAGCTTGCCCAGCTTGTCGATGGGCAATACCAGTTCATTCAGCGCCAACTCCTTGGGGATCAGGTCCACAAGATCACGGTCCACCTTGTAGCTGGCCAGGTTGATCGTGGCCACCCCCGGCTGCTTCGACAGGAAGCTGTGCAGTGTCTGCGTGTCGAGGTGGCCCAGTTCGATCAGGTTTTCGAAGGTTTTGCCGCCCTGCTGCTTCTGCCGCTCCAGCGCTTGCGCCACCTGCTCCCCGGTAACAAGGCCCGCCTGCCTGAGCAACTCCCCCACCCGTTCCGCCTTTTGCGGGGCCGGGCTTTCATCCGCGCCGCCGCCATCGGGGAGTGCCTTGCCACCCTCGTCCGGCGGTTCCGCACCCACCAGCAGCAGCGCACCGCAACGCACACACTTGTACTTCTTGCCCTTGGCCTCAGCAGGGGCCTTCATCTTCTGCCCGCACTGACATGTAATGATTATTTTCGAACCGTCGGCCACGATGTATCCTTTCCCTTACCGGCCGTGCCACGAATACCCTTGCAGGCAGATGCTCACCATTTAACATGATTATGCCAGATGCAGGATACTTGACCATAGTCGCCAGCACTATGGCAAGGAAGCGCTGGCCGTGTGTGTTATACTTGAGCGGAGCAGAAGGCGAATCTGGGACTACGGAATATAATGAGCACAGCAATAAACGGCGACCTCTTCCAAAAAGCCACCGCACTACATAAGGAACAAAAGTTCGCGGAGTCCTTGGCAGCTATCGACAAGATGGGCAGCGTGGTGGACAACAGCGTGCCGCTGCTGATTCTGCGTACGCAAAACCTTTTGGCCCTGCACCGTCTGGACGAAGCTCGGGACACCTGTGTGCGGGCGGCCAAGCGCATCGATCAAACCGAGTCGGACACGCGCGCCCTTGGCGATTTCCTGAGCGATAAAGAAAAACAGAAGATGCTGGAGACCGTCGCGCGGCAGCGCAACGAAGTCATCCGCCTGCGTGAGCGCATCGACATTCGCCTGGCAGACGCGACCGACAAGGCACAGTTACAACACACGGTCGCCGCACTGCAATCAGAATTGGACACCATCAAGGGCAAGGCCCAGAACGCCTCCTCCTCACACGATGAACTGACCCAAGAACTCGAAACCCTGCGCACCAAGGAGGCGGAGAAAGAGGCCGCCCTGCGCCAGGCCGCGCAGCAGGTGAAGCGGCTGCAAGGCACGCTCGAGGAACGCGAAGCGGCCATCGCCCAGGCCAACCGGGAAAGCCAAGCACGTGAGAAACGCGTGCAGGCGCTCGAAGCGGAGCTCGTCAACCTGCACGACCGCGCCAGCCAGGCAGCCAATTCACAGGACGCACTTCATTCAGAACTCGCCGAATTGCATAAGCAGGAAAACGCACGCAGTGAGGCCCTCGATGCCGCCCGCGCCCAACTCGAACAGCTCCAATCCCAGTTGGCCGATCGGGAACAGGCTATCGCCGAGGCGGAAAAACGCAACGCCGAACGCGAGAAAGCCATGGCCGAACTGCGCAAGCAGATGGACTCGCTCCATGCCCAGGCAGAAAACGCTTCGACTTCCGAGGCGGCCTTGCAAAGCGAGCTCGAACAGTTACGCGCCAACGAGCGCAGCAAGTCAGAAGCCCTCGAACAAGCACGCCGTGAAATGGACACGCTGCGCGCTACGCTCGAAGAGCGCGAGGCCGCCGTCGCCGAAGCACAACAGCGCAGTGCAGAAAGCGACCAGGTTGTCCAAGAGCTGCGCCAGGAGTTACACGGTATTCAGTCGCAGGCCGAGCAGGCATCGTCTTCCGAGCAAGCGCTCATGGAAGAAGTCAACGCACTGCGCCAAAACGAAACCGAGAAGTCCCAAGCCCTGCAATCCACCCGCAAAACGCTCGAAACCATGCGCGACGAGCTCACACGCCGCGAACAGGAAATCGAAAAGGCCCGTAGCGAACGCACCCTCAGCGAAGACGCCATCACCGAGCTGCAGCAGGAACTGGTCAACCTCCATAGCGAGGCGCAGCAAGCCTCCCAGTCCGAAGAAGAGATCATGCGCGAACTCGAGCAGTTACGCGCCAACGAATCGCACAAGGCCCGGGAACTGGACGCCACGCGCAACGAACTCGAAACCTTGCGCGCACAACTGGGTGAACGCGAGCAAGCCATGGCCCAGGCCGTCGAGGCCAACAGCGAACACGAAGCAAAAATGGGCGCATTGCAGGAAGAACTACAGAACCTGCGATCGAAGGCCAACGCGGCATCGGATTCCGAAGCCGCCCTCGCCGATGAAGTCACGCAACTGCGCGAAAGCGAAGCCGCGAAGAACAAAGCCCTCGAAGAAGCACGGAACGAAGTCGAGCAACTGCGCGGCCAACTCGCCGCCCGGGAAGAGGAAGCCGCCCAGGCCGCCGCCTCGAACAGCGAACACGAGGCCATGATGGCCAAGCTCAACGAAGAACTCCATGCCCTCAAAAACCAGGCAAATACCGCCTCCAACTCCGAACAGAAGCTCACCGAAGAAGTCGCCCAGTTACGCGCCAACGAACAGACCAAGAGCCGCGAACTCGAAGAGGCACAAGGCAAGCTCACCGAATTGCAGGCCGCGCTCGAAGAGCGCCAGCGCGCCGCCGATGAGGCCGCCAGACAAAGTACAGAAAGCGCGGCGACCATCGAGAATCTGCAATCGGAAATGGAATCGTTGCGGCGGGCGGCCACCAGCGCCACCTCCTCCCAAGACGAACTCAACAACGAACTCGACGCCCTGCGCGCCGAACAGAGCGAAAAGACCGAAGCCCTCGAAGAAGCACACAAAGAGGTCGAGTCACTCAAGGAGTCCCTCGCCGGACGCGACAAGGAACTCGCACGCTCGGCGTATCTCCTGGACCGCGCCCGCAGCAAGGCCCCGCGCTCGCGGGTGGTCCCACTCCTCATCGTATTGGTAGTTGTCCTGCTGAGTGCAGTGGCATTTCTCCAGTGGCAGTCTGCCAGACAAACCGACGCGCGGGGCACCCAGGTTCTCCAGCTCGACTTTCCAACCGGCGAACCGCTCGGCACCCTCTATACCCGCCCCGATGTGGCCGGCCACCAAACGCCCTGGAACAAATTCGGCCCAGCCCGCGGAACCATCCAATTAGACGTCACCACCGACCTCGGACTGCGCCTGCCCGAGCAAACCGCCGAAGACCTCTCTGCCCTCGCCGCATTCGCCGGTCTGCCCCAAATAAAAGCCCTGTGGTTCGAGGCCCTCGAGATCAATGAAAGCAACCTCAAAACCCTCGACCGCTTTAACGCGCTCGAAGAAGTCAGCATCGAACTCGGACTTACCGCCGAAGGACGCGCCGCCCTCGCTGCCGTCCTGCCCGAAGACTGCACCCTGCACGCCGCCCTGCCGCTCGCTATCGCCCGGCAGCAAGCAAGCACCCCCCCACCCGAGCGCACCGTGCAATTCCCGACCGGTGCCTCACTGGGCGAACTCTTCGTGCGCTCCTGGACCGCACCCCCGCCAGCCGAATGGAAAGAATTCGGCCAGGCACGCGGAGCGGTCGACGTGCCCGCCGCCATGGCCCTCAAACTCGTGGTCTCGCCCCAAGCCGCGGCCGACCTCTCCGCACTCGCTACATTGCACAAGGACGATCTGCACACCATCAGCCTCGTGGGGAACAGGGTGACCAACGCACAGATTGCCAACCTGCGCACGCTCACCGGCTTACGCGGACTCGACCTGTCGTACACAAGCGTAACCGACCGCGGACTGGACCAACTGCGCAACCTCGACAAATTGACACAGATTTGGATGTACGACATCGAAATGAGCGACAACGGATTCATGGTCTTCGACAACTTTCAGCAGCTGGAATTCCTAAAGATCGACGGCGCCAATATCACCAACCGCAGCCTCCCACGCATCAAAGCCCTCAAAGACTCACTGCGCTGGCTCCACATCAGCGAAACCGGGATTACCCGCGAAGGCATCCTCGAGCTGCGCCGCCACCTCGACAACACCCGGATCAGCACCAAGTAACCTCCAACGTTGCATAAATCGCGCGCTGGATGATGCGGTGGCGCAGGGTGCCGAGGGTCTCGAATGCCCAGGCCGCGGCGCACTTGCCGGTTGTCGACTCGCGGCGCGGCACATCGAGCATCTGTATTTCACGGGAGAGGTTGTGCGCTATCGTAGCGCACAGGGTATACATCTGGTTACCGTGGACGTTGCGGGGTGGGGATGACCTCGGCGCAGCATTTGCTCGAGAGCACCGGGCCATCGAAGTCGAGTGTGAGCCGTGCGAAGCCCTCGCGTTCCAGTCGCTCGTGGACGAACTGCGTCAGCTTTCGAGCATGCCCGACAGGGAGCAAGCCGAGCGCTTCCTCAGGGGGTGGATCGCCCGGGCCGAGGTCTCGGGCATTCGCCAGCTCAAGAAATTCGCCAAAACACTCGCTGCCCACCGAACCGGCATTCTGAACTGGTACGAGACCCCCATTTCAACCGGCCCCCTCGAAGGCACCAATAACAAAATCAAAACCATGAAAAGACAAGCCTACGGCTTCCGTGACACCGAGTTCTTCAAGCTCAGGATCATGGCACTGCATGAAACCAAGTACGCTTTAGTGCCTTAGGCACTGACTCGTATAAAGAACAACAAGAAGTTATTCGG
>CAZMVU010000178.1:0-1808 GCA_964569295.1 uncultured Nitrospirales bacterium
TTTTTGCTTCACTTTTTCACCAACAGCGCGGTAGTACAAAAACTGCACCCTTTGTTTTCATGCATCAAAAGCTGCCGTGGCCCTCCGAGCCCACTGTCGCACACCGCCGCGAAACGCTGCCTGCGGTGCATTTGCGCGGGCGCCGTGCCATTCAGCCCAGTCTGGTTACACCTTTGTTCAAATCCCACGCGTGGCCCGCACCGGCCCGCGGTCATCAGCGTTTCTTATTCGCGAGCTGCCGGCCTGGACCGGCCATAAGCTGCACAAAGACCCGGAAGTACTGCGCGTCCAGATCCTCGGCCATCTTTTCTTTCATCAGCGTAAGCGCTTCGAAGGAGCCCATGGCCTTCTTGTAGGGCCGGTTCGTCGTGAGCGCCGAGAAAACGTCGCCAACGGCCACGATGCGGGCCTCCGGCGAGATTTCCGCGCGCGGTTGCCCGTCGGGATAGCCCTTGCCGGACAGTTTCTCGTGGTGGTGGCGCACGACGTCGCGTATGGTGCTGTCGACGTTGCCCTGCTCGCGCAGGAGTTCATCGCCATATTCAGGGTGCTTGCGCATGATGACCCATTGTTCGTCGGACAGTGCGCCCGGACAGTTCAGGATTTCCGGGTCGATCAGACTCTTCCCGATGTCGTGCAGAAGCGCACCCTGCCCCAACGCTTGCACGGCGTCCCGCTTCAGCCCGAGCCGCTGCGCGAGGGCGACGCTGAATACAAACACATCGACACTGTGCGTGTACGTGTAATAATCGTAGGAGGTAACCTTCATTAAATGCTCGAAGGAGCTGCTTTCCCGGAACATGAAAGCGACCATATGCTCGACCATCAGCCCGCTGCGTTCCATGATGTCGCCGGCCCTGGCATCCTGCAAAAGGTCCTTCACCATTTCCTGCGCCGAGTCGTACAGCAGGTGCGAGCGCTCCGGCATGGGAATCGTGTCGTCCGAGAGAATATCGCCGATATGCGCCTCGACATACCGGCGGTAGGCCACCTTATCCGCCACACTCACATACAAGGTCGCGATGTTGCGGTCCAACAGCCGCTGGCACGCTTCCTCCGAGAACGGGAGCCCCGCCTTGCGGTAGAGCATCGGGGGGGCGCCGGGGCGGTTACGGATGTACAAGTCAAAGTCGGTCGTACTATCTTGTTGCAAAGAACCGACTGCAATAGGCATGTATTTCCCCTGTTGCAGCACCGGCTGTGCTTGTGCCTGAGCAAGTTCTTGATGCATAGGCCCCAATCCTTCTGGCAAAAGAAACCTGGCAGGTAAATGCCCCCTCTTATTGACGCAATCATCCCCACCATACTCAATCAACCACTACAAGGATACCAGAGGCTTGCCAAAAGCGCAACACCTATTTTAGCAGAACATGCCCCTGTATCCTGGCACGCATCGGGCTGGCCGCATTACTGCCTTAAAGATCGTAACGGGCAATAGAAAACGATAAAGTGATCGAGGATAATCGGCAACCTGTTACAGCACAATGTTTTATCGAGTGCGAAAAGTGCGGCGCCTGGGAGAATGCTTGCCCCCGGCCGCTATCTTGGGGTCTTATGTTGCGTTGCGGCTCGCGGGACGCTCGCCCTCTGCGTCCTCTTTACTGAGCGCTGCAATGGGGGCCCGTTTCTGTCGACGGGGAAATCAACCGCAGATGGCGCAGATCACGCAGATGAAGAGAGTGGCTTCGGAAGTACAGGGGGAAGACTACGAAGCATTTGACTTGCCAAAAAGTAACGGGAGCTGTCCCTGAAACTCTTGTCGTTGGGGTTTGCGGCACGTTGCGGCTCGCGGGGACGCTCGCCCTCCC
>CAZMVU010000178.1:1908-10501 GCA_964569295.1 uncultured Nitrospirales bacterium
CGCGGGGACGCTCGCCCTCCCGGGACGCTCGTCCTGGCACGTTGCGGCTCGCGGGACGCTCGCCCTCTGCGTCCTCTTTACTGAGCGCTGCAATGGGGGCCCGTTTCTGTCGACGGGGAAATCAACCGCAGATGGCGCAGATCACGCAGATGAAGAGAGTGGCTTCGGAAGTACAGGGGGAAGACTACGAAGCATTTGACTTGCCAAAAAGTAACGGGAGCTGTCCCTGAAACTCTTGTCGTTGGGGTTTGCGGCACGTTGCGGCTCGCGGGGACGCTCGCCCTCCCCGGACGCTCGTCCTGGCACGTTGCGGCTCGCGGGACGCTCGCCCTCCCTGTAGACCAGAACCCGCGCCTTCGGCGCTCCGGAAACAGGTAACGCCCGAGTGCCACCCGGGGCGTCTTTGGCGCGTCTAAAGGAAGCGTGCCGCCGGGCCTTCGGTCGGCCGCGGCGGCGGGGTGGTTCGGAGCGTGTCCTGGGGGATGGGCAGACTACATCTTTTGCATGCTGGAGAGGAAGTCGGCGTTGGACTTGGTGGTCTTGAGCTTCTTGATGAGCAGCTCGGTGGCCTCGGCGGTTTCGAGGGGTCCGAGCACGCGCAGGAGCAGGTAGACCCGCTGGCGTTCTTCGTCGGTGAGGAGCAGTTCTTCGCGGCGCGTGCGCGATTTCTGCACGTCGATAGCGGGGAATACCCGCTTTTCCATGAGGCGCCGGTCGAGGTGGATTTCCATGTTGCCGGTACCTTTGAACTCTTCGAAGATAACCTCGTCCATGCGGCTGCCGGTCTCGACGAGGGCGGTGGCGAGGATGGTCAGGCTGCCGCCTTCCTCGACCTTGCGCGCCGCACCGAAGAACCGCTTGGGCCGCTGGAGCGCGTTCGAGTCGACACCGCCCGAGAGCACCTTGCCGCTCGCCGGCACGATGATGTTGTAGGCGCGCGCCAGGCGCGTGATCGAGTCGAGCAGGATCACCACGTCACGCTTGTGCTCGACGAGGCGGCGGGCCTTCTCGAGGACCATTTCCGATACCTGGATATGGCGTTCCGGGGGCTCATCGAAGGTCGAGGCGATGACTTCGCCGTCGACGGAGCGTTGCATGTCGGTCACTTCCTCCGGACGCTCGTCGATGAGCAGCACGATGACGGCGACCTCGGGGTGGTTCGCGGTGATGCTGTTGGCAATCTTCTGGAGCAGGACCGTCTTTCCGGTGAACGGCGCGGCCACGATAAGACCGCGTTGGCCCTTGCCGATGGGGGCGATGAGGTCGACGATGCGCGCGGAGACCTCCTGCTGGCCGTTCTCGAGGTGGAGCCGTTCGTCCGGGAAGAGGGGGGTCAGGTTGTCGAACATAATGCGTTCGCGCGCGACATCGGGGCCTTCGCCATTCACGGACTCGACTTTCAAGAGCGCGAAGTAGCGTTCGCCTTCTTTGGGCGGCCGCACGTGCCCCTGCACATTGTCGCCCGTGCGCAGGCCGAACTTGCGAATCTGCGACGGCGAGACATAGATGTCATCGGGCCCGGGCAGATACGAGTAGTTTGGCGAACGCAGGAACCCGAAGCCGTCGGGCAGTATCTCGAGTGTGCCTTCCCCGTAAATCGATCCGGCGTTCTCGATGCTGCGCTGTAGGATGCGGAAGATGAGATCCTGCTTTTTCAGGTTGGCGAGTTCCTGGATGCCGAGTTCTTTCGCCGTCTCGTGGAGCTGCGGCATGCTCATGCCCTTCAGTGCACTCGCCGCTATTTCGGGCCCGTCGCCGCTGGGCAGGTTCACTTCTTCGTTCTCCACATCCAGTATTTTCTGCTGTTGCTTGCGGTTCGGCTGGTTGCGCCGGTTCTGCGGGCGGCTCTTGTTGTTGCCGTACTGGCCGCCAGGCCGCTTGCGCGGGCGTTGACGGTTTTGCGTTTTTTCGCTGGCGCTTTTATCTGCCATGAATCTGCCTTTCACTTGCTTGGTAAGTACTGTGCCCGCCGGTATCGGTTGGTTGACGGGCCGCCCACAATACGGACGGAATCAGTGGGCTTGTGCCCAGTTGTTGCCTATACCCACGTCCACCTTGAGCTTCACCTCGAGTTGGACGGCGTTCTCCATAATGCGCCGCATCGTACCGGCCACTTCTTCCGCGGCTGCTGCCGGCGCCTCGACGACCAGTTCGTCGTGCACCTGTAAGAGCATCTGAGCGGGGCCATTGGCAAGGGCGGCGTCGAGCTGGACCATGGCCAATTTGATCACATCCGCGGCACTGCCCTGCACCGGCATATTGATAGCGGCGCGCTCGGCAGCGCGGCGCGTGGTCTGATCGCCGCTTTTCAGCTCGGGCACGTAGCGCCGGCGTTGCATCAGCGTCGTCACGTACCCTTGGTCGCGCGCCTGCTCGAGCGTGCCATCGAGCCAGCGCCGCACATCCGGGTACTGCGCGAAATACGCGTCGATGAAACGGCCCGCTTCGGCATTGCTGGTGCCGAGGTTGCGCGCGAGGCCGTACGGGCTGATACCGTAGACGACGCCGAAATTGACGGCCTTGGCCTGGCGGCGCATGTCGCTTGTGACCACTTCCGGCGCCACGTTGAACACACGCGCGGCGGTGTCGCGGTGGATGTCGGCGTCGCGCTCGAATGCATCGCGCAGGGCTTGGTCGCCGGAAAGATGGGCCAGGATGCGTAATTCAATTTGCGAGTAATCCGCGGAGATAAGCCGCCCGTTCTTTTCGCCGGGCACAAACCCCTCGCGAATCCGGCGCCCGATTCCGGTGCGCACGGGGATATTCTGTAAGTTCGGTTCGCTGCTGGAGAGGCGCCCGGTCGCGGCCACGGCCTGGTTGTATGAGGTATGGATACGTCCGGTCTCCGGGTGTACGAGCTTCGGTAGCGCTTCTACATACGTACTCCGCAGCTTTTCCAGCCCGCGGTATTCAAGAATTTTTCCCGGGAGGTCGTGTTCATTCGCAAGCTGCTCCAGGACCTCCATGTCGGTGGAGTAGCCGGTCTTCGTTTTCCGCTTGGGTTCGAGCCCCAGCTTCTCAAACAGAATACCCTGCAATTGCTTCGGGGAATTGATGGTGAAGGGTTCCCCGGCAAGTTCGTATATGACCGCTTCCAGCCCCCGCAGACGCGCTTCTATCTCGTCTTGCAATTCGAGAAACACCTGACGATCCAGGGCGATTCCCGCCTGCTCCATGCGTGCCAGCACGTAGATGAGGGGTAGTTCGACTTCCTCGTGGAGCGCCTCCAGTTCGCGCGCTTCAAGCGCATCACGGAAGAGGTGGGCCAATCGCAACGCCACGTCCGCATCTTCACACGCATACGTACATGCACGATCAACGGGAACATGGTCGAAGGTGATGGCTTTGGAGCCCCGACCGATCAATTCGGTTATGGGGGTTAGCTTCCTCCGCAGGTACTGGAGGCTGACTTCACGTAGATTGTGCCTTACCCGCGAGGGGTCTGTCAAGTACGAGGCAACCATGGTGTCCATGGCGATGCCGCGCAGGGGCAGACCGTGGCGGGCGAAGACGACGAGATCGAACTTGATGTTGTGCCCGATCTTGCCGATCCCGGCGTCGGCAAGCAGCGGCCCCAGCACCTCATAGACCCGGCCGGCCGGCAGGGGGGCGACACTTTCCGCCGTGCTCAGGTCGTCCGGGTCGCGGAACACGGTGAGCGCTTCGGGCTGGTGGGCCACAGGAATGTAGTATGCCAGGCCTTCCTGCGCGCTCAGCGAGATGCCCACCAGGTTCGCGCGCATCGGATCCTGGCTGTCGGTCTCCGTGTCCACCGCGAATTCACCTGCTGTCCGCATGGCCTCGGCCGCCTGCTGCAATTCCTCCTCGCTCAGCACCAAGCGGTAGTCCCGCGTGTCCGCCGCGGTTTCCTGCGCACCCGGGAAAAGCTCGTCGACCAGCGAGTGGAATTGAAGGGCGGCGAGTACGGGCAGGGCCGTTTCCTGATCGGGTTCGGTGCGCCGGCACGCCTCAATGGCGATGGGCAGATCCACATCGGTCCGAATGGTCACCAGTTCACGGCTGCGAAAGGCCTGGTCGCGGTCTTCGGCGATCTTTTCCTTCTGCTTGCCTTTGAGATCGTCGAGGTGCTCATAGAGTCCCTCGAGGTTGCTGTAGGCGCCGAGCAGTTTTTGGGCCGTTTTCTCGCCGATGCCGCGCACGCCCGGCACGTTGTCTGAGGCGTCGCCGATGAGTGCGAGTGCGTCGATTACGTGTTCCGGCGGCACGCCGTAGCGCTCCCGCACCTCTTCCGGCCCATACCAGAAGCCGCTGTCACCCTTGCCCGGGTCGAACACGCGCACCGTGTCGTTCACAAGCTGGAGCATGTCCTTGTCACCGGTCACGATAACGGGCGCAAGCCCGGCCTGTTCGGCCTTCCGCGTCAGGGTGCCTATCGTGTCGTCCGCCTCGACACCTGGCACGGAAAGCACGGGCAGGCTGAGGGCTTCGGCGAGCTCGTGCATGCGCGGGAACTGTTCGAGCAGCTCGGGCGGGGTATCCGGGCGGGTGGCCTTGTAGGCTTCGTAGAGGTCATTGCGGAATGTTTTTCCCGGGGCATCGAAGACAACAGCCACATACTCGGGCGAGTGCTCGCGCAGGATTTTCATGAGGATGCGGGCGAACCCGTAGACGGCGTTGGTAGGGCGGCCCTCTGCGTCGGTGAGGTTGGCGCGAATGGCGAAGAAGCTGCGAAAGGCGAGGCCCATCGCGTCTATGAGGTATATGCGCTCAGTCACGGGTGTTCTCCTCGATAAACGCCAGGATTTCCGCCGCTGCCCTTTGTGATGCGCCGCCGCTGCCCATGCCTTCGCGCACGCGGGCAAGGTCGCGGATCATGGTGGTGCGCTCCGGTGTGTCTTCCAGTAATTGCAACGCCACGGGCAGGAGTTGGCTCGCCGAGGCACGGCCCTGTATGAACTCAGGCACAATACCCCGCCCCGCCAATATGTTTACCATACCGATATGGGGCACGTCCACCAGTAACCGCGCAAGCGCGTAGGTGAGTGCGTTGGTCTTGTACACCACGGCCATGGGCACCCCGAACAGCGCCGTCTCGACCGTGGCGGTGCCGGAAGCGGCCAGGGCAAACCGCGCCTGCGCCAAGACATCGTACATGCCGCCCACCATGATTTCCAGTGGAAAGCCCTCGCTGTGTGCATGCACCTGGGCGGCGCGTTCGGCATCGACGACGGGCACGGCAAAACGAACCGCCGGATAGCGGCGGCGTATGCCGCGCCCCACCCCAATCATGACGGGCAGCAGCCGCTGGATTTCCTGCGCGCGGCTGCCGGGCAACAACCCTACAACCCAATCTGAAGGCGCGAAGCGGTGGCTGGGCCTATAGGCCGCCACATGGTCCACCAGCGGATGGCCCACGTAGGTGCACGCCACGCCCGCCTGACGGTACAAGGCCTCCTCGAAGGGAAAGATGACGAGCATCCGCGTCACATGCCGGGCGATGGTTTGCAGCCGTTTCTTCTTCCACGCCCACACCTGCGGGCTGATGTAGTAGATGACCGGGATCCCGGTGTCTTGCAAGGCCTGGGCCAGCCGAATGTTGAAGCCGGGGTAGTCGATGAGCACGACCGCGTCGTAGTCTTCCGCGCATATGTGCGCCACGGTGTCATGGAACAGACGGCGCAGGGCAGGGAAGTGGCGCACTACCTCGACAAATCCCATGATGCCCGCGCTTGCCAGATCATGCCGCAATGCCATGCCCGCCTCCGCCATGCGCGGCCCGCCCAGCCCGGTGCATGCCACCTCGGGCGCCGCACTGCGCAGCGCGCGAATGAGGTTGGCGCCATGGAGGTCACCGGAGCTTTCCCCGGCCACAAAGAACAGTCTTTTCAAGGTTTTCGGGCCTTATGTTCGCGCCTGCTACGCCGGCTAAGAAAGTCGTCCACGATCGTCGTCTTCGGGCTTACTTCACGTTTCGGCTCGCGGGGACGCGCGCCCGACCGGTGTCTTGGCCTGCGTACGCCCGTGTTCTTGCCACAGAAAGTTCACGTGCCCCGCTGCATGCACGCGGCAATCCGCTCGGCCAGTTCGAGCGCGCGGATGGCGTCTTCCGCGGCGACCAGGGGGCGCTCACCCGTGCGCACACAGGCGATGAACGCCGTCAACTCGCGTTGCAGGGATTCGCCGCGCGCGACGGGCAGCGGCTCGACCCGTATGCGTTCCATCGGGTTGGTCCCGGCAGGTACGGGCCCCGGTTCTTTCCGGTACACATACACTTCCTGATCGTTGTAATCGGTCGAGAGGTACGCATTCTCCGAGAAGATGCGCAGCTTGCGCATGGGCTCCATCGAAATGCGGCTGCTGGTAATATTGGCCACGCACCCGGAGGCGAAGCGCAGCCGCGCATTCGCGATGTCCTCCTGCGCGGAGAAGACCGCGACGCCCGAAGCATCCACATGGGTAACCTCGGTGCCGTCGAGGGCGAGCACGATATCGAGATCGTGAATCATGAGATCCAGCACGACGCTCACATCCGTGCCGCGCATGGGGTACGTGCTGAGACGGTGACATTCGATGAAGCGCGGCCGTTCGAGCGCATCCACAAGGGCCATGACCGCACCGTTGAACCGCTCGATATGCCCGACTTGCAATATACACGCGTGTGCGCGCGCGACGTCGGCCATGGTCCGCGCCTCATGCACGGTCGGTGCGATGGGCTTCTCGACCAGCACATGCACCCCCGCCTGCAACAGGCGCAGGACAACGTCGGGGTGTGTGAAGGTCGGCGTTGCTACGGAAACCGCCTGCACCCCCGCTTCGATAAGACAGGCCACTTCCGAAAACCCCGGCACCGTGAAGTCTTCCGCCGCCCGGGTGCGCTTCGTCTCATCCGGATCCACCACGCCCACGAGCTCCGCCTCGGGCAGGGCGGCATAGTGGCGCGCATGGTGGTAGCCAAGATGGCCGACGCCGACGACGCCGGTGCGGATGGTGGTCATACTGGCAACCTGTCACCGCCGGGCGTCAAGGGTGGCCGGCAGGTGTGTTGTGCAGGGTATTACTTGAGAATGCCCCGCGAAGAAGCCGTGACAAACTCGAGCAGGCGCGCACGCTCCGGGCAGGCGGGCACCACCCGGTGAATCTGTTCGAGCGCCTGCGACGTATTGAGGCCCGACCGGTAGAGAATCTTATACATCATCTTGATGTGCGTGCGTGCGTCCGTGTCGAACCCGTGGCGTTTGAGCCCCACGAGATTCGGGCCGTAACAGCGCGCCGGATGCCCCTCGGCGATCATGTACGGGGGCACGTCCATATTGATGCGGGACATGCCGCCGACAAACGCCTGCTCGCCCACACGGCAGAACTGGTGCACCCCGGTCAACCCGCCGATCGTCACCATGTCGCACACATGCACATGGCCCGAGAGCGCCGAGTTGTTCGCCATGACCACGCCGTCGCCCATATGGCTGTCGTGGCCCACATGCGTGCAGGCCATCAACAGACAGTCATCCCCGATGATCGTGGCGCGTTCCGCATCGGCCTCGGCCTCCATGGTGCTCGCACTGATCGTCACAAACTCGCGCACGATGTTCCCCGTGCCGATCGAGACCCGGCCCACAAGCCCCGGCTGATGCTTGAGATCCTGCGACAGTATGCCCACCTGCGCCCCGCTGAAGAAATGGTTGCGCTCGCCGATGGTGGTGCGCCCGGTGAGCACGCAGTGGGGGCCAACCACCGTGCCCGCGCCAATCCGCACGTGTTCATCAATAATGGTGAACGGCCCGACCTCGACGTCCTCGGCGAGATCGGCCTGTGGATGCACAATAGCTGTAGAATGAATTGCCATGAATGTGTCCGTCTTACGGAAGATCCTGCTGCCCTCTGAGCCCCTGTCAAATACCACATCCGGCCGCGCATTGCAAACCCGCCCGTCCAGCCGGCAGGCGGCGATGGTTCCGATACCCTCCCGGGAATTTGACATGCGCTCTCCCGAAAAGCTATATTTTGCCGAAATGCCCGATTCACGCGGCATGCCTTTGAAGCCGCCTCAGGCGGCGCTTCCTTTGCACGTACGTTATCCCGCAACCGCGGTCCAAGCTTTGCCCCAGCCGGGCGCCGGCAGACCTGTACGCGGGATCAGAACAACACCCAGGAGAATTGCACTATGCCTCTAGTTCCCATGCGACAGATCCTCGATGAAGCCGCCAACGGCGGCTATGGTGTGGGCGCGTTCAATGTGAACAACATGGAACAGATCCAGGCCATCATGCAGGCCGCCAATGACACGGGCAGCCCGGTCATTATCCAGGCCAGCCGCGGCGCGCTCAAGTACAGCAAGATGATCTACCTCAAGAAACTCATGGAAGCCGCCGTCGAAGAATTCCCGCACATCCCCGTCGCGCTCCACCTCGACCACGGCAATTCGGTCGAGACCTGCAAGATGGCGATCGATCTGGGCTTCACTTCCGTCATGATGGACGGCTCGCTGGCGGAAGACGGCAAGACCCCGAACAGCTATGAAGACAACGTCGCGGTGACGAAGGCGGTCGTCGAGATGGCGCACCCGCTCGGCGTAACCGTCGAAGGCGAACTCGGCTGCCTGGGCGGCATCGAAGACGGCCACGGCGCCGGCCTC
>CAZMVU010000179.1:0-10358 GCA_964569295.1 uncultured Nitrospirales bacterium
GGGACGCTCGCCCTCCCGTTCGTGCGCCATGGTTCATATTCGGCTCGCGGGGACGTTCGCCCTCCCTGGGACCTTTGCGTTCTGGGTTGTGGGCGCCGCGCTTGGTTCGCCAATCTGTCCCGTGACAGCGAATACCCGCGTGGGACGGGGATACCCGTGCCGTTGGCGCCACTTTGGAGGGCGGTGGCTTGCCGCCACACTCCAAAGGGCGCATACCTCGTGACTCATAGCGATAGCGGGTGGGGCCAGAACCGCTCCCCGCGCTGATACCGGGGCGTTCTATGACGTAAGAGAAACGGCTCACGGCAAGCGGCTGAAGAATTACGAAACTTCTGAAACTTTGCGGAAACTTGACCGCGTTGGTCCAGGCCGGGTGCGGGGCGGCATCCCGCGTTACCCAGCCAGAGGATGCAGCACCACGCCCCATTGGTTGTGCTCGACGCCGACAGGCACGGCGGCGGTAATGTCGGACTGTGCGCAGAAGGTGAGATCCGCCGCCTGCCCCGAGCGGTGCAGAAGGGCGGCATGGGCCGCGCCGGCAAACAGCGCTTCGAGGCCTTCCGCCCGGATGCGTTCGCGCCAATAACGAAACAACGCGCGCCCTTCGCCCAGTTTGGCGTTATCGCGCAGCATGGCGATGTAAACCGCACCCGCGAGATCTTCCTGCGCATTGAAATAGGGGTTGCCCATGCGGCCCGCTGGGATCAGCACGACGTCTGTATTGTGCTGCGCGGCGGCGTTGGCCACGGCCGTGGCATTGATGGTCGTGCCCATGTATACGGCGCGGGCGCCCCACGACGCCACGAGCCGGCCAGTGCCGGTGGTGGTGGTGAATACGACGCGCCGGCCGCGGGCACGCGGCGCTTTGAGCGGGCTGTTGCCGAAGTCGAAGCCGTCGGGCGGGATGGTCTTGCGTTCACCCACGAGCAGGGCATCGGGGTACGCCTTCGCCTTGGCTTCCCGGGCCTGGTCCACCTCGAGCACGGTGATGATCTCGGTGGCGCCGTGGTGGCACATCATGGCGGCCGTGGCGCTGGCGCGCAGCGCATCGACAACGACCGCCACATAACCATGGCGCACAGCGAAGTCACAGCCGTCCTCCCCTTCAATAATATGCCATCGCATGCTATGCAGGCCGCCTTCCGCTCCGTGTGCTTCGGCCGGGCCAGGCGCACCACCGCACCGCCCGTTTCGCTGAATATACACAAGCCGCAGCCGCCCATGGAACCCGGCGCGTTGCTGCCCGGTAAGCGGCAATCATGCGTGCAGCGTGGCCTGTTTGTCGCAAATGTGCTGAACGATGACAGGGCCGTGTTCGCGGCTGTTCTCGACGAATACGGTATTCGAGTCGCAGCCGGCGCACAGCGTGCCTGCCACATAGAGCCCGGGCACCGTACTCTCGAAGTATTCGGTGAGGTGAGGCTTCTTCGATTCCTGGTCAACCACGGCGCCCGCCCGCTCGATAAGCGTGGTATCCGGCTCGTAGCCGGTCATGGCGAGCACGAAATCATTCGGCACAGTAAACGTTGCGCCGTCAGGCCCTGCGAGCAGGACGTTGTCCGGGCGAATCTCGCGCACCTCGGTGTGGCGGTAGCAGGTGATGCTGCCTTCCTTGATCCGATTCTCGATGTCCGGTTCGAGCCAGTATTTGGTGACGAAGCGGCCGCCGCGCATGGCCATGGTGACGTTCACGCCGTAGCGGTAGAGCTCGAGGGCCACTTCAACCGCCGAGCTGCCGGCGCCAACGACAAGGACCTCCTGGCCGGCATACGGGTGGGCCTCGGTGTATCGGTGCGTTACCTTCGCGAGATCCTCGCCGGGCACGCCGAGCGGGCGCGGGGTGTCGTAGAAGCCGGTGGCCACAACGACATTCTTCGCGCGCCACCGCGTACCCCGCCCGTACATGTCTTGCGCGTCAATGTGAAAATACGTATCCGCTTCCTGCTTGACAGCCGTGACCGTGTGGTAGGTGACTACATCGAGGCTGAAATGGCGCACGAAGGCCAGGCAGTAGCGCAGGTATTCGCGGCGGGTGGGGTTCTTCTCGTTCGTGAGCAGGGGAAAACCCGCCAGCTCGAGCTTGTCGGCGGTCGAGAACCAGCGCATGTACGTCGGGTGGTGCATGAGCGCCGCACACACGGGACCCTTTTCGATGGCCACGGCGTGCAGGCCATGTTGTTTGGCTTCGTAGAGGGCGGCGAGCGCCGCAGGGCCCGAGCCCACCACAAGGATATCGAGAAGTTCGCTGCATCCGTATTGCTGCATGGCATGGTCCTCCAGGGGCAGCGGATTGTAACACAGGGATCCGCGCACCCGCCATGGGACATGCACAAACCGCCGCATTTCGCGTGCTCCCGGGCGGGCGCGAAATGGCGGCGGGTTCGCGTACTACAAGCGCGGCGCCGTGGGTAACGGCTTAGCCGCCCAGCAACTGGAGGGCCGTCTGCGGCACGATATTCGCCTGGGCCAGCACCGAGGTGCCGGAACTGACCAGTACCTGATTGCGCGTGAACTTGACGGTTTCGCGCGCGATGTCGGCATCGCGAATGGCGCTTTCCGACGCGGCCGAGTTTTCCTCCTGAATGGCGAGGGTGTTGATGGTGAAATCAAGCCGGTTCTGGAACGCACCGAGGTTGGCGCGCAAGGTGGTCACACTTTGCAGCGCCATATCGATCGTGCTGATGGCGGAGACGGCCAGCCCCAACTGGGAAACGGACACGGGGGATATGTTCAAATCGTCCGTCTTCGCGCCCTGCATAGACACCGGCAGGGTCTGGCCCGGCCGGGAACCGGCCTGTAAGGTGATGGTTTGCGCCGAAGAGAGTACACGCACGCCGTTGAACTCTGTATCCAGTGCGATGTCATCGACCTGCGCCAATAGCTGGGCCACTTCGGCATCCAGCGCCTGCCGATTTTCCGAACTGTTGGTCCCGTTGGCCGCCTGTACGGCCAGCTCTCGCATGCGCTGCAGAATGCTGGTGGTTTCGCTCAGCGCCCCTTCGGTCGTCTGAACGAGGCTGATTCCGTCCTGTGCGTTGCGCTGGGCCACCCGCGATCCAATCACGACCGAGCGGAATGCTTCCGCAATGGCCAGACCCGCCGCGTCGTCGGCGGCACGGTTGATCCGCAGACCGCTCGAAAGGCGTTCGAGGCTCTGGTTCAGGGAAGACGTGCTCCGGCGAAGAATGCGGGCGGTGTTCAGGGCGGATACGTTGGTGTTGATCCGAAGACCCATGGCGAGAATCCTCCGTGATGTCGGTTACCTCTGCATCCATGCATCGGTGTTGGGAGCCCTGTGCCCTGTGCACCGGCTCCACAATCAAGTATCGGCAATTCGCGGAATATGCTTTAGACGCACGTTGGACACACCGGCCGTGCCCCGATACACTGGCGCATTGAAAACACCGGGGTTAATCAGCGGGAGGTAGTCCGTTGCAACGCAACCACAACATCACTCGAGTATTGCTTGTCGCGGCGGCACTGTGTATCGCGGCCGGCGGTACGCACGCCCAGGAGCCGGTGCGCATTGAATGGGAGCGGTTACCGGATTTCGGGGGCAGCTTCACAGAAGAGCTTCCTCCCGATGCGACAGACCGGGTATCCCTCGCATGGTACGCGTATCATCCCTACATCGCGATCAACCCGGTCCTGAAACCGGGTCTCCCGCACGTCTTTCAGTACCGCCCCACTAAGGGTGACTCTGCGTCGTTTCTCGGCCCACGCCCCGCTCCGTACCGCGCATGGCACGTCACGGCGTCGGCGGCAGGGCTCTATCTCGTTGGGACGGACCCTGAGAATGGGCAGAAGCCGGCGTATGTCGACAAGCAGTTTGCCAATAGACCTGTGAAGTTCAGTGGCCCTTCCGGGCCGGCGGTTGAAGAACTGCGCGCTGCAATTCCAGACAATTTTCCGCGCACACCGGCGGTGGATGTGGTGGCTTCGGATACGGAGCTCTTTGCGCTTTTTTCCCAAGAAGACAGCAGAGCTTCGCTCTGGCTCTTACCGCTGCACGCCGAGGAGCCCGCGTGGGAACATGCGTTCACAAGCGAAGTAGTGGGTGAGGTGATGGCCCACCAGGACGGTGCACTCTACCTCTTCGGCGCGGGCACAGCCGATGCGCCCGGACCAATTCACCGCTACGTGCCCGGCGGTGAACTCACACCACTTGGCGAGTTGGCGTCTATAGCACCGGCCGATGCCACAGCCTTCGGCAAGCACCACGTGCTGCTATGCGGCGCAACCGGCCGGCAGTGGGCCATGTACCACACGCTGACGGAGCGCATGCCCATCTTGAACGCAGGGCCGGAAGTGCTCGAGCACGCGCCCGACGATGCACGCGCCGCCATCACCAGCGATGGCAACACCCTCTATCTCATGCGCGGAAACCAGGTCTTTCGCGGCGCGTTCACCCGTGGCAAGACCGGGGCACTGGGCGTGCTGGACTGGGCGGGGATTGGCGGCTACCTGGGCGTGCTGGTGCTGATGGGGTGGTATTTCTCGCGGCGCGAATCGAGCACGGAGCAGTACTTCCTCGGCGGCCGCAGGATTCCCTGGTGGGCAGTGGGGCTGAGCATCTTCGGCACGTCGCTCTCGGCGATCACCTACCTGTCGATTCCCGCGCGCGCCTTCGCCACGGACTGGGTCTATTTCAACGCAAACATGGCCATCTTCCTCGTGGCGCCCATTGTGACCCTCTTCTACCTGCGCCACTACCGCCGCTGGCCGATTACAACGGCCTACGAGTACCTCGAGAAGCGGTTCAACCTCGTGATGCGCATCTATGGCAGCCTGTGCTTCATTATCTTCCAGATCGGCCGCGTGGGCATTGTCATGCTGCTGCCGGCCATTGCGCTTTCCGCCGCCACGGGCATCGACCGGTTCACCTGTATTCTCGTGATGGGGCTCCTCGCCACGGTCTACACGGTGATGGGCGGCATCGAGGCGGTGATCTGGACCGACGTTATTCAGGCCATCGTGCTCACGGCAGGGGCCGTGTTCGCACTCGTGCTCATCGTGATGAATGTCGAGGGCGGCCCGGGCGAACTCATCGCCGAGGCCGCGGCGGCCGGCAAGTTCCACACGGTCGACTGGGGCTGGGACCCGACAATGACGGTGCTGTGGGTCGTGCTGGTGGGCAACGCCTTCGCGAACCTGTACCCCATGACCGCCGACCAGACGGTCGTGCAGCGCTATCTCTCGACGGCGGACGAGAAGCAGGCGGCCCGCGCGGTGTGGACGAACGCGATCCTCACCATCCCGATTACCTTCCTATTCTTCGGCCTCGGCACAGCCTTGTGGGTGTACTTCCGGCATCACCCGGCCGCCCTCGACCCGACACTGAAGAACGACGCCATGCTGCCCCTGTTTGTCACCCTCGAGTTCCCCATGGGCCTGCGGGGCGTGTTGATAGCCGGCATCTTCGCCGCGGCCATGTCGTCGCTGGACAGCTCGATCAACTCCGTGGCCAGCGTGCTGGTGAACGATTACTACCGCCGCTATATCCGCGGCGTCACCGAACGGCGGGCCTTCATCGCCGCGCGCGTGCTCACCCTGGCCTTTGGCGTCGTGGGTACGGCCGCCGCGCTCTACGCCGCGCAGATCGAGGATGTCAGCCTGTGGGACCCGTTCCTGAAGCTGTTGAACTACGTCGGCGGCGGGCTGGCGGGCATCTTCGCGCTCGGCGTGTTCACCAGGCGCGGCAACGGCATCGGCGCGATTGCCGGCGCGATTGCCGCGGCTGTCGCCGTGTACTGGGCCCAGACCACCCCCATGCACTTCTTCCTCCACGGCATGGTCGGCTTCCTCGCGGCCCTCGGCGTGGGCTACGTGGTGAGCCTGCTCACGCCGGGACGCCGAATCCGGGAGCGCGAGCCGGAAGCGGGAGGGCGAGCGTCCCCGCGAGCAGGGAGGGCGAGCGTCCCCGCGAGCAGGGAGGGCGAGCCGTGAGCGGGAGGGCGCGCCGGAAGAGAATTAACCACAGAAATCCTAGCGCGGCAGAGCCCGCCCGAGGCGGACAAGCCGCAACCAAAGTGCCGTACGAAATCCGGATTAACCACAAAGGCACAAAGGTCACTAAGTAGTTCACAAAGAAAAATCAGGAGGATTTCACCACAGCCCGCCTGCGGCGGATAAAAGGCACAGAGCGTCACAGAGAAAGAAGGGAGGATGGACAGAAGAGGGAAGAAAGGCTTGGTATCCGGAGCGCCGAAGGCACTCAAGAGTTAGCCAACAGGGAAAAGTTCGTAGAGGTTTGTAGTGCGGACTTCAGTCCGTATGCGGAGGAGCGCTCGGCCGAAGCCACGCCGGCACAGGCTGGGCATACGGTGACAGCCTCAAGGCCTATCGCCATCCGCCTACGCTATGAAGTGCGCACTACGAACCTTTACCAACTCGTATATGATGAACCGAGGATGAATTGGCTCACCCCCCTGGCGGTTGCGAATCCCGTGAGCGCGCGGCCCGGAAAACTGGGTACCGCCCATGTGGTTCGGTGCGGCTTGGGATTTTTGGCTGGAGCGTGTTTCCGGAGCGCCGAAGGCGCGGTTCCATACCAGCCTGGGCCAACGGCCCAGGTGATGGATACGCATTGCCCAAGCGCTGAAGACGCGCACTATAAGAACCTATGGTTCGGGCTTTCAGCCCTGTGATCGCGGGTGCCGCATGACTTCGCGACGAGGCGGGCAAGATGGTACGTCCCGGTCACGCCTTCGCCCAGAAGCGGCGGCGTGGCATGTAGACTCGCTGCACATACCCTCCGTCTGCATATCTTTTCCAGGGAGGGATATTGTTGTGCAAGGCGCTTGACAGGCTGTGCCAAAACAGGGCATGGTATGGGCGCTAATGATTGGGCAGTGCGTAAAAAAATCATATATGCTCATCTGGGTCTTTGCCGTCATTCTGGGCGCTGTTTGGCCCTTGAGATACGGTTTTCAGGATCCGCCAGCTCCCAGCATGCGCAAATCGTTACGCAATTCTCCCGCCGACACAAAGCCCTCCTCCATGACCTCCGATCGCGCCCCCTTCGATGTATATGAGTTCGCCGAGGATAAGTCGGGCGACGGGCTTATTGATTTACGGGGCGCTGGGATCGAATTCTCGCCGGAACTCATTGCGACCTATGTATTCCGTGACATTGATGAAGATGGTGAGGTGGACGAGGTAGTGCTAATCTTGGGCCCTGACGAAGGCTTGGGGCCAGAGAAAGGCTACTTCAAAACGCTGATCAATGCGAGCATCCGTTTGGATGATGAGTTTCAGCACGTCCGCCGCGTTGCGATAGCCACTGACTTGCATTTTATGGATCAATTCGCCTATTGGGGCGCGCCAAACAGCGCCGAGTTCTCCACGATATCGCACGATGTGGATGGCCGTGAAATAGCGCGGCGCGTACTGGTGAACGACGAGTGGCTCCTGCTCAAGCATTGGTACGGCGACCGCTTCCACTCGGTCTACACGCATACTGGCGAGCCACGTTGTGTCTGGTGGTCGGGTTCAGAATGGGAAGAAGTCTGGTGTCCTGAACTGGAGTTTCGGGAGTGCATTGATGATTATTAAGCGGCTCGGGATTCTGGCCATTGCGGTCGTGCTTGCGTTCATATCGTCGCAAGTGAGTGAATATGCGCTCATGAGCATGTTGGGCGTGGGCGAACCGAACCTGCCAGGTCCAGACTACCAGTACCTGAATCCTCAGTCTAGCCTTAGCTTACAAGAAATGGGAGAAACCAGCAACGGTGACAATCAGACTGATGTCTGGACGGTTTTTCTCGCGCCCGAAACCCGGTACCAGTTGAAGATCGTCGCGCGGCAGAAGGCTGATCCGGTGGAGACGGTTTATACCTTCGTCTTGGGTAACGAGGCACTATGGTTAGGGTTGGAGGGACCTTCGCAACAAATACCCGGTGTGGGCATACAACTATCGAGTGCCGAGAAGGACACCGATCTTATCTCCTATCGCGACATAGACTGTGATGGTCAAATTGATATCCAGTTTCGCGAGGCTGCCAATTCCGAGGAGACGACGGCGCACATCTATAGGAGCCACCAGTATGTCGAGGCTATGCTGGCCCCCTTGAGCGATAGCCTCTACCTCCGCGAGAAGGATGGGACACCTCGCGAGATTGTATTCAATGACGGACAGTGGCTGTTTGCCGACTGATGCCGCGGTCCGCGCTATAGTATGACAAACCGCGACGAGGAACTCGGGCATTGGGACACGGCCTGCGAAGACGTAGACCGTGTCTTTGGTTGAGGGATGATGCGTTGCGCGGGTTCTTGCGTCGGGAACAGGGAAGACGTTGGGGCAACGTCCCTGCCGAACCGGCGAACAAGCGGCGGTTCGCCGGTTTTTCCTGCCAAACCTAATCGGATTAGCAGTAAATACGTTTGCATATTGCATATGACGACATCCTGCGCTATGCTAGTGACAACGGTGGGGAGTAGCTACCATGAAACGCCTGCTTGCATTGCACACGGTCATTCTGTTTGCCGCACTCAGTGTCTCCCTTTCTGGCTTGCCCGCCGCCGCCGAAGTGGTCGAGCCGGTCCCGCTGGGGCCCATTGCCGCGGATGCGACGGCCTATTATGAAGAACCGGCGATAACGGTTCTTAATGGATACTACTACAGCAAGATGGATGGGTTCGGCGAGGGGGACACCTTGTGGCGAACAGACGGGACGCCGGACGGCTCAGAGGCTGTGCACGTGGTGGAGGGAGGATTCATCAGGGGACTGGTTGCCGGAAGCACGCAGGTCTACTTTTCGGTGTTTTATTATGAATCCCAGGATGAAACCGTCTACGCCATCGGCAATGAGGACAGTCATGCACGAGAAATCGTGCGCGACGTGCACTCCCTTCCTCACGCTATGGCGGCCGTGGGCGACCGCTGTTTCTGGTATGGCCGTTTTAACTATGTTGGAAAGCTTTGGGTTACTGAAGGAACGCCTGAAAGCACGAAGTTACTCAAAACGTTTGACTATGATACGTCATTCGACTTTCACTTCCCGGGTTCTCAAATCTATCCCATTGGGCCTGTCGAGAACGGGGTTGTGTTTAGCGCCCCTGCGGGTGATTCCGGTGTGGAGCTGTGGTTCTCCGACGGAACCACGGCGGGCACGTATCTTATTGCCAATTTATGCGGGCCAGGGGAATCTCTCCCTGTCTTCTCGAGCGTACCCCACAACTTTCGCCGAGTGGGAAATCTCACCTACTTTGAAATCATTGACGCGGCAGGGTTTTGCCCGGAGAACAGCGCATACCGCACCGACGGCACCCCGGAAGGCACGGAGCCGGCCGCGTTCCCGGGAGCGATTGTGGGCGACACTATTTACAAGGTGACGGATAATGGCGTATTTATCTCGCTGGACGGCGGGCCGGGTGGTGAGACGTGTGCACCTCCAGGACATGACCTAACGCTCTTTGATCCATTCATTGAAGTGGCCGTTGGTCCTCAGGTATTCCTTGTTCTTTTCAGTTATGAGATTGGTTACGAATTGTGGCACACCGACGGCACCTGCGATGACCTGGAACTCATCGCGGACTTGAACCCAGGCTTGGACTGGGGCGTTCGATTGAGTGTTGACCCGTCGCGTCCTCAGTACGCGCAGCGCCACGGGTATATCTTCTTTTACGGCAATGACGGCGAACATGGCTGGGAAATCTGGCGGGCCAGCGGCAACCCGGTATCCCTCGAACGCCTCACCGACCTTGCTCCCGGCGCAGAGGGTATCTCATTTCCAGAAACACATTGGCCGCCTCATATGGTCGTGCTGGACAACCGGTTGCTTTTCTGGGCCGCGGTTGGAGATGACGACCTGCGCCTCTGGGCACTCGAGATTCCGCCGCCGCCGGATGAGGGCTGCCCCAACTGTCCGCCGGATGAGGTTCTGACGGTGAACTACGGCGATTTTGCGGTGATCGAGGCGCCGGAGACCGTGGCGCCGGAAGGGCCGTACCAATGGTACCACGACGGCAAACCCATTACCGGCACGCGCTTCCAGGGCGCTGACACCCGCACGCTCGCCATTCCCTACGTGCAACTCACGCACGCCGGCCTCTACGCCTGCGAGCACGGCCCCGCCGGCGCGTATTACGTGATTGAACTCGAGGTCTCCGGTGAGGTCCCCGCTGCTGGCATGGCCGGACTCGCCGCCCTCGTGCTGGCGCTGAGCGCCTGCGCGTGCATGGTGGTCCAACGCTTCATCTGTATAGGGAACACGCCGCCCCCTTCATGAGGCGCCGGCGTGTCCGCGCGTTTCTCTTTTCAGACCTTCTTCCAGGCAACTTTCTCACACCTTTTCCTCGCGGAGACGCTCGCCCTCCCGTTCGTGCGCCATGGTTCATATTCGGCTCGCGGGGACGCT
>CAZMVU010000180.1:0-10326 GCA_964569295.1 uncultured Nitrospirales bacterium
ACCGGGGAACACGCCATTCGATCCTTGGGTTGTGGGCGCAGCCCACGTTAGAAAATGGGGGACAGCCCACGCGTTCGGGGACTCGCTTGGTTCTGTCCCCATTTGCAGGAACGAACGCGGGGGCCTGGAAAAAGAATTACAGAATTACGTGTTTTCGAGCTGGTGCACACCGAAGGCCATGGCGCCCTCGGACGTGCCGTCGAAAACCACGCCGCCGATGCCGGTTTCTTCGCGGTACCGCGTCGCGATCCGGCGCACGGCCGGTTCCGCTTCGCGCCGGCCGAGAATGGCCACACACCCGCCGCTGCCGCCGCCGGTGATCTTGGCGCCGTAGATGCCGTGGTCCGGGCCCGCTTGCTGTGCGAGCGCGGCCAGCCGATCCGTGCCCTGCGACCCGGCGCCGCAGGCGGTGTAGCTGGCGTGCGCCTGGTACATGAGCTCGCCCACGAGTTCCAGGGTGGTATCGCACACGGCGGGCTGGCCGAGCAGCGCCTGCACAAGGGCGACCCGCTGGTTTTCGTAGACCGCATGCTCGACAGGCCGCCGCACCGGGTAGGTGCGGTCGGGGTCCACCCGGGTGACGGCATCGGTGGTGCCTGCATAGGTGGCGAGGAAAGCGTCGCCTTGCATGGTAAGCGGCAGATCCTCGCGGAAGCGGACCATGTATTCCGACGGCGTGAGGTTGGCAAGGTAACCATGCCACGGCGGATTCATGAGGTGTACGAGGTCCGGCCGGCTGCCCCGGCTTGCGCACGCACCCGTGCGTGCCGCGAGGATGCGCCAGCCCATGAATGTGCCCACGCGCACCGCATCGTAGTCCGCGCCGGACACGGCATGGCGGATGCCGGAATCGACGGCCCAGATGCCGACGCCGTCGGGGATGCGCACCTGGCCCTCGATTTCCGCAGGCTGACAACGGATGGACAGCAGATGGTGGCGGGTGGCGCAGGCGCTCGTGAGCTGATCCATGACGCCGCAGGGTGCGCCGGCCACGAGGTTCTCGGCCATCTGGCAGTAGAGGGCGAGGGTTCGGCCGTCGAGGGTCACGCCGAGGGCGCCGGCGGTGGCGCGCATGGCGGCCACCTCGATGGCGGCGGATGAGCTGAGCCCCGTGCTCAGCGGCACGTTCGACGCAAACAGCAGGCGCAGGCCGCCATCGAGGGGTACCTGTTCCTCCTGAAGCAGCACCAGCAGGGCGCCGAGGGGATAGGCGGCCCAGCGCTCGGCCGGGCGTGCCGTGAAGTAGGTCCGCGCTGCCAGGTAGTCCATGGGTTCGCCACCGGGCAGGAGGTCAGCCATGGGAAACTCGGCATCGGGTGCGCCCGCTTCCGTGGTGGCCTCGAGGCTGGCGACGCGCAGCGCGGCGGCCGGGTCCCGCTGGACGACGCACCAAGTGGCTTCGGCCGTCGGCATCTGGAGCACGCGGCTGCCGCTGTAGTCTGCGAAGCCGCCCATAAGATCGAGCCGTCCCGGCGCACGCGCGGCCCAGCACGGCCGCTCGGGCAGAAAGAAATCATGCTGTGCGGCCAGAGCGGTGCGCAGGGTGTCGGTGCCGGCGGTTTGTTGTGCGAGTTCGGGCGGGAGCGAAACAGTCATACGGCGGTTCCGTGGAGTGCAAGGTTTTGGAGCACGGTCGTGGTCAGTTGCCAGTTCAGTGCTGCCGCTTTCGCGGTCCCAATGCCTCGCGGGGCGTAAGGAAGTGCTTGTCCATGAGCTCGCGCGGTAACGGCTCGACCCGCGGATTTATCTGTACGGTTTGCAGGGCGAGGCGGGCGACATCTTCGAGCACGTGCGTATGGCACAGGGCGTCTTCACAATGCTTACCCCACGCGTAGGCGCCGTGACGCGGCACGAGCGCGGCGGGGGTCTCGAGGGGACGCAGACCGAACTCGGCGAAGTACTCGACGATGGCGCGGCCCAGGTTGTGTTCGTAGTCCTTCTTGAGTTCCCGTGCGGTGAGCGGGCGCACCACGGGCACCTCGCCGTAGAAATACTCGGCGTGGGTGATGCCGAGGCAGGGGATGGCGACGCAGGCCTGCGCCCAGCTCGTGGCGCACGCGGCGTGGGTATGCACGATGGCGTTGACTTCATCCCAGCGTTTGTAAAGCAGCATGTGCGTGGGCAGATCACTGCTGGGCTTGCCCTCACCTTCGAGGGGCTCGCCGGTCGTGAAGTCGACAGCCACGAGATTGTTCGCGGAGAGGCGGTCGTAGCTCATGCGGGTCGGCTTGATGACCAGCACCCCCGCATTCCGGTCGAGGGCGCTCACGCTGCCCCACGCATGTTTCAAGAGTCTCGCCTCGGCCAGCGCCGAGATGGTGCTAAAGATAATCGCCTTCATTTCCTGCGTGTTCATGCGCCGCTTCCTCCCGCGGCCGCAGCCGCTGTATCTAACTGCGTGCCGTATCGCGTATGGCCAGCAAGTCCTTCATGACATTGTACAGGCTGTCGCCATAATCCGGCGTGCCGAAAGCGTCGTGCAGTTTGCGGTAGTTGGCAAAGAGGCGTTCGTAGACGGCCTGGTGGTCGGGGTTGGGCGTGTAGACGGTGTCGCGCACGGCGGTCATGGCCTTGGCCGCGGCGTCGAAATCGTCGTAGCCGCCGTTGGCCTTGCCCGCCACGACGGCGCCCGCCATGGCGGAGCCGAGTGCGCAGGTCTGCTCCGAGCGCGAGACCTCCATGGCACGGCCCATGACGTCGGCGTATATCTGCATCACCAGCGGGTTCTTCACGGAAATACCGCCGCAGTTGATCACGCGCTCGATGGGCACGCCGTATTCTTCCATACGCTCGATGATAACGCGCGCGCCCATGGCGGTGGCTTCGATGAGGGCCCGGTAGATTTCTTCGGGGCGTGTGTGGAGCGTGAGGCCGATGATCCCGCCGGTGAGCCGGGGATCGACCAGGATGGTGCGGTTGCCGTTGTGCCAGTCGAGGGCGAGCAGACCGCTTGCGCCGGGCTTGAGGGCGGCGGCCGCTTTCGTGAGCGTCTCGTGCGAACCCTTCTCGGGGCCGTGGGGCGCCATGTAGTTTACAAACCAGTTGAAGATGTCGCCCACGGCCGACTGCCCCGCCTCGAGGCCGTAATGGCCCGGGAGGATCGACTCCGGCACGATGCCGCACAGGCCGGGGATGTCCTGCATGGGCGCCTCGAGCGGGTTCACACCGAGGTCGCAGGACGACGTGCCCAGCGCGCGCACGAGCACGCCCGGCCGGATGCCCGAGCCCACGCCGCCCGCGTGCGCGTCGAATTGCGCCACCGCCACCGGGATGCCGGGCGTCAACCGTGTCCTTTTCGCCCAATCCGCCGTGAGCCCGCCCGCCGCCGTGGCGATGTTGTAGCATTTATCGGGCAGGCCCTGGCGCACCTCGCCCAGGCCCGGGTCGAGCTTGGCGAGGAAATCCGCCGCCGGATACCCGCCCCAGTCCGGGTGGTACGAGGCCTTGTGCCCCGCGGCGCATACGGACCGCTTGATGTCGCTTGGCTTCGTGGTGCCCGTGAGAAACGCGGGAATCCAGTCGGCGCACTCGTACCATGTGTGCGCGGCCTCGAAGACTTTGGGTGCCACGTGCTTGCAATGGAGCAGCTTGGCCCAGTACCACTCGGAGGAGTAGGTGCCGCCGCACTTGGCGAGGTACTCCGGGTGTTCCTTCGCGGCGAGTTCGGTAAAGGCCTCGGCTTCCTCGATGCTGGTGTGGTCTTTCCAGAGCCAGGCCATGGCATCGAGGTCGTTCTTGAAGTCATCGTGCAGGGCGAGGGGCGTGCCGTCCTTGTCCACGGGGATGGGCGTACTGCCCGTGGTATCCACGCCGATGCCCACGACGTTCTTCGGATCGAAACCGGGCACGTCTTTGGCCCGTGCGAGTGCCTCGATGAGCACCTTCTGCGCACCGTCGAGGTAGTCTCGAGGATGCTGGCGCGCGAGGTTCGGGTCTCTGGCATCCAGCAGGACGCCCTCTTCGCCGTGTGCGAAGGTCCACACGCTCGTGGCGATCTCCTTGCCCGAGTCCACCGCCACGACGAGTGCGCGCACCGAGTTCGTTCCAAAGTCCAGGCCGATCGTGTAGGTGTCGCCCATGGCCGTCTCCCACCGTTTTGGCGCGTTCCCGGCACAGGGCCGGGGGGTGCGTATCCACTCCTTGCCCGGGGGCAGCCACACCGCCCCCGTTATCCGATCATGCATGATAGGGCGCACCCGGCAAGGCATGCAAATGGCGCACATGGGAATACGAAGGGGATTGAAACCACGTATGGCCGCAAATAAGAGGCCGCGCGGCGCCAGGGGGGGGGGAAGGACCCCAAGACACGAAGGACACAGGGCGGCAGAGCCGCAACGAAAATGCTGGAGGTGATCGGGATTAACCACCAAGGCACAGAGGCCACAAAGTAGTTCACAGAGAGACAGCGAAAGAAAAGAGTAATTCTTTAGCCGCTAGCGGTTGATCGCAAAAGAAGAGTGACCTATTTTTATAAGATTTAAGTCTCTTCTGAATTCGGTATCCGGCCTTCACATGAGTTTGACTTTGGGCACATTCAATGATGTACCTTGCAAAGGAATCTAAGGGATCTGAATTTTATAGCTGGACTTAGGGAGAGGTTTATGAAACTCAATAGCTTTTCGGTTGCAGTAGGTGTCCTGTTCGCACTCCTCGTGGTCGGTTGCATGGTGGCGGTGACCAATACCAACGGGAGCACCGGGGCGCGTTTCGAGTTCCATTTGATGAACCCAGACAGGGTTTTCGGTGGAAATTCCGGTAGTAACAGTAGGGACACTGGTCGTTTTATAGTGTTCGATACCGAGTCCGGTACGGCCATCTCCTGGCAGCACGGCGATTCGACCCCACTGGCGGTGCAGAGCTTTTACGAGGGGGGCGCCGAATAACGGCGGTGCGTGACCGCGTCACTGCTGAGGGGAATGATAATGCCTGGCCGCCCGGCCACGGCGGGTCTTGGGGCGGCATTTCCAGGGGCCGCGTGGCTACGTTGTCTCAGTGGTGGACGGCGCTTGCGAAGCGGCCGGCGGCAGTGGCGGCTTCCCCGAGTTTGGTTGCGTGTTGATCAAGAGGCGCACCGCCAGCCTCTTTCTTTATGTAGGCCAGCAGCGCGTCGAAGGCATTGCCGGCGATGGGCTGTGGCTTGGCGTCGCAATGATCGCTGAGCCGGTCTTCCCATTCTTCTTTCGAGAGCGCGACGCGGTAGGTTGTGTCCGGTTCGAGCGTGGTGTTTCCCACGTGCACATTGCGGTTGTCGTCGCGATCCATGCGCGCGGCGAAGCCGCTCCATGCGGGCCGGTCCCACGTGAAGGCATACTTCTCCAGGTAATCCACCAGGGCGGCGCCGGCGATATCCACCGCGACGGTCTCGATGGCCCAGGGAGCAAACACGCGGAACACGGCGTTGCCGTCGATTTCGCCTGCCGGCAGGCTGTTGCGGATGACTTTGTCCGCCATGCACAGGCCGACATCCGCCCCGGTGTGTGTGCGCAGAGCCTCCGCGATAAGCCAGGCGACGCCGTCCCTGCCAATAGGTTCTTGGCTGTGCGCCACGAGGGTCGCGGCCTCCGGCGCGATGCGCGCCGTTTCGGATTCGAGCCACGCGGCGAGTTCCGCATCCGCGGGGATGGCGTCGTGTTCCATGGGTATCAGATCGCCCTTCGCCTCCACAACCGCCTTCGCCGTTTTGTCTACGGTAAGTTCGAGCCGGCCCACATATTCAGCGTTGGATCCCGCCTGCACAATGAGTGCGCCCGTTTCCTCGACCCGGTGGGGCTCCTGCACGAGCTGGTGGGTGTGCCCGGAGACAAACACATCGATGACCGGTACGGCGCGTGCCAGGTCGCCGCACACCTTGGTGCCTTCATGTACCAAGGCCACCAGCAGGTCGGTTTCCGGTTCGAGCGTGGCGGCCTGTTCGGCCAGGGCGCGTGTGCTGCCTTCGGCGTCGAGCACTTCGGCGCGTTTCGCGAAGCGGGTCAGACCGATGATGCCCACGCGCAACCCGTTCACCTCGACAACGCGTTTGGGCGGCAGGAGCGATTTGCCGTCGACAAGCATGTTGGCACACACGAGGGGGAGGCCCGGGTCTTCCAGGAAAGCGCGCAGCTTATCGAGATTGCGCACGTCGTGGTTGCCGGGCACGACGGCGTCATACCCGGTGCGCGCGAACAGTTCGCAGGCGGCGCGCCCGCCGGAGACATGGCTTACCATGTCCCCCTTTTCCGTGATATCGCCGGCGTCGACCACGAGCACATCGTTCCGTTGCGTGCGCACCTGCTTGATGTACGCCGCCACATGTACGAAGCCGCCGCGGCCGTCGTAGTCGCTGCGCAGGTGATCGTGGATGTCGTTGGTATAGACGATAAGCAGAGAATCCGTATCCGCACCGGCGGCGGCGCCCGCGGCCACGAGAGATAGGAGCAGGATTACCAAAGTAGGCCGGAGCAACTTGCTTTCGTGTTTCATACAGGGTGTCCTATTCCGTTGTTTGGCTGTAGCGCATGGCAAATGCCCGGGGTATCGCCCCGGCAATTGTACGGCCATTCGGGGGCCGTGGCAAGGGGCCAATCGCGTTGTTCCCAGCTTGGACCATGGGGACGAAAAAAAGTTGCGTTTGTGCTTGACGTGGCCCCCGGGAATTTGGCATACTTTCATTTCCTTGCATTGGCGTCGTGTGTGACCACGCTGTGCCGGTGCAGCGCTTCATGCGCATTTCATACGTTCTCTTGACAAAGCATCCCCCGTATGTTATGGTTGCGGGCCGTTGTCTTGGCGATGCCCCGCAAGTGTTAGGGGGTGCATTCTGTGTCTCCGGCCAGGGTAGGCCGCAGGGCTGTTGCTTGAGGTCTGACCCCAGGCGAGACACGGCCGGGAAGTAACGCGATTGTTTCAAGGTTCGCCCCGTGCGTTGGGGCGGTCGAAGACGTGAATTAAGGGAGAGTTGACGTGCCCACGATTAACCAGCTCGTCAGGAACTGCCGCAAGAGCCGGCATGCGAAGACGAAGTCGCCGGCGCTGAAGGGGTCCCCGCAGGCCTCCGGCACCTGCACGCGCGTGTTCACCATGACGCCGAAGAAGCCGAACTCGGCCCTTCGCAAGGTGGCGCGTGTACGCCTGAAGAACGGCAGCGAAGTGACCTCCTATATTCCCGGCATCGGCCACAATTTGCAAGAACACTCCCAGGTAATGATCCGCGGCGGCCGCGTGAAAGATCTTCCGGGCGTGCGCTACCACCTCGTGCGTGGCAAGCTCGACGCCCAGGGCGACATGGGCGGCCAGGCGACCCTGCGCGATGATGGCGGCAAGAAATTGCACGACGGCCGCTGGAACAGCCGCAGTAAATATGGCGTGAAACGGCCCAAGGTCTGAGGCCGGCAGGGCGTTAAGGAAGCGAAAACATGGCACGGCGACGCGATAGCGGCAGACGGCAGCCCATGCCGGACGCGAAATACGGCAGCACAATGCTGATGAAATTCATCAATACCGTGATGAAGAGCGGCAAGAAGAGCGTGGCGGAGTCCATTGTCTATGGTGCGCTGGACATCGTCAACTCGAAGATTCCCAACGAGGATCCGATGACGATCTTTAACCGGGCCATCGACAATGCCAAGCCCATGGTGCATGTGAAGGCGCGCCGCGTGGGCGGCGCCACCTACCAGGTGCCCGTCGAGATTCCAGCCGACACGCGCACATCGATCGCGTTCCGCTGGGTCATCGAATTCTCCCGCAAGCGCGGCGAAAAGACCATGCGCGAGCGGCTCGCCGCCGAACTCATCGACTGTCTCAACAACACCGGCGCCACCGTAAAGCGTAAAGAAGACACACACCGGATGGCCGAAGCCAACAAGGCGTTCGCCCATTTCCGGTATTAGCCGGCCGCACTGAACGGCCACACTGAACCACGGCACCACGGCCGCCCCGCATGGGGCCCAGGCCGCAACCAACATAACTCGAAGCGATATCGAGGAAGACTTTTCCCTTCCTGCGGGCGGTACCGCGGGCGCAACTGGAACGAGCAGGCGCCCGGCTCCGGCCGGCCGTACGGCAGGAAAGATAGCAAGAGGTAGCAATGTCCCGAAAGCATCGCCTGAACAGTGTGCGCAACATCGGCATCATGGCGCATATCGACGCGGGTAAGACGACCGTCACGGAGCGTATTCTCTATTATTCCGGCCGGTTGCACCGTGTTGGCGAAGTACACGATGGCGCCGCCACCATGGACTACATGGCGCAAGAGCGTGAACGGGGCATTACCATTACCTCCGCCGCTACCGCGTGCGATTGGAAGGGGCACCGGATCAACATCATCGATACGCCCGGGCACGTCGATTTTACCGCCGAGGTCGAGCGTAGCCTGCGCGTGCTTGACGGCGCCGTCGCCGTTTTCTGCGGTGTGGCCGGTGTCCAGCCCCAATCCGAGACCGTCTGGCGGCAGGCCGACCGGTACAATGTACCGCGCATCGCCTTCGTAAACAAGATGGACCGGGTGGGCGCGGACTTCTGGAATGCCGTCAAGACCATGCACACCCGCCTCGGCGCCAACGCGGTCCCCGTCCAGATACCCGTCGGCAGCGAAGACAACTTCCGTGCGGTCATCGACCTCGCCACATTGCGGTACATCACCTGGGAGGGCGACGGCGTCGGCGTAAAGCAAATTGTTGGCGATATCCCCCCGGACCTTCAGGAGGAGGCCGCGCTTCGCCGCACGGAACTCATCGAAAAGCTCGCCGAGGTCGACGACCACATCATGCTGAATTACCTCGAGGAAAAGCCCATCGAGGAAGAAGAACTCAAGCAGGCCATTCGCAAAGCCACCCTCGCTGTCGAACTTATTCCCGTCTTCGTCGGCACAGCACTCAAGAATAAGGGCGTGCGGCTGGTCCTCGACGGCGTATTGGATTACCTGCCCTCACCCATCGACATGGGCGACACCAGGGGCCATGAACCGCACAAGCAAGACCACGAGAGAATCCGCCACGTAAGCGACGAAGACCCGTTTTGCGCGCTGGCGTTCAAGGTCGTTACCGATCCCCATGTCGGCAAGCTCACCTTCGTGCGCGTCTACTCCGGCACGCTCTACAAGGGCGACCAGGTGCTCAATGCGCGTACCGGCCGCAAGGAGCGCCTCGGCCGCCTCCTCGAGATGCACGCCGACGAGCGCACCGACCTCAAAGAAATCCGCACGGGCGCTATCGCCGCGGTCATTGGCTGCAAGAACACAAGCACCGGCGACACCCTGTGCGACAGCAAGCACCCCATCTCGTTGCTGCCGGCCGACTTCCCCGAGCCGGTGGTCTACATCGCCATCGAGCCGAAGACCAAGGCCGACCAGGACAAGATGTCCGAAGCGCTCAACAAGCTTACCGAAGAAGACCCCACCTTCCGCGTGCGCAGCGATGACGAAACGGGGCAGACCATCATCTCCGGCATGGGCGAGTTGCATCTCGAAATTATCGTGGACCGTCTGCAGCGCGAGTTCAACGTGCACGCAAACGTCGGCCGGCCCATGGTCTCCTACCGGGAATCCATTCGCGGCGAGGCCGAGGCCGAGGGCAACTTCGTACGCCAGTCAGGCGGCCGCGGCCAGTTTGGCAAGGTCAAGATTCGCGTCGAGCCGGGCGAACCGAACAGCCAATTCACGTTCGTAGACAAGATTGTCGGCGGTACGATCCCCAAGGAATTCATTCCCGCCGTCGAAAAGGGCGCGCGCGAAGCGCTCGAGACCGGGATTCTCTCCGGATACCCGACCATCGATGTGAAGGTCACGCTGTTTGACGGCGATTATCACGAGGTCGATTCCTCGGAGATGGCCTTCCAGATTGCCGCTTCGATGGCCCTCAAGGAGGCCGTGCCCAAGGCGAACCCCGTCCTGCTCGAGCCCGTCATGAAGGTCGAAGTCGTATGCCCGGAAGAGTTTACCGGCGAGATTATGAACGATTTCAGCGGGCGGCGCGGCCGCTTGGAAGGCATCACCGGCGACGGCATGATCAAGGAGATCACCGGCATCGTACCCTTGGCCGAAATGTTCGGCTATGCCAACGACATTCGTTCGCGCACCCAGGGCCGGGCCACCTACAGCATGGAATTCGCGAAGTACGAGCCCGTGCCCGCCTCGATCGCCAACGACATTATGGAAAAAGCGGGCAGCACGTACCGCTTTCACTAGCGAGAAAAGGAAGCACACCGTTGCTTCCGTGAACGATTGGACAGGAAACATTGCGCATGCGGCCGAAAGAGGCGCCGCCCGAGTAAACGCAGTGGAGGAAACGCACCGTCATGGCCAAGCAAAAGTTTGAACGCAACAAGCCGCATGTGAACATCGGCACGATT
>CAZMVU010000181.1:0-10266 GCA_964569295.1 uncultured Nitrospirales bacterium
TTGCTCACAACGGGCACGAAGGAACCAAAACATCGGTAGTAGAAGAACTGCACCCATTGTTTACACCGAAGTTCCAGGCGCAGAACAAGCTTAAATGCCTGTCCTCCAAGCATTTAGGCTCAGATTAAAATGTTCCGCTACTGGGTACAGGCCACTACGGCGTGATCCCGAGCAGTTCCAAGACGTGGGGCTGGAATGGCGTGGCTGGCGGCACCTGTTCGATGCGCAGGCTGCCACCACTTCGGGGCCATCTTTCTGCCGCACGGTTTGCGCCTCTTGCCCAAAAATATGAATCCCCTCATCGAGCCGAAAACCTGTTATTTGCCCAGACCTCCGCAGCGCGGAGCACGAATGCGGGAGCGGAGGGCGGCGGGAACATACGCCACTTGCGCCCGCTGGCTACTCCGTTTCCGGCAAATACGGATGCGGCCGCGGTTTGGCGGAGGGCCGCTGGTGCATAGCCACCCACGCCAGCAAGAAATAGAGGAAGCACAGGCCCCACAACTGGAACCATTCGTAGCGTACTTGCTGCAGGCTCGCCTCCATCTGGTTAAGCCGAATGAATCCGAGCACCCCCGGCGTGCTCGGCAATACCAATGCAAGCTGCCGCAACCACATCGGGATCGCCTGCGCCGGCCAGGCAAACCCCATGAGAAAGACGGCCGGCAGCGAGGTGAAGATCAGGACCGGTATCGACAATTCGCGGCTGCGCAAAAAGACACTCAATGTCAACCCCAGAAAAACCACCGCCAACACAAAGGGCGTCAGAAAAATCAGCACGTCTATCATGCCGGCGCGCCACGGCAAATCGAACACCGGAAATACGACACAGTAATAGAACACAGGATATAAAATATAAATGCTAAAATAGGCGGCCCCGCGCCCGATGAGCACCGCGAGGTAGCTTTCTTGCCCCACCGGCCCGGCGCCTCCCCAACGCTCGTTGCGCGTGCCCCCCAACATGCCGATGCCAATGAGCAGCGTCTGCTGCATGATAAGCACCAACACCCCCGGCACGATATAGGTCGCATAGCCGCTCGCCGGATTGAACAACGGGCGGGTGTCGAGCATGACCGGGTCGCGCGCGGCCATGGCATGCTGCGTGCCATACCCCGCTGCCGTAAGCCGCTTGATCTCAATCCCGGCAGACAGCGTGGCCGAGGCACTGTAGAGGCCGGTCAGTATTTGGCGATAAATGAGGAAATACGACGCATCCGCGTAGACGGAGACCGCCGCCTGTTCTCCGCGCAGTACATCCTCCTCGAAGTCTTCCGGAATAAGGAAGACCCCACTCGCCTCCCCCATGAGCACGCGCCGCCGCGCTTCTACAAGATTGCGCGTCGGATATACCAGGGCCACCTGTTCTGCGCCGTCCGCCCAGTTCATCAACTTACGGCTCAGCGCGGAGTCGTCCAGATCAACCGGTACCACCGGCAGTTCTTTCAGTACTTCCCCGGAATACGGCAGCGGGTAGTACATCGTGTAGATGATAAGGCCGCCCAGAAAGATCAGCAGCACGCCTTTGTCCCGGAAAATGGCCCGGTACTCCCCGAACAAGTTATGAAGAATTGCACTCATATCCGTCCCCAATAGGCCGGATTCCGCATCAGCCGGTGCATACGCGGCATCAGGATGATGGGCGGCAACACCACAAACGCCACCAGCGCCAGCAGCGGCCCGTACGAGGCCTCGATAGGCGCCCCCCGCAGCGTCTGTTGCACAAACACCGCCAGATAATGGCTGATGGGCAACAGCGCGCTGAATACCTTGGCCGCCGGCGGCATGCCGATAATCGGAAAGGACACGCCGGTGTAGGCAAAGGCCGGGCCCGCGTAGAAGCCCGCCAGGCTGTTCGCCAACCGCAGGTTCGCCGACACGGCCACCATCACGAAGCCCATATTCTGATAGGCCAGCACGAAAAGCAGGCTCGCCACAATGAGCACTGTCAAATTGCCGTAGATGGGCACCCCGGCATAACGCACGAGCAGCGCCAACATAAAGGCCGTGAGCACCACATAGCACAATGTGTACGGCAACTGCTTGCCCGTGAGCGCTATCCAGGGACGCCCCCCGGCTGTCGCCAGCCAATGCGCGGCGGTGCCGAGTTTCAGTTCAGTGCCGATGGCTTTTACCGCCATTATAATGACGAAAACTTGCATCATCGCCGCAAGAATAAGCGGCAGCAGAAAGTAGCGGTAGTTCAGGTTGGGATTGAAAAGCGGGTGCTCATCCACCACGATAGGCTCGTAGTGTTCCATGGCCATTGCCGTGTGTTCGCCCTTCGCCACCCGCCGCTTTATGTCCACCCCTGCCGATAGCGTGCCCACCGCCTCCCGCACCGACTTACTTACCAGTACGCTGACCAACAGGGATTGGTTGTTGTAATAAAGCACGACCGGCGCGGCCTCGCCGCGCAGGATATCCCGCTCGAAATCCGCCGGGATGTTCAACACGGCATAGGTCTCACCTCGCCGCACCGTCGCCGCCCCCTTCTCCATATCGTCTACCTGCGTTGCCACCGCCACCAGCGACGAGGCATCGGTCATGCGCACCAGCTTGCGCGATAAGGGCGATTCGTCCGCGTCGCGCACGGCGATCGGCAGGTTCCGCGGCACCTCATGGTAGAAAATGCCCCACAACAGGCCAAAACTCAAAACCGGCAGAATGAAGATGAAAAGCGTGCAGAACGGGCTGTGTGCGATGAAACCAAGTTCCCGCCCCACGACACGACACAGACAGCGCCATGCGCCCGTGCGCCGTTCTTGCTCCGCCGGCTCCCTCATGAATCGCCGCGTTCCGGCAGCCACTTCGTGAGCCACGCCGGCAACCAGTCACGCCACTGCCCGAGCGGTTCCGGTTGTTGACCGCTGTTCCAGGGGACAAGCATGCTCATGCCCGGCCGCAGGCCCTCGACGGGCGTCACCGGCTCTGCGCGCACCTCGAACGTGCGCAGGTCAAACCCGCCTTGTGCGCTCGTAGCCCGCCACATGGCGAATTCGCCCAGGGCGGCAATATACGTGACCCGCAACGTGACCGTGGCAAAATCGAGGGCCGGCACCTGCCCCTCGAGCGTATCCCCCATGGCGAGGCCGCCCAACCGGTCTTCCCGCACATTGAAGGTTACCCACACATCGTCCAGGTCCACGAGCGTTACAAGCGGCATGCCCGCCGATGCCAGCTCACCCACGTTCACGACGTGTTCATACACTTCACCACCGACCGGCGCGCGCACCTCCGCCTCCGCGATATACGACATCACCTCCGCCACCGCGCCGCCCGCCTTGTCCACCAGCGCACCCGCCGCCGCCTTGTCTTCTTCCCGGGCGCCCGCCACCGCCATGTCATACATCGCCTTCGCCGCCGCCATCAGCTTCATCGTCATTTCATACTTCCCCTTCACCTCATCCCGGCGCTGCGCCGGCACCACCCCATCCGTATACAGCCGCTCCACTCGGTCATAACTTTTCCGCGCCAAGTCCGTGCCCGCTTGCGCCTCGAGGTATTTGTTGTATGCCGCGCGAATCTCTTGCTCGCGCGCCCCCTTTTTTGCCTTGCGGTACTGCGCGCCCGCGGCCTCCTGCGCCGCTTCCGCCTGTTGCCGCTTCGCCTGGAGTTGCACACTGTCCAACTCCGCGACCACCGCGCCCGCCGCGATTTGCTCCCCTTCTTCCGCCGGCAACACCTCCACCCGGCCGGGAATCTTCGCCGACACATTGACGGTGGTGGCCTCCACCTCACCCTGCAGATAGTCGGGCTCCGGCTCCATGAGAACCCACGCGGATACGGACAAACCGGTCAATACCACGGCTATGATGAAGATCGCCACGAGGCGGGGATGTCGAATCATCGGTGTACTACTCCATAGTCGGAAACACGGCTTGGGCGGGCACCGCATCGGGCGCCGCATCCGGGGCCATGTCATTCGCATGTTCCGGGATGGGTTCCGCATGGGCCAGGTGCGCTTTCCATGCGGCGGACCGCCCGCTCGCTTCCAACAATTGGAAAAACGCCACGTCATAGTCGAAGGCCGCCTTGAATCGGCCTAGTTGCGCACGGGCATGGCTCAGTGTGGCGTCCACCACCTCGACCGACGTGGCCACCCCTTCCTCGAAGGCACGCGTGCGCACACGCAGGTTCTCGTCGGTAAGTTCAAGGGTTTTCTCGAGCCCCCGGTAGCGTTCCCGGGCCTGGTGCAATTCCTGATAGCGCTTCACGACCAGCGTCTCCAGGTCGCGGGCGTATTTTTCACGCAAGTGCCCGACCCGCTCGGTGACGGCCTTGGCCGCGCTCACCTTCGCCGACCGGCGTCCGCCCTGAAACAGCTTGTATTCGACCCCGACGCCCGCCGCCCATTCCGGGTCCAGCATGGTGAGGTGGCCGGGCACGAGTTCCCGTTGGCCGAAGGCATAGACCGTGGGCTTCAGTTCCCCCTTTGCCGCACGCACCCCTTGTTCCGCCTGGTCCCCCTTCGCATCGAGCTTTGCCAACACGGGATGCGACGCGTTTACCATGCCCCGAAAGGTATCGAGCGGCGCAATTTCCGGCAAGAGAAAAAGCCGCGATACCGGTGTGGGCGGTTCCGCGGCGGCCACCGTGTTCGCCAACGCCTCGCCAACAATCGCCACCTGCCGTTGCGCCTCCTCGAGCGCGACCCGCGCCTCGGAAACGGCTACCTGCACGTTCAAATACTCGATCCGCGCGATGATCCCCTCGTCGAACAAGCGCCGGGCGCGCTTCTCGTGCGCTTCCATAACTTGCACCTTCAGCGCCTGCACCTCTTTCGCCCGCGACGCCAGCACCACGCCGTAGTAGCGCTCCGCCAGCTCCGTAATCAAGCCATGCTCCGTCTGGCGCAGGTCCGCCTGCACCTCCGCCTGCTGGCCGGCTGCCGCCTCGTTTGCCGCGTTGATCCGGCCACCGGTATACAACGGCCATTGAAATTGCAATTGGCCCTCCCAGAATTCATCGCGCTGTACGGGAAAATCGAGGGAAAGGAAGGCCACATCAAGCCCGATTACGATGGGATCATCAAGGAAATAGTGGCGAAACACAACCCCCACTTCCGGGTAGCGCAAGCCCCGGGCTGCCTTGCGTTCAGCGTCTGCCTCGCTCACCTGCGCATGCGCCGCTTTGATTGCCTCATTGCGCGCACGTACCCGGTTCACCGCCTGCTCGAAGGTAAGCGATTCCTGCGCGGTTAATCCCGGACCGGCTGACGCCATAACCGCCAATACGATGCTCAACGCCCGTTTTATCACGGCATACTCCTCATGCGGAACCTGGTGCCGGTTGTATTCCCGATACACGCAAGCGGGTAACGGTATCGACAAGGGCATCGCGGTCCGCCCAACCCGGATCCCGCGTCCACGCGTCCAACACCTTGACCAGCATACCCACCACCGCATGGGCCGTAATCGTGGGGTTCAAACCCGCCGGTACGCGCCCGTGTTCCATCGCCTCGACAAGCCGCTTCTCGTGCATCGACACGAGGTAATCCATGATTTCCGGGTTCACATCCAGCCGCTGCGATTCCGGATCGAACAACACCCGGCAGAGATCCCGGTGCCGGCCCGCGAAATCCACCATAATCCGCGTGTGCGCGCGAATCGACGCCGCCATATCACCCGGCGGGTTCACCGGTAGTTTATGCAGCGGCGCCAATAACTCCTCGATTCCAGCCAATAGAATGGCGCGCAACAACCCCCGCTTGTCACCAAAGTGCAGATACAACGTTCCCACGGCGACACCCGCCTCCTGGGCTATATCCGTGGCCCGCGTATTGCCAACGCCCTGCGCCGCGAACAGCGCGAGTCCCGTTTCCTGCAAGCGCCGGTGCGTTTCCATGCGGCTGCGGTCACGGGCATTGCTTGGATCCGCGGGGGTTGCCTCGGACAGGTCTGTTTTGAATGAACGCATATTCACTGAACCAATATACATTCAATAATTCCACTTGTCAAATCCCGCGACTTTTTCAGGAAAGACATGATAGAACACTAAAACCAGATTCCACGGCGCGGTAACCCAAGGCCGCAAAACCAGCGGCAACACCGTCTCGCTGCCCCCCCTTCGCGAAGACGATTCCCCCTGTGCCAAGGCGCTACGGAGGACAAGCCGGTGGGCAGGTACGCGCCCTCCCCGGGATGCTCTATTCCCGCATCGCGGGGACAGTTGCCCTCCCTGTATACCAGAACGCGCCGTTTCTGCAGGGCCAACGGCCCCTACCATACCAGCCTGCGCCGCAGGCCCAGGTCACCCTCCCCGGTATCGGCGCTGGGGGCGGTTCTGGCCCATCGCCAGGGCGCGCGGCGGGAAAGGCCGATTCCCCGAGGCGGTGCCCGGCAGGGTATCAATCGGCCGGAGAAACACAAACAGACCGGGTGCGCGAACCCGCAGGCACGCGCACCCGGCACCGTTAAACACGCTATGAAATGACGAAACTCAGGCCTTGCGCCTGCGCCGCGCCACGACAACCCCCGCCAGACCCAGGCCCAGCAGCCCAAGCGACGCCGGCTCGGGCACCGGGGCCGGGGCGCTAAGTTGGGTGAGGGCGTTGGTGTACGCATTGTCACCATCTTGAAGGCACACGATGGCGTAGTCTCCTTCACTGGAGATGGGACCAGAACCGCCGCCGGATTCGAGGCGGTCGAGCAGTGACACGTTCAGCAGCATTTCCCAGCCAGAGAGTTGGGAGGAGTCTTCGTCCCAGTCCCAGATAAGCCGGCCGACTTCATTGTTGATGTGTTCGTAACCATTACTGCTGTTGACGCGCTGCACGTGGTCGGACTCGTCATCATCCTCAAAGCCGTCGGGAGCAGGGGGCATGATGAGGCCGGTATTCTCTGCCCAGTAATCGGCATCGTTGTATCCTGAACTGCGCATAAACACCGTGCCGTGTCCCCCGTTGCTGCTCGTGCTGCCTCCGCCATTTCCGGAATCCGGGGCTGTCTCACTCGCGGAAAAGTTGGATTCATCAGTACCGAACTTTCCGACCAGTTTAGGACCTGTGCCGTCCCCTGGCAGTAACTCATTGACGGAGTTACCGGTAAAGGCGTCCCAGCCGGCATCTTCGGCCGTGATGCTGTTCAAAACACCACCCACACCCACTACCGTGTCCCCGGCCACCCAGGAGTTGTCGCCATCGCCGATCTCGAGGTTCGAGCCCGCGGAGATAGTCGTCACCAGGCTGTAAACGTCATAGCCATAGTTTGCGGAACCGTTGACATAGACCCCGTTCTCAAGCGAATTTCCGCCATAGACCCACCCGTCACCGAGCGGGTCTCCTGTAATGGATGTGGCCGAGGCCACAGGGGTCAGGCAGGCCAACACGAGGCCCATGACAAAAACGTTTCTCATCTTCACTCTTCCTCCTTTGCATTATCCTTTGTGCGTGACAAAACGGACACAGGTTCTAAAATGAGCAAGAGACATGCCACTTATTCTTTACGAGTGCTAACTATTGCTCAAGAAACAGGTTGTCCACGACAGCGCGCTTGGCGCGCTGCCGACCTGGCGGTCAACAGTTGGTCACGACTGACCAAGGATTGATGTGTCGGGGGGGGGGGGGCTGGCGGTAACGCCGGGCAAGACACGAAACGGGCGGCCAACGCATTTGCTGCGTAGCCGCCCGCTTGTGACGGCAGGGAGCAGCGCCGCACGCACCGGCATCCCTCGCGGAAGACCAGAGTTCGCCCTCTCTTCAGGGCCAACGGCCCGTACTATACCAGCCCGGGCCGAAGGCCCGGGGCACCCGGCACCCCGCACACCAAAGGGCTGAAGGCCCGAGCCATAGGTCTTGATGGCACGCACCTTCAGCGCTTGGGGAACGGCGCATCCCTAACCCGGGCCTGCGGCCCGGGCTGGTATGGAACCGCGCCTTCGGCGCTCCGGAGACAAGCCCCGGGGCCTAATCCCAAGTCTCTCCGAACCGCGAGCCAACAACCGGGGAACACGCCTTTCGATCCTTGGGTTGCGGGCAACGCCCGCGTTAGCCGTATGGCGCAACGCGGCGCACTCGTTTTGCCAATCTGTTCCGTGATAGCGAATACCAGCGTGCGACGGGTATAGCCTTGCCGCGGGCGCTACTTTGGACTGCGGTGGCTTGGCGCCGCAGTCCAGAGGGCGCATACATCGTGACTCATAGAAAACGCCGGTGAGCCAGAACCGCGCCCCGCGCCGGTACCGGCGCGGTTATGAAGTACGGCAAACGGCTGAAAGCTTACGGTTACGCGCTTTGAGCGCTGAGAATCCTATGGGGAACCCTCCCCATCCCCCCAACGGGATGCGCGGTTCGAGTGGCGGGGCAGGCCTACTGCTTGCGTCCGTTGCCGGCGGAGGCCGGTGCTTCCAGGAGCCACATCTGGGTGTACTTCACGGTACCGAACATGCCCGCGCGCGGTTGCATGGTACGCAGTTTCACCCGATAGCCCCGGACAGCCGTTAACCACGAAACAACCAGCCTGGAATTGGTCTTGACATCCGTCTTATTGAGCGCTGCTTCTGGATCGATAAACATGACACACCTCACTTGTACGGCCCGAATGCGGGCTCTTGTTTTTGTTCGTCTGCTTCCCCCACGGCGAACGTTCGCCGCGACACCACCGCAACCTGGCACGGTCCACAGGGCGTGGTCATCGGTAATTAGCAATTTCTATGCCACATGCACCGGTTCCAATCGCAGCAGTTCAATCTGAACGCGGATTCCGGCTGCGCACGGTCATAAATGCGCTGTTCTTGCCGGTTTTCGCGGCCCTGGGCGTGAAACTGGTGGGCGGGGGTAGGGCGTGCTGCGCGGGAAGATTACTCACGCGTGAACACGCACAGTGCGAAAAGCCATGCGACACCCGGATCACGGCGTCTACGATTGTTCAACCGTGACCTACTCGTGATCATCTCGGCCCAGGCCGGCACGCGCCATGGCTGGCGGCCGGCGCCGGCCTCCGGTGTCATGGCGCGGTCTTGCGGGCACCACGTGGCGGCGGTAATCGCCGGTGAATCTGCTCGGCGATAACCCGCGCTTTGACGAGGTTGCCGGCTTCGGTCATGTGGATGGGATCCTGAAAGTGGGTCCGGGTGGGCGGCATGGCTTGCTCGAGGTCAACCAGCCGCGCGGCGGTGTCGCGTGCGACCTGGCGCTGCACGGCGTTGTGTTCGATGAGGCCGCGGCGGTAGGCCTTATCGAGCAGGCGCATTTCTTCCGTGGGCGCCTCGAAGGCCGGGCAAAAGTGGTGGGCCTGGGTGAGCAACCACGCCTGAATGCCCTCGCGTTGGATGCGCTCGACCATGGCGGTGAGGTGTGCGCGATAGGTTTCGGGCCCGTGGCGCGCGAGATTGCCATGCGCCTCCGCGGCCGGCGGCAACGGATACTGGGTTCGCGACTGCAAGGTAAGCGGCTCGGCCATGCCGGCGGCCCATGCAGCGACGGTTATCAGGCGAGAGCGCAGGAGCACGCGGGCGGCGGGGTTGAGCGCGAGGTTCTTCATCTTCTTGCGGAAGTGCCGGTAGCCGGGCTCGAAATCGGCGTAGAACCGCGGCGCGATGTCGTTGAACCCGGACTGTAGCAAGACGATATCGGGCTGGAGGGGCAGCGCGTACTGGTCCAGGGTAAGCGCCACCTCGCGTGTGGTGTAGCCGCCCACACCGAGGTTGAACACTTCGGCCGCATCCCACGCCGGCGGGCGGAAATCCCCGTTCAGGAACCGCTCGAGCGCGGCGGGGTAGGTGGCGCTGTTCGCGGTCACGCCCACACCGTAGGTGGTGGAGCCGCCCAGACACACTATGCGCAATACGCCAGGCCGCTTCGCCGGAAACGGGGCATCCGCGCGAAAGCCAGCGGCGTTGTGGCGGGTTTGCTGCCCGGCGCTGTCCGGGCGCGACACGAAATCCGGCTTCAGCCGGTAGGGCAACACGGGATCCGGTACAAACCGGAATCGCGTGGTGTCGCCCCGGGCCAGCCGCGCGTAGTCCTCGACCAAGAGGTGGAGACCGGGCGCGCCATAGCGCGCCAGGAATACACGCGTAACGCCCTCGCCCAGGGCAAACAGCAGCAGCACGCCGGCGACGAGCACAAGAACCGTGACCGGGCCAGCCCTGGGGCCGCGCGCGGAGGCTGTGCGGCCGTTTGCCGTGCCTTGTTCCGCGGGAACCGGTTTCTTGCGTCGTCGGAGCATGGGCCTTTTCCCCCATCCCCAGCATAACACAAAAAATGAGAAATTCTTTAGTGCCTTAGGCACTGACTCGTATAAAGAACAACAAGAAGTTATTCGGGCA
>CAZMVU010000182.1:0-1135 GCA_964569295.1 uncultured Nitrospirales bacterium
AGGGCAGATTGGCGAAACACGTGCGCTCCCTTGCGCCATACGGCTAAAGAATTATGAAAAGGAGAGGGGGCGCGCACTACGCCTCTTCGCCGCCGCTTTCCTTGTTCTCGGACGGGGCCGCCGCGCCCTGCTGGTTTTCGCCGCTGCCGCTGCCGCTGCCGCTGCCACGGGCACGCCCGCCACGGCGTCCACGGCCACCGCGTCCACGCCCTCGGCCACCGCGATTACTGCCGCCGCCGGTACCGCGAGCGCTGTCTTGCTTGTTCTTGGGACTGATAACAATGGTACGGTAGAGCGATTCACCCAGCGAAAAAGTGCGCACTTCTTCATCGTCACGCAATGTGAGGTGGACGATACGCCGCTCCTGGGGACTCATGGGCTTGAGGCGCATATCGCGGCCGGTCTGCTTGGCTTTCTCCGCCATGTTCTGCGCCATGTCCTCGAGGGAGGCCTTGCGCCGGTCCACATAGCCCTCGATATCGGTCACGAGACGCTCGGTAAGGTCGGCATCTTCCTCCCGCGACACCATGCGGTTGATGATGTATTGCATGGCCTGCAGGTTGCGCCCTTTGCGGCCGATGAGTAAGGCGCTGTCTTCCGACGCGATATCGAGGCGGGCGGTGTCGTCGTCCGTGCGGCGGTAGTCGACCTTCGCCTCCATGCCCATCTTGTTGATGATCTCCTGCATGAGGGCGGCCGCTTCACGTCCCTGCTCCTCGGAGAGCGGGGTCACCTCGATATCTTCCGCCCGCTCGCGCGCTTGTTCGGGGTACATCTGTTGGGGCGCCGCATCGCGGTCGCGCCGGGGACGTTCCTGGCTTCCGCTGCCGCGGTTGCCAGAGGCCGAAACCGCCTCCTGATCACGCTTTTCCGGCTGGCTGGCGGCCGCTGCCTGCTCCCCGTTGTTCCGGCTTCCGCGCTTCGGCCGCCGCACACTGCGGCTTCGACGTGGACGCCGCTGACCTTCCGCACCGCCTTCCTTTTCCTGCGCGCCGTTGCCGTCTTTGGCCTGTTCGTCGTCGCGCTTGTCACGGGACGGCTTGGCTTCCGCATTGACGCTGCGTTCCGCTTTCCCGCGTGGCTGCTCCTTCTGGCGGGAGTCCTTCTGGCGGGTGTCCTTCTGGCGGGTGTCCTT
>CAZMVU010000182.1:1235-3440 GCA_964569295.1 uncultured Nitrospirales bacterium
GTCCTTCTGGCGGGTGTCCTTCTGGCGGGAGTCCTTCTGGCGCGTGTCTGGGCGCCTCTCCTCGCCGCTCTTTTTCGGCGGCGCCTTGGCAACGCTGACTCGCACGCGCACGGGGCGCGCGCCGATGCCGAAGATTCCCCGGCTCCCTTCGTCGACGATTTCGATGTTCTCGACATCGTGCATTTCGACGCCCAATTCGTCGAGAGCGTTCTGGATGGCTTCCTTGCGTGTAGTGGCGCTCGCTTCAACTGAATGCATCGTAACTCTCCTGAGAGGCGGCGGCGCGCGATGTTGTGTGTGGCCGTACCGCCGGGTTGACGACCCGCCTGGCGTTTACCGCTTTTCGCCGCTGGCGCCCTTGCCTTTAGGGCGGCTCTTTCTTTTGCGGGCTTCTTTGGCCATTTCGCGTTTCTTGGCCTGGGCGGCATTGTAAAAGTGCTGCGGTTTACGCTTGGCGGCCGCTTTCGGTTTCTGCTCCTTGGGGGTCAGCTCCACGTTTTGCGCGCGGACGAGAAAATTCTGGCCGATACCCAGGAGCGTGCTGGTTAGAATGTACAGGTTCAAGCCGGAGGCGTAGTTGTACAGGATTACGCTGAACATTACCGGCATGACAGTCATGATGGTTTTTTGCTGCGGGTTCACAGCGGCGGTGGTGGGGGTCATTTTCTGGCTGATGAGCATGGCCACCGCCATGAGTATGGGCAGCAGGTTTATCGAATCGATCGAGAAGAGGACGAGCGGAATTTCGAAAGGCAACGTGAACAGGGCGTCTTGCTGCGACAGATCGGATATCCAGAGGAACTCGGCGCCGCGCAGTTCGAACGCACTCCACAGCATACGATAGAGCGCAATGAACACGGGCATCTGGAACATTAAGGGCATGCAGCCGCCCAAGGGGTTGACGCCATACTGCTTGTAGAGCTCCATCGTGCGCTTCTGGAACTCCTGCGGTTCGTCGCCATACTCCTCCTTGATCTTCGCGATCTCGGGCTGGAGGAGCTGCATGCGCTTCATGCTTTTCATGCTCTTGAGCGTGAGCGGAAACACGACCAGGCGCACGAGGATGGTAAGCAGGATGATAGCCACGCCGTAGTTGGCGTAGATGCTGTCATGGAAGAAGTGTAGGAGGGTGAGCAGGAACTTCGAGAAGGTGTCCATGAACCCGAACATAGTGAAGAATTGGAGCGCTTCCTCGAGCTCGGGGAAACCGTAGTCGGCGGCGGTCTGGAGCGTTTCGAGGTGGGTAGGGCCAATGTAGTAGCGGAAGGCAGTGTCGAAGCTATCCCCGCCGGCGACTTCAGTACGGGGCACGGCAAGGCCCACGCGGAATGCTTCGGGCGTACCCGCGATCCAACCCCAGAGGCCGGTGCTCCAGTGGGCATCGGAATCCTGCGCACTATCCTGCGCGCTGTTCTGCGGTGCGGACGCCGGTTCCGGCAGGCCATTGCGCGGGCGCATCGCCATGAGGAAGTACGTCGAACGCACGGCCATCCAGGTGGGCTCGGACACTTTTTCCGAATAGCCGGTGGCGGAGGCCGGCGGTTCGAGGTTGCTCGTGCTCACGCTGTCGTTCTCGCCGCCCTTACGCCATACCACAGACTGTTGGGCGCCCCAGCGGTCTTCCTCGCCCGAGCGTAAGTTCGGCTCCCAGGTCACGGAGAAAGCGGGTATATGGCGGTCCATGCCCAGTCGCTGCGTGTGCCCGGTAAGGTTTTCGTAGGCGACATCGAGATCGACAAGGTGGTGGTCAGGGAGCAGCGTAAAGGTCTTGGTGATGCGCGCGACCCCCGGCTTCTCGACGGAGAAACGAACGCCCTGGCCGGTTTCCTCCAGCGTGTAGTCCCAGCGGGTGCGGCTGAGTTCCGTGCCCTGCCAAGACTCATCCGGCCGGAGGTTCAGCACGTCCATGGGCAGGAAGGCTTTCCCATCCGGTACATCGGGGTTCATTTCGACCAGTTGCGGGTGCGCCTCTTCCGTCTTGCCCACGAGTACCCAGGCGCGGCGAAGCCGTGCGCCGACAGCGGTAAATTCGAGCCGGAGGTGGGCGTTTTCGATTTGCACATGGTCGTCCGGTTCGTTCGCCTCCGCTTCCGGCAGCACCAATTCCCCGGCCTCATCCGCGACATTTTCCCGGCGTGCTTGTTCTTCTTCCGCAGGCGTATCTTCCGCAGGCGTATCTTCCGCAGGCGTGTCTTCCGCAGGCGT
>CAZMVU010000182.1:3540-10255 GCA_964569295.1 uncultured Nitrospirales bacterium
CCGCAGGCGTATCTTCCGCAGGCGTATCTTCCGCAGGCGTGTCTTCCGCAGGCGTGTCTTCCGCAGGCGTGTCTTCCGCAGGCGTGTCTTCTGCTGCCGGACTTTCCGCCAATCCCGTTTGCTGGGCGGCCGTTTCTTCGGCAGGCGGCGCCATCCATTGCGTCATAACAAAGGGCAGGACGAGTGCGCCCACGAGCACGACAGCCAGGATAACTATCTGATGACTGCCAGACGGGGAATCGTTTTTTTCACCCAGTAGCATGGGCCCTCCGCGGGCGTGTTGTCACGAGCGGCCAGCACCCCAGGGCTTGTGCGGGTGCGCCATCATAGTCCAGGACACGGTTTGACGTTTATGCTTCGCGCGGGGCCGAAGTGTTGTTGTCTGTAATGGCGCCTTCATGCGCGGCGTCTCGTTTTCGGCGGCGGCACGGGGTCGTGCCCGCCGGCGCACAGCGGCTGACACCGGAGTATGCGCCATAAGGCCAGCGCCGTGCCCTTGATCGCACCGTGCATCTCGATAGCCTCGATCGCGTATTGGGAACAACTTGGGTAGAAGCGGCAATGCTGCCCGAGCAGGGGGGACAAGGTCTTCTGGTAGAGGCGTGTCATAAGAATCAGCAATCTACCCATCAAGCCATTCCCCACGCACAAGGATGCCGTGCAGTGCCTTGGCGCTTTCCCGGGCATTCTCGAAGCCGGCCGCCCGCGGTCGCGCCACCACCACGAGGTGTGTGCCGGCCGGGAGTTGCGCCCGGTGCATACGGAAAAACTCACGAATATGGCGCTTCACCCGATTACGCACCACGGCATTCCCCACCTTGCGTGATACCGCCATCCCCAGCTTGGTGCCGGTTTCGGGTTGCCGGGCCACATAGCAGATGTAGGCGGCGCCTACCAGTTTGCGGCCTTTCCGAAAAACGAAGTCGAACTCACGGCGTGTGCGCAGGCGGGCACGCGCGGGAAGCGTGTATGGTGCCAGCACGGGAGGCGCTCGGTATCCCCCGCTCAGGCGGAGAGGCGCTTGCGCCCCTTGCGCCGGCGATTCGCGATCACCCGGCGGCCGCCTTTGGTGGCCATGCGCGCACGAAACCCATGGTTGTGCTTGCGCCGGGTGTTCGACGGTTGAAAAGTCCTCTTACTCACAATGATCTCCTTAGGTCACAACGGCTTATGGTGGCCTGCCGCGAAGCGCCTCCTATGGAAAAGTGCGTGAAAATGCCCCAGAATCGGCGAGGTGCTTGGACGCGGCGGATTCCACGTCACACAGACATTGCCGCATGCTACCGCATTTTCGCCATGGGTGTCAAACCCGTTTCGTGACCCGGCTTACGATCGCCATCCCCGGTCCCGCCGCTTCTGGTTCGCCCTCCAATGCCCCCATCTGCTAGTATCGGTGGGTAGGAGGTTGCATTATGTCCACCCAATTCCCCGACAACAACTGCCGCCGCTGGCCCGGATGTCTTCTGAAAATCCTCGTTCTCGTCATCCTGCTCGTGGCCGGCCTGTTTTATGCCGTTCTGGTGTACCCGGCGTGGGGGGGCCTGTGGTTTCGTGATCATGGGGAAAGCATACCCATCACCCCGGCCTGGGCGCTCGAGTGCTGGGTATGGGAGGACGATGTGAACACAGCGGCCTATGTCGAGGAGATGCTCGCCGACTACCGCAAGCACGACTTTCCCGTGCGCACGATTCTCATCGACAGCCCATGGTCCATGCGGTACAACGACTTCATCGTCGACACGGATCGCTACCCGGATCCCGAAGCCTTCTTTGCGCGCCTCGAGGACCAGGACTACCGGGTCGTGCTGTGGATGACCTGTATGGTCAACAGCGAAAACGACGACACGGCGATTCACGATTCGTCCGCCTGGTTCAACGAGGCGGCCGGGGCGGAGTATCTCGCGGGCGGCGACTACCAGGTGGACTGGTGGAAAGGCCGCGGCGGGTTCGTCGATTACACAAACCCGGCGGCTATGGCCTGGTGGCGCGGATTGCAGCAGGATGTGTTCGACTGGGGTATCGACGGCTGGAAGCTTGACGGCACGGCCACGTTTTTCTCGAGCATGCTCGGGTCCGTGCCCATCCCCTACCAGAAGACGCACAGCGGCTATATGACCATGCGAACCTATATGGACCACTACTACCGCGGCGAATATCAGCACGGTCTCAGTCAGAATCCCGAGTTCATCACGCTGTCCCGTGCTATCGACAACATGATCCCCTACACGCACGTCCGCGGCTTCGCCCCGCTCGATGCCGCCCCGGTGACCTGGGTGGGCGACCAAGATCATACGTGGAAAGAAGAAGAAGAGGGGCTCGAGGAAGCCCTGCGCGACATCCTCGAAAGTGCACGCAAAGGCTATGGCGTCATCGGGTCGGATGTCGGCGGCTTCAGCGGGGGCGATGTGCCGCCCAAGCTCTATGTGCGCTGGGCACAGTTCTCGACGTTCTGCGGCCTGTTTCTCAACGGCGGCCACGGCGAACGCCGCCCGAGCCACTGGGAGGACGCCACGCGCACGGAAATCAGGGAGGCCATGTGGCGGCACACCGAACTCGTCCCCTACATCTTCAGCCACATCGTGCTGCAGCATCGCGGCGGCGATACGCTCATGCGGCCGTTGGATGACGGCAGCTACCACTACCTGTTCGGCGATGCCTACCTCGTGGCGCCCATCCACACGCCCGAGCCGGAGCGCACGGTTACGCTACCGGAAGGACGCTGGCGCTGGCTGTATGACGACGCAGCAGTGATCGAGGGGCCCCGGAAAGTGACGCGCGACTTCGAGCTGGACACCTATCCGGTCTACATCCGTGACGGGGCCATCGTCCCCATGCGCATTTCCCGGGATTATACCGGTATCGGCGACGAAACCTGGGCGGACTACCTCACGCTGAGCATCTATCCACACGGTGAAAACAGCTTCGAGGTGTTCCACCCGAAAGCCAAAGGCGACTCGTCAACCACCGTGCGGGTGCAGGCGCAGCAAGCGGAAACGCGCGTCACCCTGGAAGGGGCACGCACCCCGCACATTCTGCGGGTGTTCTCGGAAAGGGCGCCGGCGGCAGTCACCCTCGACGGCGCAGAATTGGCTGCTGGCGAAGCCTGGCAGTACGACGGTGAAGACAACCGCCTTATCGTGCGCACGGACGACTACACCAAGGGCGTGTACATCATCCGTTACGGTGAGTAGCGCGCCGGAATGCAATCGAAGTATTAGTGCCTCACGCCTGGATTCCTGCAAAAAAGAACAAGACGTTTCGCAATTCTTTAGCCGTATGGCGCAAGGGGATGGACTTGTTTCGCCAATCTGCCTCGTGATAGCCAATACCCATGTGCGGCCGGGATACGCAGACCGTGGGCGCATACATCATGACTCATGACGCCAGCCGGTGGGCCAGAACCGCTGCCAGTGCCGATAGCGCGGACCTTATGAAGTACGGGAAACGATGTGTACGGCACAATGGCTGGCGGCGCGAAACCCAACGAGGTGCAGCGTGGTCTGTGAATTAGAATAAAATCTGACCCGATCAAAGCAGAAGGAGGCGTGTCATGCCGGAGCACCGCAGGGGATTTACGCTCATCGAGTTGCTGGTGGTCATCGCCATCATCGGCATCCTCGCCGCCATTTTACTGCCCGCGTTGGCGCGGGCGCGGGAAGCCGCCCGCCGGGCAAGTTGCCAGAACAACCTCAAGCAATTCGGGCTCATCTATACGATGTATGCTTCGGAAGCGCCGGGGGGCAAGTACCCGCCTTTGCAGTTCGAGGCCTACAGCGAGCGCCGGGCGGATTTCGCCATCGGCCCCATGGTGCGTACGATCTATCCGGAGTACATGACAGATCCGGCAATCGCCCTGTGCCCTTCGGATCCGAACAGCTCGCTCGATAGCATTCGTTCGGAAGATACGGGCGAGTTCGTGTTGCATGAGAAGCCGGATGAAATCGACATGAGCTATGCGTATCTCGGGTGGGTGCTCGACAAATGTGGCCAGGATGCGCCACAGATAACACTCGATACGTTGTTCAGCATCATCCCGCAAATGCCCAACAACCTTATCCTCGACGACCCGGACGGCGCCGGTCCCTACCAGTTCATCAGCCTGCTCACCGGCGTTATCGAGGAGATCATTTTCGCCCGGGCAGGGCTCAGCAGCGACGACAGTACGCTGGCGGCGAGCTTCCGCATTGTAGACGGTGACAAGCAGGTGGGGCCCTATGAGGGCGTGCCCATGGGCAACGGGGCCTCGGACACGATCTACCGCATGCGCGAGGGCATCGAGCGATTCCTCATCACGGACATCAACAACCCCGCGCGCAGTGCGCGGGCGCAGAGTCAGATATGGGTGATGTTCGACACCATCTCGACCAAGGTCGCGTATTTCAACCATATCCCCGGCGGCGTGAATGTCTTGTACATGGATGGTCACGTCGATTACATCCGCTACCCCGGCGCCGCACCCGCCAGCGAGGGGATGGCGCTGTTTCTGGGTACGCTGCTTGACCGCTCCCGCGGGTGACTATCGGAAAGGACAGCCCCATGTTGGCCCGCCGCGACATGATCAAACTGGCAATAGCGCTGGCGCTCATTCTCGTGAGCGGCGTCACCATCGGCATCCGGTTCTTTCCCGGCGGCTGTGGCCCGGACGAAGAGTACCGGCGGCTTCGCGCGACGTTGAACAACCTCGACGAAATCCGCGAGCGTGGTGGCCGCGTCGAGGGGATCACGCTCGAAGAAGGGCGCGGCAATGACTCGGTGTTCCGTTACAAGGCGGAGATCCACAACGAGGACGGCCTCGCCATTGGCCGGCTGCGGGGACGCCGGGTCGAAGGCTTCGGCACGGTGAAACCCCGCATCCAGTGGTACGACGCACCCCGCGAACCGGGCGAATGAGTTCCCCGCCGCCGGTGCCGGGCACGCCGTGGTCAAGCGCGCGGTCACGGCGCGGGTGCCGGTGTGCGCTGGCCCATGCCGCGGCTGTGTTCCGCCTGGCGGAAGGGGGTGTGGGTTCGGTTACTCAGGCGGCTCGACACCGCCCGTGGTGTTATCTTCCTCGGCGTGCGGCTTTTCTTCCGGCTGGATTGGTATGGACTTGGCCATGGACACATCGAGCCCCTGGCGCTTGACGTCGTCCTGGCCGAAAAGTGGTTCGTGGCCTTTCAGCCGTTCGTCCATCTCGAAGGTGAGATAACCGTTGAGGGAGCGGCGCACTTCACCCTCCTGCAACATGAACGCGCCGCCCATGCACTCCCGGGTGACTGCGGTGTCGGCGTTTTCGAGGCAGCAGTCGGTGTTGAGCATGACGACGAGGAGCTTCTTGGGGAACCGGCTGGTGCGAATAGCGGTGATATGGGCGAAGAACATGCGCACCACGTGCGGCACCAGCGGCAGGCTGCGCAGGCGCAACCCGCTGGCGAGTACACGAAACAGGCCGAACCCCCGGCGCAAACGTCCCTTATGCGCGATGCGCTCCCACCGGGTCATCGCACGATCGATGCGGCCCATGTTCAGGTAGTCCGTGATCGGGCGCATGCGGTCGCGCGCGCGTACGAAAAGCATCAACTGCGCGTACAGGCACATGCGCGTGCCCAACAGATCCGCGACGGCCATGATGACCCGTTGGAACGTGAGGGCGTCTTCGCGCGGGCCCTCGGCGAAGTCCTTGTGCAGAATATCCATCAGTTCGTCGGGCATGATCATATCGCCGGAATCGAGGTCGCGCGCGCGGCCGATAAGCGAAAGCCCGGCCACGGCGATGCTGTGTACGAAGGCACGGCTGTGCGCGTATTCCACGGCCTTGCGTATCATTTCCGTGTTCTTATTGCGGAAGATGATGGGGGCCAACGTGGTGGGAATTCCATGGCGCTCCAGGTTTCTCAACGCTTGCAGTTTCGGCTCGTGGAAGCGGTTCCCTGCGGATTCAGGCGCCACATCGTCATCGAGGGCCGCGATGGACAGGCGTATCTCATCGGGCTCCAAGGCCGCTACCTGCTGGAAGAATGTCTCCTCCGCCAGCCGGATGCCGTTCGTGCACAGGCGCACCGCGAACCCCTGCTCTTGCGCTTCGCGCATGAACTCGAGAATCTGCGGGTGGTTCGTGGGCTCACCGCCGGCCATGGTGAGCTTGGCCTTGCCGGCTTTGCGCAACATCTGCCGGAAATCATCCATCGACATGTTGTCAAAGAGGGGGTATTCTAGGCGGAATACGCAGTATTCGCATTGCGAGTCGCAGGTGCGCGTGATAAACGCCCAATAGCTCGTGACTTCCTTGGTGTTACCAGGCCGTTGCTGCAGCAGTATGTACTGGTGGTCGAACTTCGCATACGCGGCGCCGTGGTTCGACTGCAACAGCCGGTAGGCGCCATGTACCGGGCATGTCCGCTCGAGGTACACCTTGTCCGCCTCTTCATCCAGCACAACCCGTCCTGGCAGGGGTTGTGCGCATTCGGGACACATGGTGGTGGTGGTTCGTAAAACTTTCATGTGGGTTATCCTGTTGACGTTTCCGCTGTGGCCTGCTGCTACCCAACGAAAACCGCTTGCGAAAAGCGCCGCCGCATCGAATAGCGGACAAAACGCCACGCCATTATAGGATGACACGAATTCATACGCCGTGTCAGAATAACGGCGTCGGGTCTCGGGGGGCGGAAATGGGCATGCCGCCGGCAGGGCAATCGCATTAAAATTCACATCTGGAGCAGGATCTCTTTGAGATAGC
>CAZMVU010000183.1:0-10123 GCA_964569295.1 uncultured Nitrospirales bacterium
GAGCCAAGAATAGCGCATCCCAGCGAGGGCGAGCGTACCCGCGAGCCAAGAATAGTGCATCCCAGCGAGGGCGAGCGTACCCGCGAGCCGAAACTTCTTGTTCTGCGCATGGATATTTCGTACAATAACGTCCCCATCTTGGCTCGAAGTATGCATGGAACCGCATGTGATCGAGGTTTCGATGCCGCACGCGCCGGGGACGTGTACCGCCTGCGCACCCACACAACCCACAGGAGACCGACACGCCATGACACCCAAGACCGTTGCCGTAGCCGGGGCCACCGGACTCGTCGGCCGCCAGATGCTCGAGGTACTTGAGGCCCGCCATTACCCGGTGAAGCAGCTCAAGTTACTCGCCTCCGAACGTTCCAAGGGCCGGAAGCTCCCGTTTTTGGGCGAGGAAATCGCCGTGGAAGTGCTCACGGAAGACTCGTTCAAGGGCGTCGACGTGGCGCTTTTCAGCGCCGGCGGTTCGACGAGCAAAAAGTTCGCCCCCGCCGCTGCCAAGGCTGGGTGCGTGGTCGTGGACAATTCAAGCGCATGGCGCATGGATCCCGAGGTGCCGCTCGTGGTGCCCGAGGTCAACCCCGGCGACATCGCCAAGCACAAGGGCATTATCGCCAATCCCAACTGCTCGACCATCCAGATGGTTGTCGTGCTCAAGCCCCTGCACGACGCCGCCACCATTAAGCGCGTGGTCGTCGCCACCTACCAGGCGGTGTCCGGCGCCGGCAAAGAGGCTGTGGAAGAATTGCGCGAGCAATCCCGGGCGTTCCTCGAAGGCCGATCGTATCCACCCAAGGTATTCCCTCATCAGATCGCCTTCAACTGTCTGCCGCAAATTCCGCAGAGCGATGCCTTCGTGGACAATGGGTACAGTACCGAAGAGCTTAAGATGGTCAATGAGACCCAGAAAATCCTCGGCGACGATACGATTCGCGTCACAGCGACGACGGTGCGCGTGCCCGTTTTCGATTCGCACAGCGAGTCGGTGAATGTCGAAACCGCGCAGAAGCTAACCGCCGACCAGGCGCGGGATCTGCTTTCGAAGGCCGAGGGCGTTGTAGTTCAGGACGATCTGGCCAATCAGGTTTATCCCTTAGCCACAAGCGCTGCCGGCCACTTCGAGACTTACGTGGGGCGTATCCGCGAGGACATCTCGCACCCGAGCGCGCTCGACATGTGGGTGGTTTCCGATAACCTGTTGAAGGGCGCCGCGCTCAACGCCGTACAGATCGCCGAGAGGCTGTAAGGCCAGAAACGGCGTCTGTCCAAGTGTCACACACAGGGCATCCGCGTGCAAACGCATGCGGATGCCCCGCTCTTGTCTGCCAGCAACAGAAGCTATCCCCCCCTGCGCCGGTATGCGATGCCGGCTATCGAGAAGGCTACCGGGCGCCGGAACCGCCTGTTTAGCCCATAACATACCGCGCGGGCGTGCCGTCCGAAGCCGGCCACGCCCGCGCGGGGGTGTTCTATATGGTTCAATCGGGTTACAGCGCAGCCTTGAGCGCTTCGACCTTATCGGTCTTCTCCCAAGGGAACTTGTCCCGGCCGAAGTGGCCGTAGGCCGAGGTGTCCTGGTAGGCCCAACCGCTCGGGCGGGTGAGATCGAGCTGGTCGATGATCGCCGCGGGGCGGAAGTCGAACACATCCGAACTCATGAGCATCTTCTCGATCTTGGACTCGTCGACCTTCGCCGTGGTGAAGGTGTCCACATTGATGCTCAACGGCTTGGCAACGCCGATGGCGTAGGCCACCTGGATTTCGCACTTGTCGGCGAGACCCGCCGCCACGATGTTTTTCGCGGCGTAACGCGCGTAGTATGCTGCAGACCGGTCTACCTTCGAGGGGTCCTTGCCGGAGAAGGCGCCGCCGCCATGGCAGCCAACGCCGCCATAGGTATCCACGATGATCTTGCGGCCGGTGAGGCCGGAATCGCCGTAGGGGCCGCCCACCACGAACTTGCCGGTCGGGTTGATGAAGAACTCCGTCTCATCTTGCAGCAGATTGGTTGGCCCAAGCACGTCCTTGCAGAGCTTGACCAGGTCTTCGCGAATCTGCTCGAGGGGCACATCGTCTGTCTGGTGCGAAATGACCACGGTCGTAATGTACTGCGCCTTGCCGTCTATATAGCGCACACTTACCTGTGCCTTCGAGTCCGGGCGCAGGTAGGGAATTTTGCCGGCCTTGCGCACTTCCTGGAGCACGTCGAGCAGCTTGTGGCTGTACACGATGGGGGCGGGCATCAACTCGGGCGTGTCGTCGGTGGCGTACCCGAACATCATGCCCTGGTCACCGGCGCCCTGCTCCTCATACAGCCCCTTGCCTTCGTCCACGCCCTGCGCGATATCCGGCGACTGCGGATGCAGCCGGTTGATGTACTCGAAAGTGTCGCAGCAGAACCCGATATCCGGGCGCGTATAGCCGATGCCGCGCACGGCGTCGCGGGCGACCTTCTCCGGGTCAATGTCTTCCCAGCCCGCGCACGTAATCTCGCCCGCGTTCACGCACAGATCCGTGGTCACCAGCGTTTCACAGGCCACACGGCTCTTCGCGTCTTTCTTCAGGCAGGCGTCCAGGATCGCATCCGATACCTGGTCGCACACCTTGTCCGGATGTCCCTCGGACACGGACTCCGATGTAAAAACGTGATCAGTCCTCAGTTTGCTCATGAGACGATTCTCCTACGTGCGGGCGCGTGCCCGCTTCTCACTACGTTGCGCCGCCACCGCGAGGACTGCCCCGCGAAACGACCGTTCTATTCAGTTGTGCAAAACCGCCAATAACAAGGAAGCATGCCGGCTGGGCTTGGAAAGCCCGCTCGCTCCGGGGCACATGGCAAGTCCGCGTGTCTTTGCCGTGCTGCCGCAGGAGACCGGGGCGTCTGCTTAAACAGAAACCGCACACCGTGCAAAGACTGCTGCACATGGCCCCGATTCCCCCGGACGCCACGCGCCGTGTTGGCCGTGCGCGCAGAACGCTGCACAGTCTTCACGCACGGTTGTCCAGGATAGGCATAGCCCGCTGCCGCACGTGTGAACCCCACCACCCGCGCGGCACTGGCTACTCAGTATACAACATAGCCCCACCCCACGTCATTCCAATGCTCATGGGTTTTCCCCGGGGCACTGGCGGGGGATCACCGCGCCAGCGGCCCCGGGATCTGTCGCCGTATCAATAACTGAACTTGCCAAGTTCCACCTTGCCGCGGAAGGTCCAGTAGATCACGGCCGTATAGGCAAGCACGACGGGCATGCCGATGACGGCGATGGTCAACATGATGCCGAGGGTCTTCGGGCTCGATGCCGCGGAGTAGATGGACAACGAATGCTCGGCCGTGTTGACACTCGATACAAGCATATTCGGGTACAGGGCGATGCCAAAGAGAAACACGAACGCGGCGATGGTGCATGCGCTCGATACGAAGGCATAGCCCGGCCTGTGCAGGTGTATTGCGCGTGGAATGTTCGCAATAGCAAGCACATTAAGCACGACGACGGTCCAGGCTATCGGCAAGACGCGGAAGTTGACGACCGCCTGGGGTATGTTTACCAGCGTGTACATGGTGGTGAAGATATACAGCACGAGGAACACGCCGAAGGTGCGCCACAAATAAGGGTAAATTCGGTCTTGCAGTTCGCCTTCCGTCTTGAGATAGACGTAGATGCTGCCGTGCATGGCAAAAAGCGCCACCACAAGCAGCCCCACGAGCAACGGGTAGACGCCCAGGAAGTCCAAGAAACCGCCGGTGTAGTTGCCTTGGGCGTCCAGTGGCACGCCCTGCATGATATTGCCCACAGCTACGCCGAACAGCAACGATGCCACGGTGCTCGCCAGGAAAAACAGGAAATCGAAGGTATTGCGCCACCAGCGGCCGGGGCGTTTGCTGCGGAATTCCATGGCCACCGCCCGGAAGATAAGCGCGCACAGCAGCAGCATGAACGCCGTATAGAACATCGAGAAGGCCGAGGCGTAAGTCTCCGGAAAGGCCGCGAACAACGCACCACCAAAAGTGACGAGCCATACCTCGTTGCCGTCCCAAAGCGGACCGATGCTGTTCATGAAGACCCGGCGGTCCTGATCCTTGCGCGGGATAAGATGGAGTATGCCCACACCAAGGTCAAAGCCATCGAGAATGGCGTAGCCCGCCAACAACACGCCGAGCAGCACAAACCAGATTGTGTTCAAGTCGAAACTCATGCCGTGCCCTCCTCGTCGTCGTTCGCGCTCGACCCCGCATTGCGGTCGCGCACAGTAGTCATGGACTCCCCGCCGGGGTCGGTAAGCGCGGCGGCCGCGTCCATAAAGCCGCCGCGGTCCTTTTTGTCCTGTTCCAGTGGCTCCGGGCCTGTGCGTATCTTACTGTCCAGGATATAGATATACAGCACGAAAAGCAGCGCGTAAATAACCAGGAACATGACGATGGACCCAAGCACTTGCCCGCCGCTGACCGCAGGCGAGACGGCGTCCTTCGTGCGCAACTCCCCCCACACTATCCAGGGCTGACGGCCCACTTCGGCCGCGACCCAACCGGCCTGGTTGGCGATGTAGGGCAGGAGCGCGGCGGGCACATAGAGCCAGAGCAGCCAGCGTTGTTGTTCAAGGACGCCCCGCCACCAGAAGAATGCTCCCAGGAGTGCCAGGCCCAGCATGATCATGCCCGTGCTCACCATGAGATGGTAGTTTTGAAAGGTCACGCCCACGGGCGGCCACTCGTCGCGCGGGATTTCATCGAGAGCAGTCACGGGGGCCGAGAAATCGCCGTGCACCAAAAAACTCAAGAACCCGGGTAGCGCCAGCCCATAGCGCACTTCCTGTGCGTCCACATCGGGCCAGCCAAAGAGCCACAGCGGCGCGCCCCCCCCATCCTGCTTGAAATGCGCCTCGAACGCCGCGAGCTTGGACGGTTGCGTTTCGGCCACCTCGTCCGCCTGAAAATGCCCGGAAATCGGGGCCACCAGCGCGAACACCACGGCGAACACCAACCCAATGCGCAGGGTGCGGCGCGCAAAATCGGTGTGCCGGTTCTTGAGCAGATACCAGGCACTCACGCTCATCACGACAAAAGCGCCGGTGAGCAACGCGCCAATGAGCACATGGTTCAGCCTGTGCATGCTTGAGGGGTTGAACACCATGGCCCAGAAGTCTGTAATCTCTGCACGGTAGCCATCGCCGTGGGACACCACGTGATACCCCGCCGGGGTCTGCTGCCATGAATTGGCCACCACTATCCACACCGCAGAGAACGTCGCCCCCACCGCCACCATAAGCGTCGAGAAAAAGTGCATTCGTGCGGACACGCGGTCCCACCCGAATACGAGTACGGCCAGAAAACCGGACTCGAGAAAGAAGGCGAATATGCCCTCCGCCGCCAGTGCCGATCCGAAAACGTCTCCCACGAAACGCGAGTAGGCCGCCCAGTTCGTCCCGAATTGGAACTCCATAACGATGCCCGAGGCCACCCCCAGCGCGAAGGTGGCCGCGAATATTTTCGTCCAGAACCGCGCCATCTGCTCGTACACGGGGTTGCGCGTGCGCAGATACGCCCCCTCCATGACGACCATGATCCACCCCAGACCGATCGACAGGGGCGGGAACAGGTAGTGGAACATGATCGTGACCGCGAATTGTATCCGAGCCAATAACACCACATCCAAGTCCATGGGCCCATTCTCCTCTTGCTTGTGCGCCCCACGCGTCTTTCTCGTACAGATGGGCGCCGTGCTCACGCAAGCGGCCAAAAGCGCCCGGCTGTAGTGCCGCCCCCTGACCGCCGCCACGCGTCCCACAGCCTACCATATCGAGGCCCCTTCGCTTTAGTGTTTTACACGCTGGCAAGGGCACAAAAAAACAAGAAGGTCGCCCGGAAAAGTGGGGACAGAACCACGCGGGCCGCTCGTCAATGGAGGCGCTTTATGGACGCATCGGCCTGCGGCCTCAGGTAACGCATGGCCGAGGCTGCATAATTCCGCGAGCGCGTGGACTTCCCCGGTTTTTTCCGTCGTGGCGGTGTCGTGCGGTGTGACGCGCACCCCATGCTTGCGCGCGCGTGTAATACCCTGTAATAATAACGCAATGGAGAAACCGAAGCACAAGGACGCGCCACCATGGATCCACGCAAACCGGAAATAATCACGTTCAAAGCCGATGCCGATCTGGCCACGGCGCTACGGGGCATGCCGAACCGATCGGAATTCATTCGATCGGCGCTAATGACGGCATTGGCCGGCGTCTGTCCGTTGTGTAATGGCACGGGCACGCTCTCTGCGGCCCAACGCCACCACTGGGACCGTTTCATGCAATCGCACTCGATCACGCAGTGCGCGGAATGCCGGGCGACACACTTGGTGTGCGAAGAGGATTCAGATTGTTTGGAAGGCGGTTCACATTGAGATATCCAGGGGATCGTCTGACCACCACAGGCATGATCGTCCTGCTCATAGTGCTGCCTGGGTGCGGTGAAACGCCCGGGCAACATTCAGGGGCGATGTCGGTTTTTGTGAGCGTACCGCCTCAGGCTTATCTCGCCGAGCAGTTGGCGGGGGAGGCGGTGAACGTTCACGTGCTCGTACCGCGCGGCCAGAACCCGCACAACTACGAACCGACCCCACAGCAGATCATGGCGCTGGGCCGGGCCCGGCTGTACTTCCGCACGGGAATTCCCCTCGAGAAGCGGGTGACGGCGAAGCTCGCAGATACGCCGGCGAAGCTGCGCATTGTCGACACAACGAAGGGCATCGACCCGGCGCAGGCCGCGTGCCAGGAGTCGCATGAACATGGCCCGCACGCCCATGGCGAGATGGACCCGCATGTATGGCTGGGACCGCCAGAATTGCGCATCATGGCGAAGAACATGGCGGAGGCGCTCGTGGCGGCGGATAGCGCGCACGCGGCGAAGTATCGGGCGCGGCTCGACGAGATTCAAGCGCGGCTCGACACGCTCGATGCGGAGTTGCGCGAAGCGCTCACGCCGTTCGAGGGTAAGACCTTTTTCGTATACCACCCGGCCTTCGGCTATTTCGCGCGCGCTTACGGCCTCAAACAGCGCGCCGTGGAGACAGGCGGCAGCCAACCCACCCCGAAAGACTTACAACAACTCATTGCCGAGGCGCGGTCGGCAGGGGTGTCGATCATTTTCGTGCAGCCCCAATTTCCTGACGAGAGCGCCGCTGCCGTCGCTGATGCCATCAAGGGGACGGTAATGCCGCTCGACCCGATGGCCTACAACGTATTCGACAACCTGCGCACCATCGCGGCGCAAATCCGCGCAGCGCTGGGCGCGGACGCGTGAGGACACAGCTTTTATGACCGCATCAGCCAACACATGCCCGGGGGACGCCAACCACTGCCCGGCAGTCTGCTTCAAGGATGTAAGCTTTTCATACGACGGCCCGGCCGTGCTGGACAAGGTCGACTTCGATGTTTTGGATGGCGAGTTCGCGTGCATGGTGGGCCCCAATGGCGGTGGGAAAACGACAATCCTGAAACTGGCGGTGGGTGTATTGACGCCGACACGCGGCCAGGTGCGGATATTCGGCGAAGCGCCTTGGGCCGTGCGCCACCAAGTGGGCTACACGCCCCAGCATATTCAATTCGACACCGCGTTTCCCATCACGGTGCTCGAGGTGGTGCTCATGGGGCGGCTCGATCACCACTGGTTCGGCCGCTACCGCGACGTGGACCGCGACGCCGCCATGCATGCGCTCGATGAAGTCGGCCTCGCTGATACGGCCGGACGCAATTTTGCCGACCTTTCAGGGGGACAGCGCCAGCGCGTGCTCATTGCCAGGGCGCTCGTGTGCGCGCCCAGGCTTCTAATCCTCGATGAACCCACCGCCAATGTGGACACGGCCGTCGGGGAGCAGTTGATCGATCTGCTGCATGAATTGAACCGCCGCATGAGCATTCTCATGGTGTCCCACGACCTGCGCTTCGTCAGCGGGCATGTAAACAAGGTGTTGTGTGTGAACCAGCGCGTGGTGTCCCATCCCACCAGCGAGATCACCAGCGACATATTGCAAGAGGTCTATGGCGCCGACATGCGGCTCATCCGTCACGACACCGATGCGCCGATACAGGAACACCAGCATGACTGAATTATTCAGCGCGCTCACCGACCCTGACATCCCCTTCCTGCGCTATGCCTTTCTGGCGGGCGTGCTGGCGTCCGTGTCCTTCGGCATGGTCGGTACGTTTGTGGTGGTCCGGCGCCTCTCGTATATCGCCGGCGCGATTGCCCACTGTGTACTCGGAGGCGTAGGCGCCGCCCTCTATGGCCGCGATGCCCTGGGGTGGGCCTGGTGCGACCCGATGCTCGGCGCGCTGGCGGCAGCCCTGCTATCGGCGCTGGTCGTGGGCTGGGCCAGTATCTATGCCCACGAGCGGGAAGACACCGTGATTGGCGCCCTCTGGGCCGTAGGCATGGGCGTGGGCCTGCTCTTTATCGCAAAGACACCCGGCTATGCCGACCCGATGAGTTATCTCTTCGGCAATATCCTGCTCATCTCGCGCACCGACCTCTACCTTATCGCGGCCCTCGACGCCACTGTGGTGGTGCTGTGTCTGGCGTTCTACAACAAATTCCTGGCCGTATGTTTCGATCCGGAATTCGCCCGGTTGCGCGGCGTGCAGGTCGAACGCTATTACCTGCTCCTCGTTTGTCTCGTGGCGCTTACCGTCGTGCTGCTGTTGACCGTCGTCGGCCTCATCATGGTGATCGCCCTGCTCACCCTGCCGGCGGCCACCGCGAACCGGTTCACCCAGCGCATGGTACCGATAATGGCGCTGGCCGTGCTCTTCTGCCTCTTGTACACCCAGGCAGGTCTCGCCGCAAGCTACGTGCTGGCGGTTCCCTCAGGACCATCGATCATCATCGTGAGTGCGGCCTGCTATCTCGTGGTCATGGTTGCAGGCGGCCTGCTACGTAGGCTATAAGTAACGCCAAGGCATTCGTGGGGAACGCCTGTGCAACCAACCCTGAGGAAAGGTATCACCATGGCTGATGAGTTACAAGCCAAATTCGAACAGGCCAGCAAGGAAGTCACCGAACTCTCGAAAGCGCCCGACAACATGGTCAAACTCGACCTCTACGCCCTGTACAAGCAGGGCACCGAGGGCGATGTGCAGGGCGATCGGCCGGGTATGATGGACTTTGTGAAGCGGGCCAAGTACGACAAGTGGGCCGAGCACAAGGGCAAGAGCAAGGAGCAGGCGATGCAGGATTACATCGACCTGGTGGAAGACCTCAAGAAGAAGGACGCCGCCGGCGAGTTGTAGGCTTCCACTGCCCCCCCAAAAACCCGAATCGAAATGCAAGCACGCGCCGCACATGCCAGGTATCCGCCTGTATGCGCGGCGCGTTCTTCTTGTGCGTCAATCGCCGATTTCCGCTGCGACGTGAATAGTGTCGCCTTCGATGGTCACATGTCCCCGGTCTCGATGAATTTGTGGCAGAGTTGCTTTGCTCCATTTTTCCCTGTTATCACACGTTCTCGTCAATCAGAGGTTTGGTCAACAGGCGCGCTTTCCAACTGTCTGTCCCCGAGCTCTGGATCACGATCCCCATCTACACGGGGAAACAGGACACTGCCCGTCAACCTTCCTCTTCTGTAATTCTTCAGCCGTTTGCCGTACTTCATGGGGCTCCCCGGTATCACCGTTGAGAGCGATTCTGGCCCACCCGCTGCCCCTATGACTCACGATATGTGCGCCCTTTGGACTGCGGTGGCTTGCCACTGCTTTTCCTGCGAAGGCCGTGCGTAGATGCTGGCGCACAAGCCGGGAGAAAAAGCGCTTCGTGGCCTCGAACCCCAGTCCCGTATGCCCTGCATGCAAGCCCAAAAACAAATACACGGAAAACGGCGACAGAACCAAGCGAGACTTCCGTACCAGTCCCCTATTGCGAGCGCGTGTACTGTGCCGCATTTTCCGAGCAAGTGACTGCGTACGGTTTTCTCTCCCGCCTTGGACGAACACACGCACTGCAGCCCACGTGCGCAAAAGCGGTGGCAAGCCACCGCACTCCAAAGTTGCGGCAGCGGCATGCCAATCGCGGCCGCACACGGGTATTCGCTATCACGGGGCAGATTGGCAAAACAAGTCCGCCCCCTTGCGCCATACG
>CAZMVU010000184.1:0-10119 GCA_964569295.1 uncultured Nitrospirales bacterium
TGGCTCCGCGGACAGGACTCGAACCTGTGACTTGGTGGTTAACAGCCACCCGCTCTACCAACTGAGCTACCGCGGATTTGGGTGTTATTTTCTTCGGGATTGGGGAGTATGCCACATGGTCTGGGGGTGATGCAAATCAATGAAGTGGCGCGGATTGGGCGTATCGCGTGCTGTTGTGGGTAGGCCGCTGATTGTGTTGAAGAAGCCGGGGTGGTTCTGTTTCTGACCGGTAATGGGCGGTGTCGTGGGCTGAGAAGAATGACAAGCATGATCCCCCTGTTCAGTGCGGCTGCGGTGATGCCGGGCGCACCGGCCGGTGGCGTGGTGCGTTATGGAAGGGGGGTCACGACGTATGTACGGGAAGGTTAGTGCCGGGCATCCGGTCGGAGGTGTGTTACCACCCGCCGGAAGATCGGCGCCAGGGTAAGGTTTGAAACGCCGGTACCCGTGATCGCGAATTGTGGTGTGTGGCAGTTTGTGCTTTCGCTATCATGGGTGTGGGTTTTTCATGTAGTAGAAATGGCCGTCTTCCGCGCCAATGAGGAGGTCGGGGTTGCCGTCCTGGTTCCAGTCGACGGTGGTGGGGCATGTGGTGTGTCCTGCGAGGCGTTGTTCGGAAACATCGCCCATGTTCCGGAACACCCACGGTTGATCCCCATCGCCCACGTTGCGCAAAAACTCGACATTCTGGCTGTTCGCCAGGATGTCGAGGCGGCCGTCGCCGTCCCAGTCGGCGAAGCAGAACTTGCGGCGGCCGCTCTTGCCGCCTTCGTCCGGGTCCATGCGCAGGGCGTCGCCCTCGGGCGTGCGGAAGATGCGTTGCGGTGGCAGGAGCTGCAAGTCCTCCCCTACTTTCCGGCGCTCGTAGAAGGCGAGGTAGCCCTCCGTATCCAGCATCACCAGATCATTCAGGCCGTCTTCGTTCAGGTCGATGACGCATGGGGTTGTGCGCCACTGGGTAACGAGCTGTTTGCCCACGGGTTCCCACCACACCCACGGTGGCTTTGGTGTCTTGTCTTCCCACGCGACCTCTACCCTCTGCGCGGGGCCCAGCCGCGGCCGCTCGCGGGTGCCCACGTTTTCGTACCAGAGCACGGCGCCCCAGATGCTGTTCACCACGAGGTCCTGCCGGCCGTCGTGGTTCCAGTCGGCCACGTTCACGACCGTGTAGCCCCATTTCGCTTCGGCCGGCCCTTGCACGCTGCCGTTCGGCCCGGCCTGGATGCGCAGTACTTCCCCGCCCGCCTCGAGGCGCACCGGCGGGGCCCACTTGGGCAGCGGCCCGTCGCCGCCGAGGTTTTCGACAAAACTGATGAAGCCGGCTGTATCGCCCACGATGAGGTCGAGATCGCCGTCGTTGTCCCAGTCGAAGGCATACGGCGTGGCGAGGGCGCCCACCTTCAGGTTTTCCGCTTCCTGCTCGAAGAAGCGTGGCGGAAGAAACTGGGGCATGGCGTCGTCAGCCACGCCTACGCACTCCATCAGCGCGACGCGGCCGTCTTCCTGGCCGACGATAAGGTCATCATCGCCGTCCTTGTCCCAGTCAAACGCGATGACCTGGAGCATTTGCAGTTCCATGCGAATGGTCTCGCCTTCATGGGTAAGATAGCGCCCGGCGGCATATTCCGGGTCGGTTCGGCTGCCGATGTTCTCGAAGTAGGTGATCTTGTCCAGGAACTCGCCGCAGATGAGGTCGAGGTCGCCGTCCCCGTCCCAGTCTGCGAAGTTGGGCGAGGGCGCGCCGTAGACATCGAGTATTTCGCCGCCTGCCTCGAGCTGCACTGGCTCCGCCCAGTCGGGCTTATCATTCGTGCCGGTGTTCTTAATGAAGTACACATAGCCGTGCAGCGGGCCGTTGGTCCACACGCCCTCCTCGTTGAACGCCTGGTCCCAGCCGTAGTCGCGCCAGTCGCTCGTGCCTATGATGAGGTCGATAACGCCGTCGCCGTCGTAGTCCACGCGCTTAAACTGCTTCGCGCGGCCCATGTGGAACTCGGGCTTGAAGGTGAGCAGCTTCTTGCTATCGAGCCCCTCTTGGACAAAGTTCGGGTGCATGCGTCCCGGCGACATGACAAAGCGTTCGCCGTCCGCATACGACACGGTGATATTGTGTTTCGCGCCGCCGAGGCGCACGCCCGGCCTGAACACCGGAAAGAGTACGTCGCCATCGGTATTCTCGAAGAGGTAGATGCCGTTGTATGGCGTGTCCGCGGTCGCGACGACGAGATCATGGTCTTCATCCCCGTCGGCATCCATGGGCAGCGGCTGCGCCCACAGGCCCACGCCAAGGTCAACCACGAGCCCGGGGTTGTTGTAGGGCACGCGCGTGAAATCCGGGTCTTCTGCAACGGCGCCCGTGGCGGCCAGGGCCAGCAGCGTTGCGGCGGCAATAGAGAAGCGCATGGTGAAATCCTCCCGTTACAGTGTGTGCGCGACCGGGTGCCCGGCGAAAAGCAAGGTCTCGCGAATACCAAGCTCGGCGGCGGCATAGCGGGCCACATTCTGGTTGAGCCAGTGCGGCTGGTGTGCGTCGGAGCTGATGACCCAGGAAAACCGGTTTACGTAGGGCGCAAGGCGCGTGCGCCAGTCATCCCGCCAGACATAGCGGTTGTTCACCTCGAGGTGGCACCCCGGCGGCACCCGCTCGAGGTCGGTATCGAACAGCATGGGGTGCGCGATGATCACCGGCTTGCCCGTTTCGAGGAACCGCTCGGCCATCTTGTAGAAGGCGGGGGCGTCTTCGCAGTGCATGATGAAGTAGTCGACGTCCGTCTGGGCGGCGGTCTCGGCAATTTCCGGATGCTGCACCTCCGTGCCGGCGTGCAGGCCATGCGCGCGCACTGTGGCGATGTACTCCGGCAATCGGTCTCCCAGGAATTCGAAGTGGTCGCTGATGCCGATGGTGGCCGCATGGCCGAGGCCGGCCACGAGTTCGACCGTCTGTTCCGGTACAATGGCGCCGTCACCCTCGGAAAACGTGGTGTGTATGTGCAGGTCCTGCGGCACAGGCGCGGGACGTGAGGTGATCATCAATAATCTCCGGGTTGTCGGGTCCAGTCCCCTCATGCCTAGATCGGAGTTTCTGTTAGAGTACTATGTGCAAGGCCATTACGCCGCGACTTCTGGAAATCGCCGGCAGGGTGGCTTTCCCTGCAAGAGGGCTCGGTCAAGCCGCGCCCAGTATGCCGAAGCGAAAGGCAGATTGACAAGCGCCGGAAAGAATGGGGACAGTACCCCCGGCCCCTCTCGGTTCCATTGGTCCGGTCGGCCCGATGGGTCTTCACGCTTCACACTCCACTGAAGCCGATGGTATAGTACGCGCCGCTGAACGAAACCACAGGAGTACTGCATGGCTGAGCAGGGGCGCATTATGGGACTTGACGTGGGGGAGGTGCGCACGGGCGTGGCCATGAGCGACCCCCTGGGTATGTTTGCCTCGCCCCATGCGACCGTGCCGATGAGCGGCAAGGAACCGGCTGCGGTGGTGTTGGGGCGCATGGCAGCGGAACTTGGCGTGGTGCGTGTCGTGTCGGGGCTGCCGCTGGACCAGAACGGGGAGGTGGGGCCGCAAGCGCAGCGGGTACTCGATTTCTTGGAACAGTTGCGCGCACGCGTGGATATACCGGTGGAGACGGTGGATGAGCGGTTCAGCACGGTCGCGGCCGAGCGCATGCTTATCAGTTCGGGCATGCGGCGCAAAGGCCGGAAACGGGTTGTGGACCAGGTGGCTGCGGCGCATATCCTGCAACTGTATCTTGACCAGCGCGCGTCCGCACAACGCAACAAGGAGCAACCGGGTTCATGAGCGGTGCCCCTTCACCAGACAAACAGCCACGCGAAGCTCCCGCCCGCGGTGCCGATGCCCCTTTCGGGCGGTTCGGGTTTCCGCTGCTGCTGGTGCGCATCGTGCTGGTGGCGTGGGCCGTGGTGGCGCTGCTGGCATTGGGGGCGGGCTTCACGGCCTATGTCCTCTATGACCACGCCACCCAACCAGGCACCCCCGGCAAAACGGTGAGCGTGGCTGTGCCGGAAGGGATTACGAAACAGGAGGTGGGCGAGGTGCTGGTCGATGCGGGGCTCCTCGAGATGCCTGTGCTCTGGCGGGTGGCCCTCGTGCGCGATGGCGCCGGCACGCCCATACAGCATGGGGTCTACGAGCTGCCCGAGGGCCTGAGCGCGCTTCAGTTGTTGCGGCGTATGTATGAAGGGCCTGTGCGTCCGCTTGATGTAGACCGGTTCCGGGTGACAATCCCGGAGGGGCTCTCGCTTGCACAGATGGCCGAGCGATTTGATGATCCGGAGGCCTTTCTCGAGGCCGCCAGCGACCCGGAACTCATCGCGGAGCTCGGGCTCGATGTCAACTCGCTCGAGGGATTTCTCCTGCCCGAGACCTACTTTTTCGACGAGGAACCGACCGAGCGCGATGTGGTGCGGCGCATGGCCGAGGCTTTCCAGGAGACCTACGAGCGGATCGCCGAGGGGCTGCCGCGGATCGAGCCGCTCACCGCGGTCACGGTCGCCTCGCTGGTCGAGGAGGAGGCCCGTGTGGATGAGGAGCGTCCGCAGGTGGCGGCGGTTATCTACAACCGGCTCGACAAGAATATGCCCCTCCAGCTCGATGCCACCCTGCAGTATGCCTTGGGCAAGTATGGCCAGCGACTCCTTGATGCGGACAAAGAGGTCGACTCGCCCTACAACACCTACCAGAACCCCGGCCTGCCGCCCGGCCCCATCTCGAATCCGGGCAAGGCGAGCTTGCGCGCGGCATTGCGCCCGGCGAACGTGGATTACCTGTATTTCGTGTCTAACGCGGACGGCCGCACCCACACGTTCAGCCGCACCCTCGCAGAGCACAACCGCGCCGTGGCACGCTTCCGCCGCGAAATTGCCGGGCAACGCCGTGCGCCGTAGGGGACTGGGATGGGGGGCAAGAGTCAGGTTGGCGAGAAGAGAATATGCGCTTCCCCTATCCTCGCGCCCCTACCGCGCCGGCCCGCTGCCCTTTTTTTGCGTGAACTTTTCCGCGAAATCTGTTAAAAAGAAGGGGGGAGGGCTGAGCATTGAAGCAACAGGGCCGTAGTGACAGGGAGATAATCCAAATGGTCGACGCAACACGTAGTGCGTGTATCAATCATCCGGGCGTGGAGGCGACCCACCGTTGCAAACAGTGCGGGCGGCCGGTGTGCGACACGTGCACCATCATGGGCCCCACCGGGCGGTTTTGCAGCGAGAATTGCCGGACCACCCACGAGGCTTTTGTGCAGCGTGCGCGCCAACTCGAGACGAAGACGCGTGTGGGGTTTGGTGTGCGTCTGCGGAATTTTTTGGGTTCTCTCATTGTGGTGGTGATCGTGGCGGCGGTGGTGCTGGGGATTGGCCATTTCTTCGAGGTCCCCGTGCTGCGGGATATTGCGGCGCGGCTTCTTGAATTTGCTGGGCAAGCGCAATACTGACAGGAGAGCCGAATCATGGACTTGAGTGGACTCAAATGGCCATTGGTCATCGTGGTTCTCATAGCCATCGCTTGGCTGGGTTCGAGCGGTGGCGTGAACTGGATGATCAGCAATGCGACGGCTGCCACGCCCGGTGCAGACGCGGCGCAAGATGAGAAGGACGAAGCGCGGCTTACAAAAATCGGCGGTTACCTCATGATGCTCTGGCGTTATGAAAAGGCGTCCCAGGTCTTCTACACCGCCATGGACCGCTACGGCGTCGAGGGCGAAAACTATTACTACAACCTCTACCGCCTGGCCAAGTGCGAGGAGAAACTGGACAATTACGGCGGGGCGCGGAACATGCTCCAAAAACTGATCGCCCAGGAGGCGTGGACGCACGATGACCGGGTACCGGGGTTCGACAACCTGAACCTGCGCCAGCAGAAACTCACCGAGTTGCACGAGCTCCCGCAATAAGGCGAACATACCCCAACCTCACAGGCACTGCGCGTGCGGACGCCCCACTGGTCTGCGCGCGTTGTTCTTGTGTATGCCGTGGCGTGAACGGGCTTGGCCTTGCCTTGACCGATGCGGGTGCGGCACGGGGGCGCTGTATGGAATAAGGCGTTGCTCACAGTGTCAATGGGGTGTTGCGCGGTTGGTTGTATGGCCAAAGCGAATGGGGTGATTATGCGCGGGAAAGCGGATATCGTACTCGGCCGCGTGCCGGTGCTGGCCTGCCTGCAAGCGGGGCGGCGCCTGCCGCGGCGGTTGTATGTCCAGCAGGGCGCGAAGGGCCTGGAAACACTCATGCGGGCGGTGCCGCCGATACCCGTCGAACGGCGCGACAAGAATGCGCTGGATAAGCTGTCCCGCGGTGTGCTGCACCAGGGGGTGGTCCTCGAGGCGGACCCGGTGCCGCTCTTGGACGAGAAAGCGCTTGTGCCGGCGGTCACCGCTCCCAATGCGTTTGTCGTCGTGCTGGACGGCGTCGAAGACCCGCACAATTTTGGCGCTATCGTACGCTCGGCCGCGGCATGCGGTGCGTCGGCGGTGGTCTTCGGCAAGGACCGTAGTGCGCCATTGTCCCCCGCCATGACCAAGGCCGCTGCGGGCGGTGTGGAGCACGTCCCCATGGCGCAGGTGCCCAATCTCGTACGTGCGCTGGGCCGTTTGCAGGAGGCGGGGTTCTGGTTCGCCGTGCTCGATCCGGGGGGCGATCGGCTGCTGTGGGAGGCCGACCTCACCGGGCGCGTGGGCCTTGTCATCGGCAGCGAGGGCAAGGGCGTGCGGCGCCTACTGCGTCAACGGTGCGACATGGGCGTGCGCATTCCGATTCGCGGCGCCATTACCAGCCTGAATGCCTCGGTGTCGGCGGGTATCGCTTTAATGGAATGCCTCCGGCAACGCCACAATGCCTGATGCGGGGAAGAAAATGAGGGGGGTGCATTTGTTATTGTTGCATACGTAGACTGGCAACGCCGCGCAAGGAGAACCGCACAATGGCCCTGAAATCGATCAATCCCGCGAACGGGAACGTGATTGCTGAATACGAGGAACACACCCGGGAGCAGGTCGAGGACATTCTCACGGCGGTGCATGACGCCTTCGGCGCCTGGCGCGAGACGACCTTTGCGGAGCGTGGCACGCTGTTCAAAAAGCTGGCGGCCGGCCTGCGCGCGAACAAAGCGGACTATGCGCGGCTCATGGCGGAGGAGATGGGCAAGCCGGTCACCGAGGCGGCCGGCGAGGTGGAGAAGTGTGCGTGGCTCAGCGGGTACATGGCGGAACATGCGGCGGGTATGCTGGCGGATGAATCCGTAGCGAGCGACGCCACGAAGAGCTATGTCGCCTTTCGGCCGCTGGGCGTCATCTTCGGCATCATGCCGTGGAACTTTGCCTTCTGGCAGGTGCTGCGCTATGCCGTGCCGGCCATGATGGCCGGCAATACGACCGTGCTCAAACACGCAAACAATGTGACCGGCGCCGCCATGGCCCTCGAGAAGCTGTTCACGGATTGCGGCTTTCCGCCGGATGCATTCCGGGTGCTGGTCATTGACATCCCGGCGATCCGCGGTGTTATCGAGCATCCGCGCGTGGCGGCGGTCACGCTTACGGGCAGCACGGGTGCGGGCAAGGCCGTGGGCGCTGCGGCGGGTGCGGTCATCAAGCCGTCCGTACTTGAACTGGGCGGTAGCGATCCGCTCATCGTGTTGGAAGACGCCGATCTTGATGCGGCGGCGGGGCTCGGGTGCAAGAGCCGGCTCATCTCGAACGGGCAGTGCTGCATTTCGGCAAAGCGGTTTATCGTGGTCGAATCGGTGCGGGAGGATTTCGAGCAAAAGCTGGTCGCACGAATGGCGGCGGCGCGCCTGGGCGATCCGCTCGACGAAACCACCACGCTCGGCCCCATGGCACGGCCGGACCTGCGCGAGAACCTGGATCGCCAGGTGAAGGAGAGCGTAGCCAAGGGCGCCCGGGTCTTACTCGGGGGTGAGCCCGGCGCCGGCGCGTATTATCCGGCCACGGTATTGACGGATGTGGCGGCGGGCATGCCCGCGTATGGCGAAGAATTGTTCGGGCCCGTGGCGGCGGTGATCGCGGTCAAGGACGCGGCCGAGGCGGTGCGTGTAGCCAATGATAACGTGTATGGCCTGGGCGCGGCGATTTTCAGTACGGACGCGGCCCGGGCAGAGCGTATTGCGCGTGACGAGATCGAGGCGGGGGCGTGCTTTGTGAATGCGTTGGTAAAGTCGGACCCGCGGCTGCCTTTCGGCGGGACCAAGCTGTCCGGCTACGGCCGGGAACTCGGCTCGTACGGCCTCAAGGAATTCGTCAACATAAAGACCATTTTCGTGGCGTAAGCACGCTTGAGCAGAACAACCGCACCATACGGGGAAACAGCCGTTATTGACACGGTTCCTCCTGACGCATGTACATCGGCAGACCGCTTTTGCGGGGATTGCCCTCTTGCGATGGCATTACGGCTCTTGAACAGTGCAAACAAGAGCGTTTTCCTGAGGTGGGGGCCGGGCTTGTCTTGGGCACTACGGGTGTACGGTGTGTGACGCGGCCCGGCGCGGGCAGCAAAGCGGTGCATGCCATTGCGGCGCTTACATGTCCGCGAGAAACATGACAATCAGCGCGGCAATGCTCACCGTGGCGATCAGCGCGGCGAACGCCAACAACACCGGGAAATAGTCGCGGTCGAAAAGGCCAGGGCGCTTGGCCGGCGCAGGGGGGCCGCTGTGCAGGTCGAGCATTTCCGTGACCAGATCTTCTTTGTCCTGTTTTTCCGCTGGCTTTTCTCTGGCGGGCGGGCAGGCGGCGGGTGGGTGGTCCTGGGGAAGATGCTTCGGGCGGCGTCCAGCACGTATGGCGCGTGCATCTTTCACGACCGCGCAGGCGGTTTGGTAGCGGCGCCGGGGCGACTTGGCGGTGAGTCCTTCGAGAAAGCGTTGCACGATTTCGGGTGCGTCGGGCACCACGCTGCGCAGGCGCGGCATGGGTTCGCGGTTGATCTTGCGGGCGACAACGCTGGCGGTTGCCGCCTCGAAAGGGAGCCGCCCAGCGATGAGCTCGAACGTCACAATCCCGAGACTGAAGAGATCGCTGGCGGGGGTCGCATCCTCACCGCGGCATTGCTCGGGCGACATGTAGGCCGGACTGCCGATGGCCCTGGGTTCGAAGGTGATTCCCGAGGCGCTCGTGAGAATGCGCGCGAGGCCAAAGTCCGTCACCCGAACATGCCTTTTGCCGTTGTTCTCGACCATGATATTGCCTGGCTTCACATCGCAGTGGATGATGCCGCGATCATGCGCGCATGCCAGCGCTTCCGCCACCTGCGCGCAGATATCGAGCGCCTCGGGCCAGGAAAAGCAGCCGTGCTTCTCGAGCAACGCCTCGAGGGTCGGCCCCGCTATATAGTCCATCACCATATACGGCGGCTGCGCGGTCATATCGAAGGTGTGGACCGCCACGATATGCGAATGGCGCAGTTTCGCCGCGGCCCGGGCCTCGAACAGGAAGCGATTGAGCGATTCCGGGTTTTCAGTCCAGTCGCCCACAAGCGACTTTATGGCCACGGCGCGGCCCGTCTTTACTTCATGCCCGAGGTACACCTCGCCGCCCGCGCCGAAGCCCAAGCGCTTCTCGACCACGTAGCCCCCCAGCGTTTCGCCGATCATGCGTTCTCCTCACCAAGGCGTTGCGTCTTCCCCAGACCATACGCGATATGTTAATAGTAACCAAATCGCGTATATGGTGCAATGCGGGCGGGAAACGGCGCGTATGTGCAGGGGGCTTTTCTGCCGTACACGCCGGAAGGGGCACAGAACAACAAGAAGGGCGCCCGGAAATAGGGGGACAGTTTACGCGCGCAATAGCTGACCGGCGCGGCCGGCTCGCTTCGTTCTGCTCGCATTTTCCCCTGGCTTCCACGTTGTGGCCGGTCTTGTATCTCCTGACCGTGCCACGGTTCCGACCTTCGCGTTTCGGCTCGCGGGGACGCTCGCCCTCCCGTTCGTGCGCCATGGTTCATATTCGGCTCGCGGGTACGCTCGCCCTCCCTGGAACCTTTGTGTGCTGGGTTGTAGGCGGCGCACTTGGTTCGGCAAGGCTGTGATAGCAATTACCAGCGTACGACGGGGATAACCATGCCGTTGGCGCTACTTTGGACTGCGGT
>CAZMVU010000185.1:0-10087 GCA_964569295.1 uncultured Nitrospirales bacterium
CAACCGGGGAACACGCCATTCGATCCTTGGGTTGTGGGCGCAGCCCACGTCAGTTCGTCTATCCTCGAAGTGCCGCCTGCAATGCGGATTGTACACGCCTTGTTCTTTGCGTTACGGTACCGGACGCAGTGGAAACCGGCAGGGGCTGCAAAGAGCGAAGTCTTCGTTTCTATGAAAGGCGGCAGCAGTGGAAGCATATGACCATACCCATAAACACCAGGCCGGCGGCGGCACTGGCCGAAGGGCCTGGCAGCCACGGCATATTATTTTGTGCACGGTAGTGGCCACCGGCACGCTCTTGACGGGTGCGCCGCTGGCCGCTGGTAACGACATGCCGCCAGAAGCAGAAGTGCGCGAGGGTATGCTGCGGGCGGCGTCTGCTTTCAGCGAGCTTTCGTACAAGGGCGGCTACCCGTACCTCATCTCCGGGGATCTCGATACCCGGTATAACTCGGGGCACGGCGCCTTGCGCCCATTCCCGGATGAAACGTACCTGACAATGGAGCCGCCGGGAACGCCATGGGTGGGCCGGACCTTCCTGCGTGCGTGGCGGGCCACCAACAACCCGCGTTTCCTGGACATGGCCAAGGAAGTCGGGGATGCCCTGGCAGCCGTGCAGCTCGCCGTGGGCGGATGGCGTATGCGGCAGCCGCTAAGCGATGCCTGGGCGGACCGGAACTGCGATGCGCCGGGGTCATACCGCGTAACGCCGCAGGCTGATTTCGACGACAACCGCAGCCAGGGCCCCACCCGCTTCCTGGTCGAGTTGGTGCGCGATGGTTCGACATCCGAACACCACCGCGCCGCGATGGACAAGGCGCTCGAAATGCTTTTGGAAGCGCAGTATCCCAGCGGCGGCTGGCCCCAGTATTACCCGCTGGAAACGAACGGCCATTCGGATATGGACAGCTACCGGCGCTATAACCATATCAATGACGCAAGCATTCCCGATTGTATGCGCGCATTGTTGGCCGCCTACGAAGCCTTCGGCAATCAGAAATACCTGGATGCGGCCGTTCGCGCGGCCGACTGGCTGCTCGCGGTGCGTGTGCCTGGCGCGGCCTGGGCGCAGCAATACTATGACGACTTCGTCAAGGGGCCGTTGAAACCCAACCATCCGGCACCCGGACGTTGGTTCGAGCCCATGGCCGTGACAGCCAGCGAGACGGGGTCGGTGGTCGCTGTCCTCAGCGAAGTCGCGCGCATAACCGAGGATGACCGCTACATCGCGCCGTTCAGCGAGGTCGCCGATTGGTATGAGCGCTCCCGGCTGGATGATGGGCGCTGGGCGCGGTTCTATGAGTTGCACACCAACCGCCCGCTCTACTGCACCCCTGACCGCATCATCACCTATGCCGATGATAACCTGCGGCCGGGTTACGCGTGGAAAGGCGGCTGGGGCGACGCTGTCATTCGCGCCATTGAGCGCATACAGGACCCCAACCACGACACGACGCCCACGGCCAACCGCCTCGAAAAGCTCGGGAGCGCCGCGAGGGAGGCACTGGACGCGCTGGACGAACGCGGCCTTTGGGTTGTTGCCAGAGGGCCCGAGGACGAAAACATCCGCTGCGATGAGTTCAACCGCCGGATGGCGCAGCTTTGCGCCTATATCGAGGCCCTCTCCGCCCGCGAGGAGTAGCCTTCACGGGATGATGCGTTACGGCGCATCGATCTTGTCAGCCATAAAAGTCTTACCCCCTCTGTAGTGGCCGGTCTCGGAGCGTGGGGCGCGGTTGCGCGCGCGGCCATTGACTGGCGTATGTTGGGGGATTATCATGCCGGTGCCAGGGCGATATGAGCCAACGAAGCAGCCGCTTGCACACGCTGTGTCCCGAGGGGGCGGCGGTGTTGGCAGGGGGACGGCAGACGGGACCGGCGCCCGCTATGGGTGTCCTTGCGAGGAGCGCCGGCAACATGGCGTGCAACCGCGATGTAAAGCCACGTTTTCAGGTGTCAGGCACGTGCGCATCTTATTCTTGTGTCAATACTTTCCGCCGGAAATGGGTGCGCCCGCCGCGCGGACCTTCGAGCATGCCCGGGAGTGGGTGCGTGCCGGCCACCAGGTCACGGTGGTATGCGGCAAGCCGAACCACCCGGACGGGGTCATTGCGCCGAAATACCGCGGGCCATTGCTGTACCGGGAGGAAATCGAGGGGATCACGGTGCTGCGCTGCTGGCTCTACGCCACACCGAACCGGGGTGTTGTAAGGCGCAGCATTTCCTTTCTCAGCTTCATGGTGTCGAGCATGTTCTTCGCCGCCTTCTTCTCCGGCCGGTGCGACGTGGTCATCGCGACGTCGCCGCAGCTTTTGTGCGCGGTTTCCGGGTGGGCGGCCTCGATCATGAAGTGGCGCCCTTTCGTGTTCGAGGTGCGCGACCTGTGGCCGAAGCAAATCATCGACCTGGGTTTGGTGAAAAACCGCGGCATCATCGCCTTGTTGCGCTTCGCCGAGATGTTCCTGTACCGCCGTGCCAGCGCCGTGGTGCTGGTGGCGCCGGCCACGCTCGAGGAGGTCGCGGGACGCGGTGTGCCCCGGGACAAGTTGCACGTGGTGACCAACGGCATCGATGAGCACTTCTTCCAGCCCCGCGACCGCATGATGCCGCTACGCGATACTTACGGCTGGGGCGATGACATCGTGGTGCTGTATATCGGGACCCATGGCCTCTCCCAAGGACTTTCGCATGTCATCGAGGCGGCCGGGCAGTTGCGTGGCCGGAGGGATATGCGTTTCGTATTTGCCGGCGAGGGCGCCGAACGCGCGATGCTCATGCGCCGGGCGCGGGAAAAGGGCTTGCAGAACGTGCAGTTTCTCCCCATGCAGCCCAAGGAACACATGCCCGCATTCTATGCTGCGGCGGACATCTGCCTGGTGCCGCTGAAACGGGGCCCCTACTTTCGCTGCAATATCCCCTCGAAGATGCTCGAGATCATGGCGTGCGCCCGGCCCATTGTGCTGGGCGCCGAGGGACAGGCCCGGGAGGTGCTGCAAGCGGCGGACGCCGGTATCGCCGTCGAGCCGGAGAATCCCGCGGCCTATGCCGGGGCCATCGCCACGCTGGCTGACGATCCGGCGTTGCGGCGGCAATTCGGTGAAAGCGGCCGCGCCCATGTGGTGGTGCATTACAGCCGGCGCAAGAAGGCAGCGCAATACATCGCCCTGCTCGAGCGCCTGACCGGGAAAACGTAGGTTGGGGGCGCAAACCTATATCGCGCGGTGGTGGCGCACGGTTCGGCGCTTGCGGCCCATCCAGGTGCGCTACCGCTTGTGGTACATGGTGCGCCGGCGCATCGAGCGGCCGCTGTTTCGGTGGGCCCACGCCCGGGCGCGGCGCGGTGGTGCGGGCCTTGCCCCGATCCTCGATGCCCCATCAGCCCTGGAAGCCACACCCGCGCGCCTCGATATGGCGGATGCCGTGGCGGGTGGCACGTTTACTTTCTTGAACGAAACGCGCACCTTCACGGCCATGCCCACGTGGGGCGCCACCGATCCCGGCGCCAAGCTCTGGCTGTATAACCTGCACTACTTCGATTATGCGCCTGCCCTGGCCGCGGCCGCGCGGGAAACGGGTGATGCAATCTACATGGACACCCTGGCCGCCCTCATGCGTTCGTGGCTGGCGGCATGCGGCAAGCCCGGCGAGCCGCCTTTCGCGTGGGATGCGGGCCCGCTCTCGCACCGGTTGCTGAACTGGTGCCGGGTGCTGCTGGCGGCGCGCGCTACGCTCAACCGGGAAGCGGGCCTGCTCGAAAACGTGACCGGCGCGTTGTTTACCCAGGCACTCTATCTCGAGAAACACCTCGAGTATCACCTGCTGGGCAATCACCTCATTACCAATGCCGCCGCCCTGCTGTATGCGGGCACGGTGCTCGAAGGCCGTGCCCCGTGCCGCTGGCGGCGCCGGGGCAGCGCCATTCTGCGCCGGCAGTTGCGCACACAGGTACTTCCCGACGGCGGGCATGTCGAGCGTTCGCCCATGTACCACGCGCTGGTGCTCAAAGATTACCTCGATTGTCTCGCCCTCGAGCGGCATGCCGGTGCGCATTGGTTTACCGGGGAGGACCGGCGTGTGATCGGGCGGATGGCGCGGTTTCTGGCGTCGATAGCCCACCCGGATGGCGAGATTCCGCTGTTGAACGATGCGGCATTTGCTGTGGCGCCGCCGCCCCCGAAACTCCTGGCGGCGGCGGCGGAACTGCTGGACATGCCGGACCTTGCACCCGGTCACGGCGCGATGGCGCTGCCGGATACCGGCCTTTTCATCGATCGCGGGCAAGGGCATTTTCTCGTGTTTGATGCGGGACCCGTGGGCCCGGACTACAACCCGGCCCATGCCCACGGCGACACGCTCGGTTTCGAGTTGTCTCTGGGCAAGCAACGGGTGCTGGTGGACACGGGGGTGTGCAGCTACGCGGGAGATTCGTGGCGCACCTATTGCGAGAGCACGCGGGCCCACAACACCCTCGATATCGACGGGGCCGGCCAGATCGAGAAATGGGGCCGCTACCACTTCCGCGCCGGCCGGCGGCCATACCCGCGCGGCGTCACGTGGTATGAGCGGGATAGGCTCACTGTATTCGAGGGGGGCCACACGGGCTACGACCACCTGCCCGGCAGGCCGCGGCACATGCGGTCATTGGTGCGCGTGGACCAGGCATTCTGGGTGATTGTCGATGTTGTGCGCGGCCACCACCACCATGCGATCACGAGCTACCTGCACTTCCACCCGGATACTGCGGTAAACCTCGAAGATGCGGCGGCATGGGCGGTGTTTCCGGGCGGTTGCATGCGCATAGTACCGCTGGGCGGGACGCCGTGCATACTGGCCGGATCCGTCACACCGCCACTGCAAGGGTGGTATTGCCCACGCTTCGGCGTGCGTATACCCCAACCGGTCCTCGAATTGGCGGAGACCGGGCCGCTACCGCATTTCCTGGGCTGGATACTCAGCCCGGGCGAGGTGGCGGTCTCAGCGTCGTGGGAAGTGGTGCATGACACGCTATGCCTGCGGTGCCGGCGCGGCGGCGCACACTACGAATTGCGCGGCGCGCCGGGCAAGACCTATCACCTGCGCACGGGGCCGGCCAGCGACGTTGCATCCCCCGGACCGGGCGTCTAGTATGGGCCCGGTATAGCGGCGGGGTTGCGTTCGCTGGCTGGAGGAAACCGGCTGGCAGTGCCGCAACCCGTTCGTGCATGCGCTTGCGCCAACGAAGAAGAGGCTTCCAGCCTTTTTTTGAATGCCGCACCGGCCTCGAGCCGTTGCTGCGATTGCACAGTGTCCATACGCGTCACCAGCTTGGAAAAGAATTTTGCCGGAAGGTATGCGTCCCATATTGCGTCTGGGGTTGTTGTGGCTGCTTGTCCTGGCGGTATTCGCCGGGTTCTGCGCCATCTACTGGCCCGTGCGCCTGTACCAGTGGAAGACGGACCCGGCCAATTTCCTGGTCTACGCAGACGAACTGATCGAAGAGGGCGCCACCGGAAAAGCCGTCGGCGTTCTGGAATCGGGTATCGCGGAGCTGCATCCGCCAGGCCCGGCGGCCTATCAGAAATTGCATGCCTTGCTCGTGGGGCTCGGACGCGAAACAGCGGCCCGGGCCCTCGAGCCACGCTTGTTTTTCGCACGGGCCCATCAGGCGCATGAAACCCACGCGGCCATGCGGGACAAGCTCCTCGCACGGGCGGCGTCGGCCTATCTCGATGCGAACCCGGCGCCGGCCTTCACGCCTCCTGTGCAGCAGGCACTCGAAATGATGGCCGTGGATCTCGTGCAGCCCCTGGGCGCGCACAGCACCATCCAGGCGATGCCGGCCGCGGCGCACTTTGCATTGCTGAATGTGGCAGGCGGCCGTTTCTCGCTCGACGGCACCGTGGGCGGCACGGGCGTGGCGGCGCCAGCGGACATCCTTGTGCAGAGCGGGGGCGGCCAGGGCGTGCACCGGACCGCGCACATCATGGTTCACGGCCAGGACTATGCACGCAGTGTCCGGGGGATACATGTCGCGCTTATTGCCCCGGACTCGGGCCACGTGCTGCGGCATTGGGCATTCGATGTGTACGAAAGCCCATCGGAAGCGGCGCGCATGACGGCTTTCCTGCGTGAAGCACCGGACGGCGTGATCGGCGCTTTCGCGGTCTTCGACGACGGCTCGGTCCATGTGACGCCCACCCTCGAGCGGGAGCTGCGCAATTTCGGAATGCGCCGCATGGCACGGGACCACCATGAAATGGTGCTGATCGGGTTACGGCATAGCTTCGCGGCCATCGGGGTCAAAGGTGCACAGCCGGGCACGGCATTGCAGGCATGGACGCCCGAGGAATTCAACGGCTACACAGGGCTGCCCGTGGCGGCGGGGGTGTTGCACGCGGGAGACACATCATGATGCGGCATCCAATAATGCTCTACTTCATTAGTGGGCTCATAGCCTTCATGACGACGCTGGTGCTGGTGCCGGCGTTTCGCTGGCTGGCGCGCAAACTCGATGTCGTGGATCGCCCGGACGACGTGCGCAAGGTGCACCGCCGGGCGATCCCCTACCTGGGCGGGCTGCCGTTCTACGTGGGCTTTCTCGCGGTGCTGGTGTATGTCGAAGTTTTTTTTCCACAACACAGCGACGCCTCGTTCTTCCCGATGGCACTCGTGGGGACGGCGCTGGTGCTAATCGGCATCTACGACGACTTGTGCGACATGGCAAGTTCGACAAAACTCGTGTTCGAGGTGGCGTTGTTTGTCGTGTTGTATTTCTATGGCGGTTTCCGTGCCACGGAGATTGCCCATCCTTTTGGCGGCACCATCGAGATTGGCTGGCTCGCACTGATCATCTCGCCGTTGTGGATAGCCGGCGTGGTGAATGCGGTCAACTTCTCCGACGGCCTTGATGGCCTCGCGGCGGGGTTGGTGTTCGTGTGTGCGGCGTCCATCTTCGCCATCGCCTACAGCCGCGGCCAAGTGCTGTCGTGTATCATGATGGCGTACCTCATGGGGTGCACGCTGGCCTTCCTGCGCTACAACTTCAACCCGGCGTCGGTTTTCATGGGCGATGCGGGGGCGCTGTTTCTCGGGTTCATACTCGGCGCCTCGACGCTGATCGAGAAGCAAAAGGGCGTGGCCGTGGTGGCGCTGGCGGTGCCTATGGTGGTGCTGGCGGTGCCGATCCTCGACACGGTCCTCAGCTTCTACCGCCGGCTCATGCGCGCGCGGCAAGGGGCATTCTTCCGCCCCGACCGCAACCACCTGCACCACCGGCTGCTCGACCTCGGCCTCAGCCAGCGCCAGGTCGTGCTCTCGCTCTATTATCTGTCGGCGTGCATGGGGCTTATGGCGTTCATTTTGTCCGGCGTGCCCGGCGCCTACGGCTTCCTGATCATCGTTTTGGCGGCCATGGCCATCGGCTTTGGCGTGGTTGTGCTGCGTTTCGTGGAGAGCTTCGCTCGGGGCGGCGAACACGACCGGACGCGCTCGTGAGGAGTCAGATATTGTTCACGTGCGGCATACGACCTGCCACCTTTGGTTTTCGGGTGATCTTCCGCAGAATGGGGACAAAACGCAGCGAGTCCGCGAGCGCGTGGGCTTTACCCATTCTTTATGCAATGGTATCCCTATGAGCAGCGGCGGCAAGACGAAGGTGGTGCTCTTCGGCAACGAGACCGAGCGTATCGCGGCGATCCGTTACCGGGTGATCACTTTCGCGCACATGCTCGAGGAAGAAGGCGGCTACGAGTGCCGCATCTGCCTGCCGGCGGCAAACCGCCTGTGGCAACGCCTCTACGAAAACAAGGGCAAGCTGTCGAAGCTGCTCTACTTTGTCATCGTGTTGCTGAACCGCATCGCCCAGTTGCGCCATGTCATCGGCGCGGACGTGGTGTTCTTCCGGGGTCCGCTGTTGCCCTATGGCCCGCCGGTGCTCGAGCGGCTCATCCACCGGCTCAACGGACGCATGGTGTACGACATCGACGACGCAGTGTGGGTGCCGCCGGCGTATGTCGAGAGTATCTTCGAGCGGTTCATGGACCACCACTGGATTTGGAAAATGTGCGGCATGTGCGTGCACGGCGTCGTGGGCAACACCTACCTCGCCGAACAGGTAGGGCCGAAGGGGCCGCCCGTTACCGTCATTCCCACGTGCGTGGATATGCACCGCCACACCCAGAAGCACTACCCGCCGCCGGCGGACCGTCCGGTGGTACTCGGCTGGACCGGGCTGCACTCGAACCTTGGCTACTTCGAGATCATCGCGGATGTGCTGCAACAGCTTGCGCGCGAACACGACATCGTGCTGTACATCGCCACGGGCAAGCCGTTCACACTCGCGGGCGTGCGGGTCGCGAACCACCATTGGCGCATCGCGGATGAAATCCGCTATTTGCAGGAGCCGGACATCGGGCTCATGCCGCTCGTGGACAGCCCGCGCGCCCGTGGCAAGTGCGCTTACAAGGCGATGCAGTTCATGGCCGTCGGCACGCCGTGCGTCATCTCGCCGGTGGGCATGAACGCCGAGGTCATCCAGCAGGGGGTAACCGGCTTTCTCGCTGATTCACCGGCCGAATGGCATGAGAAGCTCACCCGGCTCATTGTGGACCCTGAATTGCGCGAACGCATGGGCCGCATGGCCCGGGAACACATGATGGAGCAGTATTCGCATGAGGCCAACTACCCCAAGTTCAAGGCGATGGTCGACACCGTGGCCGGGATGCGCAAACCATGACAGATGTTGACGCCACCGGCTTGCCGCCGAAAACGATACCCGATTTCGTGAAGTCGCCGCGCGGCATGGAACCGCAGAACCAGCCCGATGTGGCCGTGGCGCAGGACTGGATGCATGACCTCGACGCCTATGTGCGCAAGACGGGGCTCGCAGGCTATGACCCCTTCGACGTGAAGCAACACCCGCTTATCCGCAAGGCGCAACCCTACGCACCCTTGCGCAAACTCACGAGCGGCCTGTGCGACCTCATGCCGCACCTCACGCGGCGTGCGCTCGGCGTGGCGCAAACCGAAAACCCGAAGGCGCACGCGCTCATGGCGATCGGGCGCTTGCGCATGTTCGAGATAACGCTGGCGGAGGCCTACCTCGCGGAAGCGCGCGATCACCTCGCCTGGCTCGATACGCACCGCACGCAAGGATACACGGGCGACTGCTGGGGGTATCCGTTCCACGTGTTTGCACGCGGGGTCGACACGCCGGCCGGCACGCCGGTGCTGGTCGTGTGCGCCATTGCGGGCGAGGCCTTGCTCGAGGCGCACCGGATCACCGGCGAGGATGCCTACGCAGATGCCGCAGCGCGTGTGGCGGCGTTCGTGTGCGAGCATATCCCGCGGCGCGCAGGCCCCGAAGGTACACACTGCTTCGGCTATACGCCCGAGGACCACCGCCGTGTTCACAATGCGAACCTGCTCGGGGCGGAGCTGCTATACCGCGTGGCGGCGGTCACGAACGACGATGCGTTACGCGAGCTGGCGGAACCGGCCCTGCACTACACCCTGCAGCACCAACGCGATGACGGCGCCTGGCACTACGGTGTGTGGGAAGAGGGGGAGCCCTACGACCGCGGCAATCTTGCCATGATCGATCACCATCACACGGGCTTCGTGCTGCGGTCGCTCTACGGCATCCACGAGGTCACCGGCAATGACGGCACAGCGAAGGCGATGGCCCGCGGATTCTCCTACTACCGCAACGAGCTCTATGGTCCCTTCGGTATGCCGGTGAATGCGTGGGGACGCTACCCGGTCGACATCCACGCCTGCGCCGAGTCGGTGCTGTGTCCTGCCGTGCTGGCGGGCTGGCGGCGCGCCAGTCTCGATATGGCGACCCTCGGCCTGCGCTGGGCCCACTGGTACATGCGGCGGCCCAGCGACGGCGCGCCCTACTACCGCAAGCACCGGTTCTTCACCTCGCGCATCGTGTTTCCCCGGTGGGGCGTGGCCTGGATGTACCGCGCCATGGCCGAATACCTTCATGCCATGACCAACGGCGGCGAGGTGGGGCATGTCTCCGGGAAGTCGTGGTAGAGCCCTCTGATTCCTGAGCTATCCCCAGTTTGGTGCGTAATCCAATGTGGCCAGGTGGCGTAAGGCA
>CAZMVU010000186.1:0-10064 GCA_964569295.1 uncultured Nitrospirales bacterium
AAAAAATGCCGGGAGCGCTGTAAGCCCGGCTCTGGATTCCCGCCTGCGCGGGAATGACAGCCCGTTTCTATTCTGCAACGGTGATCGAAGAATTGTCTCGGACACCAGTTACGAAATTTTTTGCTTGACTTTTTCGTTACTTTATGGTAGATCCTTGGCAACTGTGTGCTTGCCGCGTGTGCAACATCCAAAGCAGTACTTCAGTGGTCAAATTCAATACGAAAGAGAGGTGATCGGTTTATGCAGTGCACGCTTTGCAATGAGCACATCGAGGACATCGAACTCGAGTTCGGTGATGCCCTTGAAATGGAAGGCGAATTCTGGCACACGGAGTGTTACGACGAGTATTTCGCCGAAGTTCTCGAATCCGTGTAAAGAATACCCGCGCCGGAATCGGTGCCCATCAAGTTCGCCTCGGTCTCCGGCTTGCAGCCGGTGGTCGGGGTTTTCGTTTCTTTGGCTGCGCCCTGTCTGCTACAGTGTACCCACGCGACGAACATGCTACAATGCGGCCGGGAAAACCGCGCCCCGGATATCCGTGAACGCCTGCGTGCGGTGTTGTGTCCCGGTTCACCGGATGAGCGGGTCGGGTTTCGTGATTTGGAGAAGTGCCTTGGCGGCTCCGGAACAGAGTCTTCCTTTCGAGCGAAAGTTGGCCGCACTGCGCGAACGTGTGGAGGAAGCGGAAACGGCGGAGGAGCGCAAGGCCCTCGAGCAGTTGCTCGAGGCGCAGGAGGATGCGGCCCTGACAGGCATGACGGCATGGCAACAGGTGCTCATGGCGCGCCACGCGAAACGCCCGCGCATGCTCGACTACACGCCACGCGTGTTCGAGGACTTTATCGAGCTGCACGGAGACCGCATGCTGGGGGATGACCCGGCCATGGTTTGCGGCATCGGCCGTTTCCGCGGCGAGACGGTCTTTGTGGCGGGACAACAGAAGGGCGTGAGCACCGATGAGAAGGTGCGGCGCAATTTCGGGATGGTGCATCCTTGGGGTTTCCGCAAAGCACTGCGCACCTTTCGCCTGGCGGAACGCTTGGGCTACCCGCTGGTAACCTTTGTCGATACGCCCGCGGCGCATCCAGGGCCCGAAGCCGAGCAGTTTGGCCAGGGGCCGGCCATTGCGCAAAACCTGCTGGCGGCGGCGCAGCTCAACACCCCGGTTTTTGCCGTCGTGCTGAGCGAGGGGGGCAGCGGCGGGGCACTGGCCATTGCCATAGCGGATCGGACCGCCATGTTCGAGCACGCCGTGTATATGATATGCCCGCCGGAGCGATGCGCCGAAATTCTCTGGCGGGATGCCGGGAAACGCGAGCAGGCCGCGCAAGCCATGAAAATTACCGCTGCGGATCTCCTGGAACTCGGGATAATCGACACCGTGCTGCCGGAACCGCGCGGCGGCGCGCACTTGGATCCCGACGCCGCCGCGGCCACCCTGGCGGAGGAACTGGCGGCATTTCTCGCGGGTTGCCGGGAGGGGCGCTGGTCACTTGTGCGCCGGCGCAAACGCATCCGCCAACTGGGCCAGTGGTTCGAGGAGACCCTGCCGCGTGGAACCGAGTGAGCGAAAAACGGATGATGTTTTATTGAAGGTGCGCGTACAGCCGCGTGCTTCGCGTGACCAGGTAGTCCTCGGCGGCGAGGGCCCGGTACGCGTGGCGCTAACGGCCCCGCCCGCGCAAGGAAAAGCGAATAAGGCCCTGCTCAACATCGTCGCCCGGCAACTGGGCGTGCGCAAGTCGGCAGTCAGCCTGGAAAGCGGCATGAAGTCGCGCGATAAGACCCTGCGTGTGGCGGGGTTGAGTGCGGAAGAGATTCGCAGGCGGCTGGCCTGAGCGCCAGCGGCAACGTGGATCGGATTGCCGGGGAGGACTCTTTTGGAACTGTACGAAAATATCCAGGAGGCTGTGCGTCTGATCCGCAGCCAACATGATATACAACCGCAGATCGCCATCGTACTGGGCACGGGGCTGGGCTCGCTGGCCGAACGCATAACGCCGGCCGTGCGTATACCATACGAGGCAATACCCCACTTTCCCACTTCGACGGTGGACACCCATGCGGGGGAACTCGTGCTGGGCGAGCTTTCCGGCAAGCCGGTGGTGGCGCTCTCAGGGCGCTTCCACTTCTACGAGGGCTACTCGCTGCAACAGGTCACCTTTCCTGTGCGTGTGGCCCGGGGGCTTGGCGTCAGCACGCTGGTGGTCTCGAATGCGGCAGGCGGCTTGAACCCGTTGTACAAGGCGGGCGACCTTATGCTCATCACGGACCATATCAATCTTATGGGCGACAACCCGCTCATCGGGCCGAACGATGAACGCCTGGGGCCGCGGTTTCCGGATATGTCGGCACCGTATTCGAACCGGCTGCAAGAACTCGCGAATGCGGTGGCCCTGGAACAAGGGGTGCGCCTGCAACATGGCGTCTACCTCGGGGTACAGGGGCCGTGCCTGGAAACCCGGGCCGAGTACCGCTTCATGCGTGCCGCCGGCGCAGACGCTGTCGGCATGAGCACCGTGCCGGAAGTAATAACCGCCGTGCATGCCGGTCTCGAGGTGATGGGGTTTTCCGCCATCACGGATGAATGTCTGCCGGATGCGCTGGAACCAGCGGATATCGAAAAGATCATTGCCACGGCCAATGCGGTCGAGCCCGTGATGAGTGAATTGGTAAGCGCATGCATCGCGCGTATGTAACCGGATGCGACGGACAGCCTGCCGGGCCGGGTATGTGCCGCCAAGGCAGATGCGCTTTATAATGGGGCGCCTGACACGAAACCGATAGCGCCCGTGAAGCGGAAAACAGAACACGCTGCCCGTGGAAAAACGCCGCCAGCCAGCCTGTAGAAAACGGGCCAGGCGCACCGGCAAAGAGAGTCGTTGCACATATGACAAGAGATTCGACCATGGTGGTAAACATCATCCGAGGCATCTTTGTGCTCGCCTGTCTGCTTATGGGCGGCATCTGGGCGCAGTACTTCGTCGAGAATGCCGCCGATTTGCAGGAAACCGGCGTGGGGTTGCTGCTCATTGCACTCGGCGGCGCAACGGGCGGCGCCGTGGCACTCATCGTGCTGTGGTTGCTCAGCTTCGTGACGCAAGAAATCTATGAGCGCCTCTCCCCCGCCTTGGGGGCCATCGCGCTGGCCATGGTGATCGGCTACTTCGTGAGCGCCTATATCCTGTCCTGGATACCGGATGCCGAACCTTCGCTGCGGGTTTTCTTCATCGTCTCGATTGTCCTTATTTTCGGTTATATCGGCATTTCGCTGGGACTCACACGGGCCTCGAACTGGGAAAGCCTGGTCTCGGAAGTCAAAAAGCAGCGTGCCAGCGGGAGTAGCCTGAAACTGGTCGACACCAGTGTCATCATCGATGGACGCATTCTCGACATCTGCAACAGCGGGTTCATGGAAGGCATCCTGCTGGTGCCGCGGTTTGTCCTGAACGAGTTGCAGCATATCGCCGATTCGTCCGAAGTGCTGCGCCGGGCCAAGGGCCGCCGCGGGCTGGATATTCTGAAAGAGTTGCAAGAAGGCGACTCGAAGGTGTCCCTCGATATTATCGAGGACAACCCGAAGGACATCCCGGCTGTGGACAGCAAGCTGGTGCGGCTGGCGCTCAAGTACAACGCCAAAATACTGACGAACGACTTCAACCTGAACAAGGTCGCCCAGATCGAGGGGGTTCAGGTGTTGAATGTAAACGACCTCGCAAATGCGCTGAAACCGGCGCTCTTGCCAGATGAAACCATGGAACTGAAGATCATCAAGGAGGGCAAGGAGCCTTCGCAAGGAGTCGGCTACCTCGACGACGGCACGATGGTCGTGGTCGACAACGGCAGCCAGCATGTGGGCAAGACGGTCGAGGTCACGGTGACGAGCGTCTTGCAGACCGCGGCAGGCCGCATGATCTTCACCAAATACAACCGCGAGTTGGCGTGAAAGCCCAGTTGCTGGTGCCGGCAGCCGGCTCGGGGGTCCGTTTGGGCTGTGAAGATCCAAAGGCCCTGGCCGATCTGTGCGGCCGCCCCATGCTCGCCCGCACACTGGCACGCTTTGAATCGCTGGGTTTGGTGGACAAAGCCGTCGTGGTGGCGCCGGCGCACGCACGGGCCGCTTTTGAAGCGTGTATCGCCGCCTATTTTCCCGGCCGCGGCATCCAGCTGGCGGACGGTGGCGCCGAGCGGCAGGAATCGGTCCATCGGGGGCTGGATGCGTTGGAGGCGGCCTCGGAACTCGTGGTGATTCACGATGCCGCGCGGCCCTTTGTCGAGGCGGATTGCGTGCGCAGGGCCATTGCCGCAGCAGCGGAACATGGAGCGGCCACGGTAGCTGTTCGCACGGTGGACACGATTCTTGAAGAAGATGGTGCCGGGTTCCTTGCCGCCACACCGGATCGCACGCGCTTGTGGGCCTGCCAGACGCCGCAGGTTTTCCGGGCCCGGATCATCCGCGAGGCGCACCACCACGCACGGCAGCATGGCGCCGCCGCGACGGACGATGCCACGCTGGTGAAACGGTGCGGCGGCGTGGTGCGGCTCATCGAAGGCAACGCACGCAATTTCAAGGTAACAACACCGGAGGACCTGGCGCGCGCGCGGCGGCTGGTCCGGGAGGAACATGTATGATCCGCGTTGGACTTGGCTACGACCTGCACTGCTTCGAATCGGGGCGCCGGCTCGTGCTCGGCGGGTATGAGATAGACCATGACAGGGGGCTGGCCGGCCACTCGGATGGGGACGCCCTGTGCCATGCCATTACCGATGCGCTCCTGGGCGCGCTCGCCCTCGGCGATATCGGCGGGCACTTCCCCGACAACGATCCGCGCTACAAGGATGCAAACAGCCTGAAACTGCTCGAGGTGGCGTTGAATCTGGTCCATGGCGCCGGGTTCGACGTGGTCAATGTGGATACCGTCGTGGTCACGCAGGCACCGAAGCTGCAGCCTCACGTACCGGCCATACGCCAGCGGCTGGCAGAAACGCTCAAACTGCCGAAGGACCGTATATCGATCAAGGCAAAGACCAACGAAGGCGTTGGCCCGGAAGGCCGCGGCGATGCCTTGAGCACCCAGGCGATCGTTCTGTTGGAATCGGCGTAGGAGCAGCGCACACCGGTGAAGAAAGAGCGCCTGGACATCCTGGTACAACGCCTGGCGGGGGTGTCACGTTCAAAGGCGCAGGGACTCATTCTAACCGGACAGATCTATGCGGAAGGCAAGAAGCTGGACAAGCCGGGCATCCGCCTGCCGCCGGACACGCCCATCGAGATAGGCGAGCAACCACGTTTCGTAAGCCGGGGGGGCGAGAAACTGGCGGCCGCCTTCGAGGCTTTTCCCGTATCGGTTGCGGGCCGGGTCGCTATTGATGCGGGCGCATCGACCGGCGGCTTCACGGACTGCCTGCTCCAGCAAGGGGCCCGCAAGGTGTACGCGGTCGACGTGGGCTACGGGCAACTGGCCTGGAAGTTGCGCCAGGATGCGCGTGTCGTCGTCATGGAGCGCTGCAACATCCGCCATCTGACGCGCGACGCCCTCGCGGAGCCGCCGGCCTTTTTTGCCGTGGACTGCTCGTTCATTTCGCTACGGCTGGTGCTGCCGCCGCTGGCGGCTCTGCTGTCGGGCGATCCGCAGGGGGTCGTGCTTATCAAACCCCAGTTCGAGGCGGGACGCGATCAGGTGGGCAGCGGCGGCGTGGTGCGCGACACAGCCGTGCATGAGGCCGTCGTCGCCGATGTCACCGGCTATGCGCGCGCAGTGGGATTCGCCAAGATCGATGTGCTACCCTCTCCCCTGCTGGGTCCGGCGGGGAACCGCGAGTTCCTGGCCTATTTGCGCGGGTACCGGGCCTGACAGACCGAAAGGAACCATGCTCGCCACACTGCGCATACGTAACTATGCCCTCATCGACGAGGTCGAAGTCGATCTTCGGCCCGGCTTCAACGCACTTACGGGGGAAACGGGCGCGGGCAAATCCATTCTGGTAGGCGCCCTTAACCTCGTGCTGGGCACCCGCGCATCGAGCGAGGCGGTGCGGGCCGGGGCGAAACGCGCCACCATCGACGCCGTCTTCCGCATTACCAAGCCGGGGCCGCGCCTGGCCGCACTGCTCGCCCAGCATGAGGTCGAACTGGAGAATGACGATGAACTCATCCTCACCCGCAGCGTCGGCGCGGACGGCCGCAGCAAGGCCTATGTGGGCGGGAACCTCGTGCCGATCGCGGTACTGGCCGCCATCGGCGATGAGCTGGTGGATCTCCACGGGCAACATGAGCACCAATCGCTCCTGAAAACCGATCGGCAGCTCGACCTGCTCGACGGCTTCGCGGGGGCGGAAAAGGCGGCAGCCGAGGTGACACGGATCGTCCGGGAACTCCACGCGGCGCAACGCGAACGTGCAGCGCTCGAAACGGACGACCGGGAACGCGCACGGCAGCTCGAGTTTCTCCGGTTCGAGGTGGACGAGATAGACCAGGCGGGCCTCGCGCCCGATGAAGAAGCAGAATTGCGCACCCGGCGCAACGTCATCGCGAATGCAGAGCAGATTTATGCGCTGGCGGGGCGCGTGGGGGAAGCACTCTACGACGCAGAGGAGGGCGCGGCCTCGGAGGTGCTGGGCCGGGCGCTGCGGGACCTCGAGGAACTGGCGGGTATCGACGCTACATTCCAGCCACTGGCGGAACGGCTCGCCGGCGTGCGCGCGGAAGCCGAGGAGATTGCAGGCGAAGTGCGGGCCATCGGCCAGGCGCTCGAATATGACCCGGAGGAACTCGAGCGGCTCAATGAACGGCTCACGCTCATTCGCGATTTGAAACGGAAGTACGGCGCAGATATCGCGGAAGTGCTGACCTATCGTGAGCAGGCCAGCGCCAAAATCGCCGCCTATGACCAGCGCGACGAACGCCTCGCGGAACTGGCCGCGCAATGCCAACAATTGCAGGCGGCGGCGGAGCAGGCCGCGCGGGCACTTTCGAAGACCCGGAAAGCGGCCGCAAAGAAACTCGAGCGAAAGGTTACCGCCGCGCTGCAAGAACTCGGGATGAAAGGCGGGCGCTTCGAGGCGCAGGTCGCCGAGGCCGCGCTTACCATGACCGGCATCGACAAGGTGCGCTTCCTGCTCGCCGCGAACCCGGGCGAACCGCTGCGGCCATTGCACCAGGTAGCCTCGGGCGGGGAAGTCTCCCGCATCATGCTCGCCCTCAAGGCCGTTTTCGCCCAGGCCGATCAGATTCCCACGCTCATTTTCGACGAGATCGACGCGGGCGTGGGCGGCACAGTAGCAGTGAAGGTAGCGGAAAAAATCGGCGCACTCGCCGCTTCGCACCAGGTCATTTGCATAACCCATATCGCGCAGATCGCCGCGGTAGCAAAAGCGCATTTCCATGTGAGCAAGACCACCGGAAAGAAGCGCACGACCACCGCCGTGCAACCGGTCACCGATGATGACCGCGTGCGGGAACTGGCACGCCTGCTCGATGGATCGCTGTCCAAACTGAGCATCGAGCACGCGCGGGCGTTACTCGAGAAATAGAACGGAAGGGACGCCGGCCCCGGCGTCTGTGTGGAAGACCTATTGCATAGGAGCACCGGCATGCAGATTACTTCGTATGGGGCAGCGCAGGAAGTCACGGGAAGCAAACACCTGGTCGAATGCGGCGGGAGCCGGGTACTGCTCGATTGCGGCATGTTCCAGGGCATCCGCACCGAGGCGGACCGCAAAAACCGCGAGCTCGGTGTCGATCCCTTTGCCATCCACACCACGCTGCTGAGCCATGCACACATCGACCACAGCGGGTTGCTCCCCCTGTTGTCGAAGCGTGGCTACCACAACCCCATCTACGCCACCCCCGCTACGCGCGACCTGTGCTCCATCATGCTGCTGGACAGTGCGCACATTCAGCGTCGTGATGCCGAGTGGCTGTCGAAAAAGCACCAGTCTTTTGTGCCGCCCCTGTATACGACCGAGGATGTTCAGGAGGTCATGCGCCGTTTCGCGGCCGTGCCCTACGGCCTGAAACTGCCCGTCGCGCCCGACGTATACGCCACCTTCCAGGAAGCCGGGCATGTGCTGGGTTCGGCCATGATCATGCTCGAAAGCCTGAAAAACGGGAAGCGGCAGCGCCTGCTCTACACCGGCGACATCGGGCGGCGTAATATGCCCATTCTCGCGGATCCCTGGACGCCGGAACCGGCGGATGTGGTGATCATGGAGAGCACCTACGGCAACCGCGACCACCGGCCTATCCAGGAAATGGATGCGCGGCTCGCGGATATCGTGCGCAAGACTGTGGAACGCGGCGGAAAGATCATCATTCCCAGCTTTGCCCTCGAACGCGCGCAGGAGGTGGTGTACGCGCTCAAGCGCCTCGAGATGGAAGACGCCATTCCCGAGGTGCCGGTGTTCGTCGACAGTCCGCTCACGGTCAATATCACCGAGGTGTTCCGGCTGCACACGGAAAGCTTCGATAAGGAATTCTGCGAGACCATGCGCGAGGCGGGCGACCCGTTCCAGTTACGCGAGATTCACTACATCCGCAATGTCGAGGAATCGAAACGGCTCAACAACCGCAAGGGGCCGGCCATCATCATTTCCGCGGCGGGCATGTGCGAACATGGGCGTATTCTGCATCACTTGAAGAACAATTGCAGCGACCCGAACAACACGATACTCATCATCGGTTTCCAGGCGCAGCACACCCTGGGCCGCCGCATCGTCGAGCGCGACCGGCATATCAAGGTATTCGGTATGAAGTATGAGCTGAACGCGGAAGTCCGCATCATGAACGAATTCAGCGCGCATGCCGGGCGCGCCGAACTCATCGAATTTGGTACGCAGATGAAGGACAAGGCGGGGCATTTTCTGCTCGTCCACGGCGAAGAAGAGGCGCAGGCCGCGCTGAAAACCGCCCTTGAAGAGGCGGGCGTAGCCAACGTGCATATTCAGCAACCGGGCGCGCCCTTCACGGTGTAAACCGCTACCTCATCGCCCTGTGCACGCCAGGCCGTAGCGGCCCGGCGCCCGCTTGCCGGCGGGCATCAGGTCTCGGCGGGCGGTGCTTCTTCTTTTATCCGCGCGGTCACCGTGTACTGAATGGCAATACCGAGGAGCGTGAGCGCGGCGATGCCAAGCGCCATCAGGTACAGGCTCGTGGGCTCGAGCAGGGCCAGCACGTTCTCGCGCACGGGCTCGCGCACGGTGATGCCCGTTTCGATGGCTTTTTCCAGACCGCCCTTCTCCGCAACCTCGCGCGCGACGGCATCGTAGAGATCTTTCAGGGCCGGTGCAAGGGTTCCCCGGCGCACGAAATAGTAGACCGCGACCGTGATAAGCACCGCCCCTTTCAGTGCGCTCACACCCACGATGACAAACCGCTGCAGCAGCAAGGCCAGAAAACCACCGGCAACCGCCGCACCCGCCATGCCCAGGCCGGCACCCCAATGGAGTCCGGCGCCGCTGGCATGGGTAATCCCCAGCGCAACGAGGAACCCGCACACACCGCCCACAATAAACAGGATGACGAAATAGCCCAGGACCAGCGCTGCGGCCCCGATGAACCCGCCGAGGAGGCCGGCAATGAAGGCTATCGTGAGATCCTGAGACAGTAGCAGCCCGGCGAAGCCGGCAATGAGGGCGGCAACGGCAAACCCGCCCAGCGCCACGGCAAACAGGTAGATGCGGTACCCGAAGAAACAGGTCAGGAAACCCAACCCCAACAGCACGAGGGCAAGTATGTTCAGTGTGCTTATGCTTAACGCCGGCATGTCCCTCTCCATCACGCCTCAGCCATACGCCAGGCCGCTTCCGTATCGAGTCTAGCGCACCGGGAAGGGTGTGTCAAAGAATTCCGGGCGGGAGCCAATTGCGAAATTAAAAGTCTTGAATGCCAGGGGAGTTGCGGGGGCGGCTCATTGGCCTTCACGCTAAGTAAGTCTTGGTATCGCCGCATTCCAGGTGCGTTCTATCCTTTTTTGGGGCATTTTCACCCCAAGTCCGCCTCGGGCATAAAAAATCTTCCTCGCAATGACGTGGTGATTTCGGCTCGCGGGTACGCTCGCCCTCCC
>CAZMVU010000187.1:0-9788 GCA_964569295.1 uncultured Nitrospirales bacterium
CGCTCTTGGGCACCCCGCTTTATGCCGCGCCCGAGCAGTTGAAGAGCGGTAAGCACGTGGATGCACGCAGCGACCTCTATGCGCTGGGGGCAACATTATACACGCTGGCGGTGGGCGAAATGCCCCGCACTATTCGTCTGGACCGTGTGCCCAATGAACTGCGCGACGTAATTGGACGCTGCCTGGAAGAGAACCCCGACCAGCGCTATCAAGCGGCACTCGAACTCAAGGAGGCGCTACTCGAGGGCACATACGGCCGCGTGCTGCGCCAGGGAGGCGACTGCCCCGAATGCGGCTTTGACAACCCTATTGATGTTCATTTTTGCCAGAAATGCGGCCATGACCTGTCGGCACTGTTCGCCGAGTGCCCCCAGTGTGCACGGGAAAACCGCAAGGACGTGGAATTCTGCGGAAACTGCGGCTTCAGCCTGCGAGAACTCATTGAAGATGAGGAGGAGGAATCCGAGCGGGTGCCGGAATTGGCCACGGATGAGATACCCGAGAGTGCGCGGTGCGCGATCCGTGACCATGTGAACAAGCACAACGGCACACGTGGCAGCGACACAGACTGGTGGGAGTTCAGTGTGGAATTCTACCGGATGCCTGGCCATGACCCGGTGCAGCGCACGCAGTTTGAAGCCTTGGTTGATGAGGAATGCCGCTCCTGGAAGGAGCGCGAGGCCAAACGGCTGGATACCGAGGCACGCCGGGCGGAGGCGGTTGCGCGCAGGGATAAGGAGGCGGCGGAACGCCGGCGCGCAGCCGAAGAGGCCCGGCAACGCGTGGAGCGCGAAAAGCGTGCGAAACCGCACAAGCAGGAAGCGCAAGCTGCGGAAGACGCGAGCGAGTGGGCCAAGGCACTCGCCAGTTGGGAAACGGTGGTGAAGATTGTCCCGGAGGATACGACCGCTTCCGCGCGTCTGCAGTCCGCGAAGGAGCACCGCTTCGAAGAGTTGAAGAAACAAGGCGAGGGCTTGCACGAGCAAGGCCGTCAATCCGAGGCGGTGGCGGTCTGGAAAGAAGCCCTGGCCCTGGCCCCAGGCAACAGCGAATTCGCCAAGCATGTCGAGCGCACGGAACAAGCAATTCGGGAAGTGCCGACATTACTTCGCAGGGCCGAAGTTGCCCTGGAGTCCCTTGAGTTCAATTGCAAACGGGAGGCAGATGCGTTGGCGGCTGTCGGCGTAGTTCTCGAGCTTGAGCCGGCCAATCAGCAGGCACAGAAACTACGGGAGCGGGTACGCAGGCGGCTCTGGCCCAAGTTGGCAGTCCGGTTATTCTTACCATTACTACCACTATTCTTGTTTTGGAGCTATCTAGTCTACATGACTCCGGGCGCCTCGTTGTTGTATGGCGGATTACTTTCTATTTCGACCTATTTGCTGCTGGCTGTGTTCGTGACCAAGTGCCATGCAATGGAATATCCCTTTTACGAAGGGATTTCACAGGCCTGGGGCTACTACGGGCTTCCACTTACTGGTGTCGTCGCAAGCTGGTTCTTATGGGACGCTGCCGGCACACTGGTCTTTCTGCCAGCGTTGGGTCTGGTGGCTTGGCTTTCCGTCCTGAAACCATTGGAACTCCTGAATGCGGGAAAGTTCGTTAAAGGCTACCGGTACGCTGTCGGCCTTTATCTGGTGGCGGCGGTTCTCACCATCTATCTTTCAACAGGAAGTCCTGCACAGTTGGATACCGCCACATCGCACGTCGATCGCCCACAAGCTTCACCACAGCATGCTTCACATCAAACAGTTGCCTGGGTGCAAGATGGTTTGGGAACCGAGTCCATGATCTCCGGCGTTGTTGAAGTATTTCCCAGCGCGGTAACAGATGAAGCTCTTACGCAGGTTCTAACGCATGAGGTTGAACCTCAAGTACATAGTCATTGGCAGTCTGTATTAATTAACGATGCTGGTAAAATCACCGAAAGAGCCTTGCTGAAACTCCCTGCGAACGATCCGGAGCGGCTTTTTATGGACGTAGTTTCGAATGGGGATTTCGTCATTGCGTGGCTCGAGAATACCAGTAACGAAGAGGTATCGCCCCTAAACGTGGCGAGAATAACCAGGGACGGGAACCTGGCTTGGAAGCGCATCTATAAAGAGGAAGAACAACACGAGATTGTCTCGATCCGAGCTTTGGAGGACGACAGTCTCCTTGTCGCGCGCACGAAGAACCTCTCGGTTGTTGGTGTCCCGACCCTTCTTAAGTTGGACCGAATGGGCAATCAGGAGTGGCAAGAAACGTATGGGTTGGATGCAGATCACGCTGCTGGCTGGATACGGTCTGTTGAGCAGACTTCTGACGGTGGCTTCATTCTGGTGCTTTCAAGGGGGGGCGATTATGGCGACGCAGGTGCTTATGTCGCAAAGCTTGATTCTCAAGGTTCGATAGAATGGCAGCGTGACTTCACCGCCCCGCAGAGTTGGCAACGGAGGCAGGGAGTGGTCGCGCGTGAAATCTCGGACGGCTATGTTCTTATTGGTACCGATCGTGTGGCAGAACGTATGGATGGACATGCTTTTTTAATAAAAATGGATAAGAGAGGCAAGGTATTGTGGGAGCAGGGAATTTATGGTGCTCAGCGCGGCGTGGGTCTGTCGCTGCAACCGCCGCCGACACAGCAAGAATTTGATGTTGACGATTGGAAAAAGAACTTGCCTTACGCCTTTGCCTGCGATCTGAAAGAGACGCGTGACGGGAACTACGTGACACTCATTCGGGCGGGGGTACAGCACCCCGAAGAGCCGGACTATGGAGATACCTCCCTCCATCTTGCCGCCTGGAGTCCGCAGGGTGACGTGCTGTGGAGAATAGTCGTCATGCGCGCCCCCGGCAATAATCATGGCATTTCAGTACACGAAACGGATGACGGCGGCTTTCTGGTGGCAGGGCAACGCTATGATCAATTCGGTGGCTTTCTGCTCAAGACGGTACCGTCGAATTGAGTTTGCAGCGGTGTGTCTGGTCGCCTGCCGTGGGTTCTTTCCGAAACATTGGCCCGCTCCTTGCTCCCCTGTCTGCTCAGCAAGCCGAACATGCTTGCAAAAGACAGAAGTTGTGACGATACTGTCACAGGGTACGCAGGCATAGCGGGCGTGGGCGGGCGCAGCAGCAGAATAGCGTGTGTTTGAACAGGCCACCTGCGAAGAGGAGAGGACATCATGGGCATATTTTCGAATCCATGCATCAACCCGGACTGTGACGCCCGGGTAAAAAAGTCGGCGCATTTCTGTGCGAAGTGCGGCGCCGGGGGCCCAGACAGCCTGACGAAATGCGCGGATTGCGGCAAAAAGGTGGGCCGCGCCTTCCCCTATTGCTGGAATTGCGGGGCGCAACTCGCCACGAACCGCCCCCCGCGCATTGCCGGCAACCGCTGGGTGCGCGACGACGAAGAGTTCGCGGTGCGCGTCTACCCGGATGATCTCGAGCAGAAGTGGCTGGCCCGGCGCATTACCGTCGAGGCGGGCACGCTCGGCATTCTCGAGAAGAACGGCCGCGTGGTGCGCGATGTGCCGTGGGGCAAGGAGACGCTCGACGGCATCCTGCAACTCACGGGGCCGACCTCGATCATTTTGGTGAACGCGGGCGATGCCGTGCTGCGCCCCACGTTCCACCGGTTGCACGACGTAAACGGGGCAGAGCTTGACCTCACGGTGCAGTTGGTGTTGCGCGTGTCGAACTTCGAGGCCTTCGTGCGCGAGTTCTTCGAGGGGCACAAGCGCCGGGTGACGTTTCGCATGCTCGAGGACCGGCTGGCCCACGAGTTGTTCGACGTGACCCGCGGCCTGGTGTGCAGTTACGCGCTCGAGGACATGTATGGCAACCTGGCCTGGCGCGACGAATTCGAGGAGAAGCTGCGCACCGCCATGACGGTTACCTTCGACCGCTACGGCCTCGACCTGCTCCAGCTCAATTTCGCCGATTTTGGCGGCGACCATTTCGAGCAGCTCATGCAGGACCGTGGCGAGGTATACATGGGCAACCGGGCGGCGGACCAGCTTGCGGAGAAGCTCGCCATTCGCAAGCGCATGGGACAGCTCGAAGCGCGCGGTGAACTTGATGAACTGGCGCAGGGCAACGAGCTTACGCTCGAGAAACTGAAGCAGAACACCGCGCTGACGGAGGAGATGGGGCGCATCAAAACGGACTCCCATGTGCGCACAACCCTCAGCGAGGCCGAGCGCGACGAGACCATCGAGCAAGCCCTGCAGGAACTCGAGATCAAGCGGCGGCTGCGCCGCTTCGAGGTGGAAGACATCGACCGGGAGCGTGACCACCTCCTCAAAGATGAAGACGATGCGCGCACCCAGGAACTCGAGAAGATCGATGTCGAGCACCAGAACGAAGTGGCCATGACGGTCCTCATGGCGCGCAACAGCCGCCTCGCCACGGACGAGGATTTCCGCCGGGAACAGGCGCGTTTGGAGAACGCTCAGGCACTCGAAGAGGCCTGGAAACAGAGCGAGCAGCACCGCCAGGATCAACGAGCCGACGCCGTGCAGCGCTATGACCTGGTCATTCAGGAGTCGAAGGCCAACCTCGAGGTGGCCAGGCACCAGACCCAGGAACGCCTCGATAAGCTGCAAGCAGACCGGGCGGAGGCCGAGCTGGGCCGGGAGAACATGGAACACAAAGTCGCGATGCTCACGCGCATGCAGGAGCAGGAACGGCAGAACATGGAGGCCATGCGCCGGCTGGACATCGAGGAGAAGAAGCTCGAATTCGATTACAAGCGCTTCGACAAAGAGAAGGACACCGAGGTGCAGTTGGCCTCGATTCAGGGCAATGTCCAGATCGCCACGGCCCAGGAACGCCTCGACGCCGCCACGGCCCAGGCCACCATGCAGCAGCTTCAGGAGCGCCTCGCCGACCAGCAGGCCGATAAAGAGGCGCTGCGTGGAGACGCCAACCAGCGCGCGCAGGACCTCAAGGACATGGCGGGCACCCTCACGGCGAACCAGCCGCAGCCGGTTGTCGTTGGCGGTGGTGCGCCGATGGCGGGAGCAGGCCAGGCCGCCAAGACGGACGAATTCGCGTGCCCAAACTGCAACCGGCCGGTCCCGTTGAATTATCCCAATTGCCCGTGGTGTAAGCACGAGATCGCCAAATAGGGGGATACCGATGGCAGACTTCGCACACTGGTGCCCGCAGTGCGGGGATACCCTGCCGCATTGCTTTCCCTATTGCCAGGACCAGACACCGACGCCCCTGTATGTCGAGGTGAACGTCGTCGCGCAGTATCTGGTGGGCGTGCCCACGTATGTGGAATTCCGGTTGAAAAACGTGAGCGAGCGCCCCCTCATACTGCACCACATGACCGTACGCATCGGCGAAAACACACTGGCGCCCGGCATCCACCCGGAAACGGCCGGCATGCCGGTCGAACCGGGGGAGACGGTCGTAGACCGCAGGGTCGACCTCGGTCTCGTCCACGTGATGCCGGGGCAGTACACCTTGCGGGTGGAAGTGGCCTTCAGCTCTGATGAGGGCACGTTCTCCATGGCCGGCAGTTGCCATGTCCTGTTTGCCTTGCCCAGCAGCCAATCCATCTCTTTCGTGTGTCCCGTGGCGGACAAGGTAATACGCCTCACAGGCAGCGGCGCGCCGGAATGGCCCGGCACCCATGGCCTGCCTTTCGGTGAGCAGGAGGAAGCCTGCGCCGTCAACGCGGTCATCCGGGCCATGAAAGGCCGTTACGGCCTATGCTTCGCGCCGCTTCCCATGCGCTACGATTGCGCGTCGGCGAGCGAAGGACACCCCGCAGACACCCACTGCAACGCCTGCGGCGCCACGCTCATCGAGGGCGGTCCCCATTGCCACGCCTGTGGCCAACCGGTTCCCCTGCCGCAACTGCTCGAACCACCGGCCTTCAGCCTGGCACGGGGCTTCTGCTGCTATTGCCGCGAGCCCAAGGGCCGTCTGCGTGGCGCGCACCGGTACTGCCCGGAATGCGGTGAATTGCTGTTTATTCACGCCGAAATCAAGACCGCCTCCGCCTACATGGAAGGTGTGCAGGCCCCCGCGCAAATACGCCTCCACACACCCGCCACCGCAGACCTCAAAATCGAGGCACAGCAACTGCAGCTCGGCCACAGCGACAACGCGGTCACATGTCCCATTTTCGACTTTCATGAGGGACAGCAAATGGAGGCCGGCCGCGATGCCATCGAGTTCCCGGTCACCATCCACAGCCCGGCGGGTAGCGTCAGTGGCCAGCGCTACCTCTTTCTTACAATGACGCTCGAATACGGCGGCGCCCGGTATACCCTCGAGGGCCGCAAAGAAGTGCGGGTCATTCCCGCCGGCGAGGAGAAGTTCGTTAGCTACAACTTTGGCGCCCAGAGCATCGAAGCGGCCGAGGCGGCCGTGTCCGCGGGCACCTGGAGCATCAACGTGAATGGGGCGCCCGCTGAAAGCAAGCGCGACGCCTTCATCACAAAGCTGTTCGAAGCCGACTGGGAACAGGCGGAATTCACGCCCGTGCGATTGACGGTCACCAGCGCGGAACCCGCCCTCGACGCCGAGCCGATGCCCGCGCCGCCTTCCTGCGAGCCCATGACCCGGGCGCGCCTCTTCTTTAACAGCGGCGGCATGCCCTGCAATTACGTCCTGCTCTCGAAAAACGACCTCATTCTCGGCAGGTCCGCCCCGAAATGCGATGTGCGCCTGCTCGAGGTGGAAACCTGCATTCCCCGTATGAAGGCCCAGGTGAAACGGGGAGAGAAAACCCAATCGAAAAGCGCCGTCAGCGGCGTGCAGTGGCAGTTGCAGTGGAAAGGCAATTGCCTCCTTCTTACCCAACTGTCCGGAAGTAACATCACCTGCCTTGTTCCCGGAGGGGAACAACTCTCCGAGGGACAGACCGCCCCCGTCGCCCGGGGAGACGCATGGGAAATCCCGGGCGCCCTGGGCCTCGAGGTCGCCGCCGCCGTAAACGACTTTGCGGAACGCTCAGCCCTGTATGAGCGGGCCGGAGCCATCCTCGCCCAGCGTGCGGATGCGGGCACGCCCGGCAACATTGCAGCGGGCGGCACGGGCGGTTTCACCCTGCAGCGGCTGCACTCGCTCCACGGCCAATACGCGGACGGCATGCCGGAATATGCGGGATTCGAGGCCTATGTCATCATGCCCGGCTGGGCCAGTATTGGCGCCGCCCCTGAAGCCGCTATCCGCGTGGAGGAGGCCGCCGTCGCCCCCATTCATGCCTGGATTCTCCACCGCGGCGGCTTCTACTTCGTAGCGCCCGCGCACGGCGCCGCCCCCGTCATAGTCAACGATGCCCCGGTCAACATGCACTGGCCGCACCCCCTGCAACCCGGCGACACGCTGTGGCTGGGCGGCTGCGAGCTGCGCTTTGACACCTACCAGGCGCTCTATTTATCATGACGGACGCTGCGGGTGACGCGGGGCAACAGGAATTCGCTACGCTATGCACCGGGGACGTGTACGACGGGTCTGACGGCAGGAGTGGAGAACGCGGTTCATGCCTTCACGGTTTGATTTTGCCTCGCTTGGCGAGCACCCGACGCTGTTCACGGCGCGGGATGAAGGAATCGTGTTTTCCGCCGGCGAGGTGGTGGCCGGGCGGTTCGAGGTGGTGGACACGCTGGGCGGCGGGGGCATGGGGCTGGTGTACCGCGTGCGGGACACGCTCATGTCGGGCCGGGAGAAGGCGCTCAAGGTCATCCTGCCGTCGCTCATGAACAGCGACAGGGCGCGTGACCGGTTCGTGCAGGAGGCGGAAATCGCCCAGGGGCTGGCGCACCCGAACATCGTGAACACCTTCGACCTGGGCGAGCACGGGGGCATCCGCTTCATCACTATGGAACTGCTCGAGGGCGAGAGCCTGCACGAGCAGTTGCAGGCGAAGAAGAAACTCCCACTCGACAAAACCATCGGCATTATCCGGCAGGTGTGTACCGCCCTCGACCACGCCCACCGCACGACCATCCACCGGGACATCAAGCCGCAGAACATCTTCCTGTGCAACGACGGCACGGTAAAGCTGCTCGACTTTGGCCTTGCCCGCGCGGCGGGGTCGAACCGGTTCACGCAATCGAGCATGGCCATCGGCACCGCCGTCTACCTGGCGCCGGAGCAGTTGCAGGGCCACGAACCCACGCCCCGGAGCGACCTCTACAGCCTGGGCGTCGTGCTTTACCAATGCCTCACCGGCGAGTTGCCCATGGGCCGCTTCGCCCTGCCTACGGAGGTAGACAAGAGTCTGCCAGAAGCGATGGACGAGCTGGTGGACAATCTGCTGAAGCCCCAGCCGGAGCTACGGCCCGATACTGCGGCACAGGTTGCAGGGGAAATGGCATCCATTACGCGCGAGGTCGAGCATCCCCGGGAGGGCGAGCGTACCCGCGAGCCAGAAGAGACCGGACAAACCACAAAGGCACAAAGCACACAAAGGACGCACGAAGAAGCACAACGGGAGGGCGAGCGTCCCCGCGAGCCGATACAACGCGAACCGCAGGCCGGCGAGGCGCGTCAGGTGGACCTTGGCAAGGGTGTGAAGCTGGACCTCGTGTGGATACCGCCGGGGGAATTCATGATGGGAAGCCCGGAGAGCGAGGAAGAGCGGTTCGGCGATGAAGGCCCGCAGCACCGGGTAGAGCTGACACGTGGTTTCTGGATGGGCAAGTATCCAGTGACACAGGCCCAGTGGGAAGCGGTACTGGGGAGCAACCCGAGCCACTTTCAGAAGAAAGTCAAGACAGGCCTGTTATCTTCTAGAAAGGTGACACGGCCGACCAACCCCGTTGAATGTGTTTCATGGGACGCTTGCAACGGATTTGTCGAGGAGCTCACGCACCGCCTTACCCACGGAGAATTCCGATTGCCTAGTGAGGCGGAATGGGAATATGCGTGCCGGGCCGGAAGCACGGCACGGTATTGCTTTGGCGATTCGGAACACCTGCTGGCGCGATATGCGTGGTATCGTGGCAACAGCGGGCGCGAGACACACGCGGTTGGCCAGAAGCGCCCGAACGCCTGGGGTTTGCACGACATGCACGGGAACGTCTGGGAATGGTGTCAGGACTGGTATGATGAGGATTACTATGGTCGCAGCCCGGCGCGCGATCCTGAGAATACTACGAAAAACCAACACCGGGTGTTGCGCGGTGGTTCGTGGAACTACTCTCCAGAGTACTGTCGCTCGGCGTACCGCCGCTACTTCACGCCGGACTACCGGCTCTACTACAGCGGGTTTCGTGTAGTGCGGACTCCGTAACGCTATGGGCTATTACACTATTACCCTGTGCCCTGTTTTCCCTATACACTCATCGCGCGAAGCGCGATCGCGATTTTTTTTGATTATGCCAAAACAACAAGAGTTGCCCATCATCCAGCGCACCTATGACCTGATTCAGTGGTATGTGCCGCTGCTCAACAAGTTGCCGCGCAACTACAAGTTTTTCCCTCGCTACACAGTTGCACTGTCTAGCGCCATTGTCCTCGAAGTTTATCCGTCTCGGGCGGGCTGTGCTTCGGTCCCTGAATGACGTGGAGAGTGCGGCTCGCGGGGACGCTCGCCCTCCCTGGGCTCTCTTGCGGCTCGCGGGTACGCTCGCCCTTCTCTTCTTCTTGCTCTCTCCTCTGTGCACTCTGTGTCTCTGTGGTGAGTTCTCTTTCTTCCCGGCTCGCGGGTACGCTCGCCCTCCCTGGGAGGCTCGACCTTGCGTTGTGGCCGGTCTCCCGACCGCGCCACCGCGCCGACCGTCATGTCGCCTCTTCTTCTCCGTTCCTGGAGACCTGCGGTCATAGCCCTGGCACGGTCA
>CAZMVU010000188.1:0-9769 GCA_964569295.1 uncultured Nitrospirales bacterium
ACGCGCCGGGCGGTACCTTGACCCGTGGCGCAGGGGGTGGGGTATGCTTAGGTGTTGCTGGCACGCGTATGACGGCGGAGGGGGGCTGTACCGCCAACGCACGCGTTCGCTAACGCAGATGCGGCATCGGCTGCTTAAGGAGGAAAGACGCATATGAAGCGATTGTCGCGTATGGGCACGGTGACCGCGCTTTTCCTGGCGGTTGGTTGCGGCGGTGACGGCACCCCGGCCGGGCCGGCGGCTGCCCCGGAGGAAGCGGCGCCCGAGGCCATGGAAGGCGGGCGCGAAACGCCAGCGGCCACCGAGCCCGCGAGTGGGCATGTGATCGACATCGGGGATGTCGAGATGGCGATCTTTGTGCAGGCCGCACCCAAGCTCGGCATGCCAAACGTGGATGTGAAGAATTACGAGACCATAGACAACCTGATACGCCTCTCGAAGGTTACCGTATCGCCGCCGTATCCGGACACCCTGCCGGTGAAGTATACGCTCGAAGCCAAGCCGGGGCTGCTCGAAAGCGCCGTCATTGTGTTGCACCTGGCCGTACTGCGCCAAGAGGACGACAGCGGCGAGCCGGCGGTCATGAAACGCTTCAGCGCTGTGGTGCCGGGACGCGATGCGCCCGCGAGCCAGAAGGACTGGCCCATGACGTTCACCGTGGATGCCATGGAAGGGCTGCCGGAACCGCCCGATACACTGCTCCTGACCGTCTCGGGCGAACTGCTGCTCATGCCGCCGGACACGGAACCGGATACGATTGACCCGAAGGCGGCGGACCAGACGGCGATCGACGCCTCGAAGGCGTTACGTGCCAATCCGGTGCGAATCGATTTCGCCCCCGTGGAAGCCGGCGCTGAGTAGCGTTTACACCGCGGCCCGGACGCCGCAGGAGAGACAAAACCATGCGTAAGGCAACGGCAGTCCTAGTGGCCGCAGCGATGGCGATGGGCGCGGCATGGGGCCAGCAGGTGAGCACGCTTATCGAGACCACGGGCGAGGCGACCATCTATACCGCGCCCACGCACGCCGATTTCTGGATTCATCTTGTGGCGGCGGAGGAAGACTTCCGCAGCGGCGTGAGTGCTGCGGAACAGTTCGAGCGCGCGCTGCGCGAGGCACTCGCGTCGAAAAGCATTACACCCACCGATACGGACGTCCAGGCGCCGGCCATCGCAACCGTGAACCAGCCGCTCGTGGATATCTCCGCGAAACTGCAATTCAACATGGGGCCTTACAAGAACAAGGACAACGGCCCCCAGCAATTCGCCGCGCTGTGCGATAACCTCAAAGAAATCGCCGGCAATGTGGGCACCTCGATTGAGGGCCCCATACTCTACGTCGAAAACGACCGCACCGCCGTGCGCTCCGCTGTCGCCAAAGCGACCGAGAACGCCTACCCCCCCGCCGAGGCCATCGCCCAGGAACTCAACTCGAACGTTTACGCGGTCGCCTCGGTGAACGTCGAGGAATTGCGCTGGAACGATGCGGAAGAAGTGCGCGCCGCCGAGCCCAACCTCCGCCAAGTCTCGCTCACCGCCGTTGTCCGGGTAGCGTACGAAGTCGTTTCGCGTAATTGAGCCCCGGGCGCGCCCCGTCTTCACAGGAGGCTGCGCAGCAGGGCCTTGTTCCCGATACGCCGGGCCAGGCGGGCGGCAGCGCATCGTGGTGTACCCGGGGGCGAATGTCTCGAAGTTTTGGGCCACCAGCATGACGCGTCCTTCCGCCACGCAGCCCACCGCCGCGGATCCGCGCAATAACTCTTGGCCAAGAAGTCCGGCCGGAAACGGCGGTTACACGCCATAAGAGTTGCGCCATGCACGGGACACGAAAAGGCGCCGCAACCCACTGCAATGAAGCAGGTTGCGGCGCATGATTGCCGCAAAAAGTGTAACCGCGTCCTACACGCACGGGGGACGGGGGATGCCGGTTAATTCACCTGGCCGGAGAGTTCCGCACCAGCCTTGAACTTCACCGTGTTCTTCTTGGTTACCGTCACCTCGGCACCGCCGCCTTCACGTGCCCACCGCCGCGCCAGTTGGCGCGTGAGCGCCCCGATACGGCCCTGCTCGCCCGGCGACAGGTTTTGCGCGGCGATCTTGATTTCCTTGCCGGTCTGCGGGTTACGGCCCGTGCGCGCAGACCGCTTCGATATCGAGGCCTCCTGCGCCTCATAAAAGGCGCCGAAGCCGTCGATGTCCACCGCCTCGCCCGCGTTCACCTCGGCGACGATGGTGTCGAGCAGCGCATTGTAAAGCGCCACCGCCGCCCGCTCGGAAAGCCGGGCCTCCTTCATCAGGCCCGCCAGGATGTCCCCATCCGTGGAAATGGGCCGGACATCGGGGTCCTGGTCATCACAGTCGCCGCCCGGTTCGATTTCCGTCAGGCCGGACGCCGCCACGATCATGCCGCGGCGGATGTCGGACTTTTCGATTCCGCGCAGCACCAGCCCCTCGAGGTATTGGTCCTGATCGAGCACGACTGCGCCATACGTGCAGCGGTCGCAGTCCACACGCGCCACCTGCAACTTGTCGCTGTCCGGCGTCGAATACAGCACGCCCACGCATTCCACCAGGATTCCATCGCCATCGTCATCCGGGTCGAGCCAGTCGGGCGGGCCTGACCGCGTACGCACCACCGGAGCGTCGCCATGACGGTAATTCCCCTGGGAAGGCCCCAGCACCCAGACCGTGCCGCCGGCCTGCTCAATGACCTCTTCGATCCGCAACCCGAACGGCGGTTCCTGCGCACGCTCGGACGCATCGAAAACGCCGCTTGCGTAGAACTCGACCGAACTCTCCGAAGAACACCCGCCCGTCGACGCGGCGCGCCTGGACACACTGAACGCCCCGAAACCGACGAGGGATACCCGCCCGCCGTCACCGCCCGCCAGTGCCTTCGCCGTCGTGTTCACGAAACCTTCGAGCGCCTTCTTTGCATCCGCCTTCGACAGCCCGCTCTTGCTCGCCATCGCCTCGATCAGCTCCGCCTTGTTCATCGCCGCCGCATCGGCACACACCATGGCACACACCACAGCCAAGCACCATCCCATCACATAACTTTTCTGCATCCTGTTGCCTCCTCTGCCCAAAGGGCGTTGTTCCATACCTGACTAATTTTATCATGCTATGAACCATAAGGCAAGCCGCAAAACGCGTTCGTGTGAAAAAAAAGCGAAAAGCCGCCCGTGGGCGGTGAACCCACGGGCGGCCGTGTCAGGTACGGGATGATCCGGTTTACACGTCGTAATACAAGAAGAATTCATAGGGGTGCGGGCGCAGGGTCATCGGCAACACCTCGTTCTCCCGCTTGTAAGCGATCCATGTGTTGAGCACATCGGCGGTGAAGACATCGCCCTTGAGCAGGAACTCTTGGTCCGCCTCGAGGGCGTCGAGGGCGGCGGCCAGGCTGCCCGGCACCTGCGGAATCTGCGCCTTTTCTTCCGGCGGCAGGTCGTAGAGGTCCTTGTCCATCGGATCGCCCGGATCCATTTTGTTCTGAATGCCGTCGAGCCCGGCCATGAGAAGCGCGGAAAAGGCGAGATACGGGTTGCACGACGGGTCGGGCACGCGGAACTCGACGCGCTTGGCCTTCGGACTCGAGCTGTACATGGGGATGCGGCAGCACGCCGACCGGTTGCGCGCGGAGTAGGCGATGTTCACCGGCGCTTCGTAGCCGGGCACGAGCCGCTTGTACGAGTTCGTGGTCGGGTTGGTAAGCGCCACGAGGGCAGGCGCGTGCTTGAGCAGCCCGCCGATAAACCACAGCGCCTCCTGGCTGAGTCCGGCGTATTTGTCGCCGGCGAAGAGTGGCTCGCCGCCCTTCCAGATGGACAGGTGCGTGTGCATGCCCGAGCCGTTATCGGCGTATAGCGGTTTCGGCATGAAAGTCACGGTCTTGCCATGGCGGCGCGCCACGTTCTTGATGATGTACTTGTACATGAGCAGCTTGTCAGCCATGGCCACGAGCGTGTCGAAGCGCAGGTCGATCTCGGCCTGGCCCGCCGTGGCCACTTCATGATGGTGGCACTCGACGTTGAGGCCGGCCTGCATCATGATGTCCACCATTTCGCTGCGCAGGTTGTGCTGCGTATCCGATGGCGGAACGGGGAAGTAGCCTTCCTTGTGACGCAACTTGTACCCCAGGTTCGGGCCCTCTTCCCGCCCGCTGTTCCAGATACCCTCGACGCTGTCGATGAAGTAGTACCCCGCTTGGGGCGTCTGATCGTACTGAATGTCGTCGAAGATGAAAAACTCAGCCTCCGGCCCGCAATAGGCGGTGTCGCCAATCCCCAGCGACTTCATGTAACTTTCGGCCTTGTAGGCGACATTGCGCGGGTCGCGCGAGTAACGCTCTTTCGTGATAGGGTCGAGGATATTGCAGTACAAAATCAGCGTCGGAATCGTCGAGAACGGGTCGATGCTCGCGGTACGCGGATCCGGCATGACCAGCATATCCGACTCATGAATACCTTGCCACCCGCGGATGGACGACCCGTCAAAGCCGAGCCCGTCCTCGAATACATCCACATCCAGCTCCGTCGCGGGAATGGTGAAATGCTGCTGCGACCCGGGAAAGTCCATGAACCGGAGATCCACGAACCGAATGTCGTTGTCGTTGATTGTCTGAAGGACTTCCTTGGGGCCAAATTCCCTGTGCATGCCGCTCTCCTTGTGTTCCTGATGTTACTGCCGAATACTACCGGTCCGGCATTCCTGTAAATCCTGCTTGGCAAACTGGGGATTGCGCCGCATGGCACGGCCCACCCACGAATGCCGCCCGTCTGCTCGCTGGGCCGGAGGTCTCGCCGCCCACGGAAAACACGCCAGAACCACGGGTTGCACCCGGCCGTTCAAGTGCCGCCGGCAGGACCGCTCAACTCAACACGATGTCGCCCGATTCCCCCGTGCGGATGCGCACCGCGTCATCCACCGGAGACACGAAAATCTTCCCGTCACCGATACGGCCCGTCGAGGCCGCCTTCACAATGGCTTTCACCACGTCCTCGAGCTTCTCCTCGCTCACCACGATCTCGAGCTTCACCTTGGGCAAAAACTCAACCACATACTCCGCACCACGGTATAGCTCCTTGTGGCCCTTTTGCCGGCCGAAGCCCTTGACCTCCGTTACGGTGAGCCCTTGCACACCCACGTTGGCCAGCGCTTCCTTCACTTCTTCGAGCTTAAACGGCTTAATGATCGCCTCAACTTTTTTCACTGTGCGTACCTCCGTTAATCCTTTGAAGCACGGAGTATAGCGCTCACCGGCGAAGGCCCGCAAAGCAGGCCGGCCCATGCGGGCGCGCCAATCGAAACCACCGTGTGGGAAAGTAGACCGCGGGCCGCCGCGATACGCCCGGTAAGCCGCTGGCCGGCCCACTGCCCAAGGGTTGCCTGGAATCCTGCGCACCCATCCAAACCGTGAGCGTGCATCCTGCGGGGAAGGGGAGCAACCTGTATGCCAAAACGCCAACACACCGGAAATTCTATACCGCAGCACGGTGTGTCGCTTGATAACAAGCGCTAGCGAAACCGCTTACACAATGCCCGAACTGGCCCGTGGCATGCACCGTGCGTAATGGGGCCGGATGGCACGGCCGAGTTCATCATACACAGACGTAGGGAAACGGGCACGCGATTACAAATCGGTAGGTTGTGCATGATCAGGCTCGGGCGGAAAAGTCAGGGCGATCCCGAACGGCAGCACAATGAACAGCCCCGTGCACAAATAGGTAATTCCACCGCCCAACCGCCAATAGAGCACGGCGCCAATGAGCGGTCCCACCGCACGGGACAAGGCCCCCACACTGCGGAACGCACCCAGCGCCCGCCCTTGCTCTTCCGGCGGCGCATAAACACTGGCCAGGGCGGTGAAGCACGGGGCCACCTGCGCCATGCCGAGGGCCAGCAAGGCGAGCCCTGCATAAAGGATGGTGGCGCTTTGCCATTGACCGGCGGCCCCGATCAACAGTAGTCCCGGCGCCGTGCAGATGAGGCCATGCAACGCCATGGCACGCGCGCCGATGCGCGGAGCGAGCCGGCGCACGTAGCCACCCTGCACCAACGCGGATAATGTGCCCACGAAAAGGAACATCCAAGCATTCTGCCGCGGCGTATAGCCCAGCCTGTCCACGGCGAGAAAGGTCAAGGTAAACTCCATACCACTGAACGCGACGAAGAAAAGAAAATACGCGGCGTTTACCCGGCCCACACCCCCATAACCACGCAAACGGAAAAGCGCCAGCGGGTTGGCTGTGCGGCGCACGCGCCCGGCGTAGGGCGCCCCGGCGGGCCGGCTTTCGCGGAATCGAAAGGCGAGTTGGCTTACGTTGAACAGGGCGAGCAGCATGGCGGCGGCGGCCGGCATCGAGAAGGGATTCACGCCCCACCGCGCAAGGCCGGGCCACATGTGCGTGAGGTCGACGCTCGCCAACACACCACCAAGCACCGGGCCCCCGATAAATCCGAACCCGAAAGCGATCCCGATGATCGCCATGCCGCGCGACCGGTTGCGCTGGTCGGTCACATCGGCCACCACCGCGGTCGCCGTGGCGATGTTGCCGCTCATCGCGCCGCCGAGCAGGCGAGCCACCACCAGCAACCCGAAACTGCCGGCAAAAAACCACAGCGCGTGGGAAAGCGCCATGCCCGTCAGCCCCACCAGCAACACGGGCCGCCGGCCGTAGCGGTCGGAGAGCCGCCCGATGATCGGGGCGAAGAGGAATTGGAGCAGCGAGTAGACGGCACCAAGCGCCCCGCCGAAGAGCACGATAATGCCCCACTCGCCCTCCGGCGAACCCATTGCGCCCGTGAGCCGGTCGAGCGCACTGTACAACATGGCGAACAAGCCCGTGTCACCCGCCGTGTCCCGGTAAAACGTTAGCATGGCAGGAAACAACGGAAAAATGATCGAAAAGCCCACCAAGTCAATGAACAACGTGAGAAAGATCACCCACAAGGCGCGCCGCGCTTCGGGCGGCAAAGGCGCGCCGTTCTTGGTTTTGCGGCGTCTCATGGAGTTCCTATCGTGGCTGGGTGGTCCGGGCCGGCCAGGAACGCGAACGGCCTGCCTAGGCGGGAAACCCACCGCGCATGGGCCCGCCTGGAAGGGGCATATGATACCTGGAGCCACCATGGTTGCGCAAAAGGTGGTGCGCATGGGCGATGGGGCCGGCACCCAGTGCGGGCGCCCCGCCTGCCGGAACCGGTGGAATGGCACGGCGCTCGCCGGCGTTGTCCCGTATGATAAGCGCCCGGCAGCCGGGGCGTGCGCTTTTAGGGCGATACTTGCTGCCGCGGCGAGGCTTCGTCCCCGGCGCGACTCAGCCCTGCAAGCGCCTGTATTCCGGGCGCCTTATGGGCAAAAACATCGCACATTCGTTGTACACAAGCCCCGTATGTGCTATTCTTTATAGACGTCCAGCGAGGCCGTGTATGCACTTGTAGCGCCGGCAGAGCCGGTGCGCCGGGGGCCTGTAACTGCCGCCGGCCGGGGCGGGTTCGGTCCGGCCGATCAACGGCCGGGCGGCGGCAATAACCAACGCTAAGGGAAAACAGTCGCTGTATGAATGGTTTTTTTAAGCAGGTATCCCTCTGGATCGTGCTGCTCGTGATCGTGGTCCTCGCACTCTCCGCGTTTACCGACTGGCAGACCAGCAAGGAGAAATACACCGAGTCCGACTTCGCAAGCATGGTGAAGGACCCGTCGGACAAGCGGATCGAGGATGTGCGCGTCACCAACGAAGGCGACCAGTTCTACCGTGTGAAGGTCACCTTCAGCGAAGAAGTCAAGGGCCGCCAGGCGGCGGAGTTCACCACGAACGAGTTCAAGGAAGACTGGAAAACCCTGCTGAGCGAAAAGGGCGTGGATGCCGCCTTCGAGCAGGAAAACACCATGTGGACCAGCCTGCTCCTGAACTTCCTGCCGCTGCTGCTCATCATCGGGCTGTTCTGGTTCTTCATGTTCCGCCAGATGCAGGGCGGCAGTTCGAAGGCCATGTCTTTCGGCAAGAGCAAGGCCCGCATGGTCAACCAAAGCGAAAAGACGGTCACCTTTACCGATGTGGCCGGCGTCGACGAGGCAAAAGAGGAACTCGAGGAGGTCGTCGAGTTTCTCAAGGATCCCAAGCGGTTCACCCGGCTCGGCGGCAAGATTCCGCGCGGTGTGCTGCTCGTGGGGCCGCCCGGCTCCGGCAAGACGCTGCTCGCCCGCGCCGTGGCCGGCGAAGCGAGCGTGCCCTTCTTCTCGATTTCCGGCTCCGACTTCGTCGAGATGTTCGTGGGCGTCGGCGCTTCCCGCGTGCGCGACTTGTTTCAGCAGGGACACAAACATGCGCCCTGCATTATCTTTATCGACGAGATTGACGCCGTGGGCCGGCAGCGCGGTGCAGGGCTTGGCGGCGGCCACGACGAACGCGAGCAAACCCTGAACCAGTTGCTGGTCGAGATGGACGGCTTCAACACGAACGACGGCGTGATCCTCATGGCCGCCACGAACCGGCCGGACGTGCTGGACAAGGCGTTGCTGCGCCCGGGCCGGTTCGATCGCCAGGTGGTCGTGGGCAACCCGGACATCAAGGGGCGCCAGCAGATTCTTGAAATCCACATCAATAACCAGAAGGTGCCCGTCGGCTCCGATCTCGACACTGCGGTGCTCGCCCGCGGCACCCCGGGCTTCTCCGGCGCGGATCTGGCGAATATGGTGAACGAGGCCGCGCTGCTCGCGGCCCGGCGCGGTCAGGAAACGGTGGCCCAAATCGATTTCGAGGATGCCAAAGACCGGGTGCTCATGGGACCGGCCCGCCACTCGATGGTGCTCTCGCCCAAGGAGAAGCTGGCCACGGCCTACCACGAGGCGGGCCATGCACTCGTGGCGCGGCTCCTCGAGGATGCCGACCCGGTGCACAAGGTCACCATTATCCCCCGCGGCCCGGCCCTGGGGGTCACAAGCATCCTGCCCGAGGAAGACCGCTACAGCATATCGAAGAAGTATTGCATCGCGCAGTTGCGCTACATGATGGGTGGACGCGCCGCCGAGGATATCGTGTTCAACGAGTTCACCTCGGGTGCCGCGAACGATCTCAAGCGTTCCACCCAGATCGCCCACGCCATGGTCTGCGAATGGGGTATGAGCGATCTCGGGCCCATTTCATTCGGCAGCTCGAACGACGTCTTCCTCGGCCGCGACCTCATGAAGAGCCGCGACTATTCGGAAGAGACCGCCTCTGCCGTCGACCGCGAGGTGCATCGCATACTCGAAGAGTCTTACAAGCAAGCCAAAATACTGCTCACCGAACAAGAGCACATTTTGCGGGCGCTCTCGGAAGCCTTGTACGAGCGGGAAACACTCTCCGCCGAGGAGGTGGACGAGATTATCCGGGCGCAGGGCGGCGGGCATCTCTTGCCGGATAAGCCGCAGCCGGAGCCCAAGCCCAGGACGGGCGAGAAAGAGCCCGGCGGAGAAACGGCGGAAGATACCAAGGACGAGGACGTGTCGGACGTCCCGCCCGGCGATATCGTGCCCGACACTGCCTGAACATGCGGCGCCTTGCCGTCGCTTTTGCGCGTGGGCTGAAGTGCGTCCGTTCGTCCAAGGCGGGAGCGAAACCGTGCATAGTATCCTGCCTGGAAAAGGCGGGACATCCACGCGCTCGGGGACTCGTTTGGTTCTGGTCGCGGTAGGAATGGCCCTTTCGGGCCACCCCCCGCACAGATCCCAGCGTGCGGAATTACCGCACTGGGCTCCTGCCTTAGGTCTTGACGCATAGCCGTTT
>CAZMVU010000189.1:0-9754 GCA_964569295.1 uncultured Nitrospirales bacterium
CCCTTCGCGAAGACGCTCCCCCTTCGCGAAGACGCTCCCCCTTCGCGAAGACGCTACGGAGGACAAGCCGGTGGGCAGGCTGGTGCCTGCACAGGCGCTTGTAACCAGTGTCCTGCTGCCATGTTGCTTGTAAGGGGGGCGTTATGCAGGGGTCTTGCAACCCGTCCGACGCGAAGGTACCATACGGTGCCATGATGCAAGAACGTTCAGCATACGCCGGTCTCTTGAGCCGGCGGGACTTCTTCGTGGCCACGGCCGTGGCGGCTGCGGCGGGGCCGGCCTATGCCTGGTCCGATGCGCCGCTGCGTATGGCGGTTGTGGGATGCGGCCGCCATGGCAGCCGGTGCATCGAGGCGATGCAGCGCCCTGCGGTACGGCCATGGGCAACACCGGTGCTCGCCTGTGATCCGGCGCCCGGCGCGCGGCAGCATGCACGGCGCCTGGGTGTGCCAGCCGTGGAGCAGGAGGCGCAAGCGGCCTGGCACAGCACCGATGTAGACGCGGTCCTCATCGCCACACCGGATGCGGCCCATGGGGATATCGCGGCGGCGGCGCTGCGTGCGGGCAAGCATGTCTATTGCGAGGCGCCGCTGGCCCGCGACACCGTACAACTGGATGCGCTGACCGATGCGGCGTTAGGGGGACGCGCCCGGTTGTGGGCGCCGGCGCCGGCGCTGGCGGACCCAACCTGGCAACGTGCCCAGCAATGGTTGCGGGCCGGGCGGCTTGGCCGTGTTTATTACGTCCAGGTGGACGCGCCCGTCCCGCGGTCGGGTGACCGCGCCCCCTGGCAGCGGGCATTTGCCACGTGCGCGGGCGTATTGGGCGATCCTTTGCATGGGATGCTGGCATCGGCTATGGCGATGCGCGGTCTGGATGTCCCGGCGCAAGCGGACATGCTGGGCGGGAGGGCCTGCAGGCCGGCGCAGGCGCCGCCCGAGTCCGCCATGGTGGTGATGGAATTCGACGGCGGCATGCGGGTGACCCTGCGCGCGCAACCGGCCATGACGCCGCGGGTATGCCTGCGCGGCACAAAAGGCAGCGTGACGCTGCACCCCGGGCATATGGAATTCACCCCGGCAGACGGCCCGGCCCAGATGTATACCGGATTGGCCCGTGATCCACAAGGGACCCTGGCGGATGGGTTGCGCCGTCTACAGCAACCCGGCTGGAAAGCCACCCGTCTGGCATTGCATACGCAAGCCCTGCTGCTACGGTTGGCGGAGGGGCCGTTGACCGTAGCGGGGCAAGCGGCGGCCGGAGCGGTGTTGCGCTCCGCGTAAACAGCACGGCCCGAATCGGTTGTGCGGGAGGACATTCCATGGGCGTCAGTATGAACCGGCGGCGCTTTCTTGGTGCGGGACTGGCGGGGGCCGGCCTGGCCGCTGCCGCACCGGTGACAAGCACGCAGGCCGCGGAAACCGTCAAAGCTTACCAGGAAGGGGTGAGCCCCTGGCCGTTGGCGTTGAACGCCTCGACCATCCGGCCCGTGCCGCCGCTCGAGAAGATAGCCGTGGCGGCGGATACGGGCTGGGACGCCATCGAGCTGTGGATCGACGATCTCGAGGCACTCGAGAAGGAAGGGCATGACCTGAAGGACGTGGCGAAGCGCGTCGCGGATGCGGGCTTGTACGTCAACAACATCATCGGCCTGTGGAACTGCATGCCCGCCACGGAAGAAGCGTTCGAGGAATCCCTCGGCGCGACCCGCGAGCGCCTGCGCCGCTCGGCCGCCGTGGGCAGCCGCTATGTTGCGGCAATCCCCGCGCCGGATCGGGCTGACTTTGATTTGAAGTGGGGCGCGCAGTTATACAAGCGCCTGCTCGATATCGGCCGCGACGACTACGGCATCAAAGTCGCCTTCGAGTTCGTGGGGTTTCTCGAGGGAGTGCATCGGCTTGGGCAGGCGGCCGCCATCGCACTCGACGCCAATGACCCGGATGCGAGCCTGGTCTGTGATACGTTCCACCTTTACCGGGGCGGGTCGGGATTCCGCAGCATCCGGCATCTGGCAGCGGACTTCATCGCCAATTTCCACTGGAACGACATGCCGGCCGGCGTGCCCCGGTCCGAGGGGAAGGACGCGCACCGCATTTATCCGGGCGAGGGCATCCTGCCGCTCGAGCAGGCGTTGCGCGATTTGAAAGACATCGGTTACAAGCGTTCCCTGTCCCTCGAGCTGTTCCGGCGTGAACACTGGGAAGCGGATCCGCGTGAGGTGGCCCGGGCGGGCCTCGATAAACTGCGCGCCAACATCGTGGCGGCGGGGGTGTAGCGGCCAGGCGTACCACACGGGCGGCGCAAGCCGCCCGTGCCGCCAGGCCCGTTGTGCTAGACGAAACTTGCGCCACGGCTCAGCAACAGGGCCAGTTCTTCGTAGCCCATCAATTCCGCCAGGGCTGCGGGGGTCAGCCCGTCCATGACCGTGTTGGTCATGGCGGGGTCGGCGCCATGCTCGAGCAGTACCTGGGCCACGTCGCGCCGCCCCGCCAGCGCCGCCCAATGCAGCGGCGTCATGCCGAGGTGGTTTACCGCGTTCACATTGCCGGCCTGCGCCAACAGCGCCACCATGTCGGCATGGCCCTCGCGTGCCGCCTTGTGCAGCGGCGTTTCACCGTCTTCGTCGCTGCCGCCCGGATTCGAACCATATTGCAGCAACGACCGCGCCGCCTCATCCAGTCCGAGCAATGCCGCCCGGTGCAGGGGCGAAGCACCCTTGACACTGCGCGAACGGGCCTCCCGATCCACTCGCAACATCAACTCCGCCAGCGGCAGGCAACTACTGCGGTAGGCACGATCCAGGGGTGTGAGACCTGCGTCGTCCATCGTGTGCATCCATTCACCAATCATGTTGCTTACTCCTGATTGCGTTTACCATCCTGACGAAACCGAACCCGAAGCATCTGGGTGCAACTGGCGTGCCATGTGTCACGGAATGGCCGTAACTGGCTGTTGCCAGAGCGCTTGCAATGCATAGCCCGAAATACCGATGACGCAAATTGTCGCGGACCATGTGTCACTTTGACGAATTACTGCCGGCACTAACGCCTTCTTGACATATCCCGGTGCGCACCGTGCGCATCCGCTCTGGCGCGCCGGTGTTTTCACATGGCCCGCCCGATTGTGCTATGGTAATTGCCCTGAGGCAGGATCACACGGAGGCTCGCAGTCCATGGCAAAACTTTCCTGGTGTTGTTGCACAGCGGTTCTGGCCGCGTGGGTCATGATCGGGTGCAGCGGCGGCGACGACGACACCATTCCCCCTCTGGATAATCTGGATGACCCAACGGACACGGACGTTGTGTTTTCCAAATGGCAATCCCTCGCAGAGGCGCCGGCGAATGAACTCGATTTCGAGCAAGCCATGCAGTACGCCACGGCCCTGGCCGAAGCCCATGAGCTCGACCGCTTCCTCCAAGTACTCGGCGATAGCGAGGCCAGCCCGAAGGCCAAGGTGCTTGCGGTGGTGAGCCTGTCGCCGTTTCTCTCCCATGAAATGGTTGAGCGCGTGGTTGCATTGACACAGCCCGCCCATGACACCACCACGCGCGCCAGCGCCACGAAACTGCTCGGTACCATGCTCCTGCCGCAAATGAAGCCGCCGGCTGTCGAGGGCATGATTACCCCGCCCACCGAGGAAGACCTCGCGCAAGTGCGGACACGGTTGCGCGAACTCGCCGCGGATGACGAACACAAGGTGCGTTTTACCGCGGCCACGTTGCTTGCCCGCACCATGGACGAAGGGGCCCTCGATCAGTTGCTCACGTTGTGGAATGACGAGGCCACCGATGCGAATGAGCGCATGGAGCTTGTGTATTCTTTGCCGCCGGAGAGCGGCGGCACCTTCACGGAAATCTTCAAGCAGGCCGCCAAAGACCCGGCGCTCGACCCGGAAGTACGGCAGCGTGCGGTAATGGAATTGGGATTCACGAACGATCCGGCCATCCTGGATCTCCTGGTTGAAGTCAGCGAGTCAGACCCGGATCCCAGTGTGCGGGCGCAGGCCAAGGTGACCGTGGAAGGCATGCGCGCGCACATCAGAAATGCTGAGCCGGACTCCGCAGAGACGCCCGAGCAGCCGGCTCCTGCGACGGGCGAAGGGTGATATCAGGTGCTATTCGGAAAACACCGGAAGCGGGCAAGTGCGCCGGGCCAGGCGCCCCACGGCCAAAAGCGCAGCCGTGGCCGCCGGGCGCGGGACGCACAGGGGCCGGCGCCCGACGTCGTACGCATCGATTTCAATATGATGCGTAAGGGATACATCATCAAGCGGGGCGCCAAACAGGTACGCCAGATCGGCGTCACCGTCCACGGCTCGACCCGTTTGGTTACCAGCGGCGATCTCGTGGACCAGGCCACCTACCAGGCGCTGGTCTGTGCCGGTATCGTCGAGCCGCCACAGGATGTCGAGATAACACCCGAGCCGGAGGACAGCGAGGAATAACATGATCGGCAGCACGCTCGCGGTGGCCATGATCGTGCGCGATGAAGCCCTCCTCCTACCCGAGTTCCTCGAGGCGACAGGGCCCTGGGCCGACCAGATCGTCGTGGCCGATACCGGCTCGACGGACGCCACCCCCGCCATCGCACGCCGCGCCGGTTGTGCGGTCTATACCGTGCCCTGGGAGGACGACTTCGCCGCGGCGCGCAACGCCAGCCTCGACCGCGTAACGGCAGACTGGGTGCTCGTGCTCGATGCGGACGAACGTATCGCCGCGGCGGATTGGCCCAAGGTGCGTGCCCTTGCCGAGGGCCCGAAGACGCGCTGTTTCCGCTTTGTCACACGCAACTACACCAACGCCGCCCACTTGGTAGAATTTGTGCCATGTGCGCCGGATGATCCCGTGGCACGCGGTTTCGCCGGCTGGTATCCGAGCACCAAGGTGCGGCTTTTCCCGAACGGCGTGGGTGCACGCTTCGCGGGGGCTGTGCACGAGCTGGTCAACGCATCACTCGCCGGGCAGGGCATAACCATCGCCGAGGCGCCCGTGCCGGTGCACCATTATCCCCTGCTCAAGCCCGCAGCGGCCATTCGCGCGAAACAGCAGTACTACCTCGAACTCGGCCACCGGAAAGCCGCCGCGCACCCGCACGATCCCAAAGCCCACCTCGAACTCGGCGCACAGTACCTGGAAGTGGCGGACTACCCCGGCGCGCTGCGCGCGTTTCGTGCCGCCCTCGCCATCGAACCGGCCAATCCAGCCGCCCTGCGCGAACTGGGTGCGGTCTTGCACCTGCTCGGGCGCAATGCGGAGGCCCGGCAAGCGCTCGAACTGTGCCTGCGCTACGACCCCGCCCAGGGTGAAGCGTGGCGCAACCTTGGCGTGGTACACGCCCACCAAGGCGCATGGGGCCCCGCCGCAGAGGCCTTCGCCCACGCCGTGGACCACATCCCCGGCAACCCGGACCTCTACCGCATGCTCGCGCTCGCACACTTCGAAGCCCAGGACGCCGAAACCGCGGCCTCGCCCGCACGCATGGCCGCCGGCCAAATGCCGCACAGCATGCCTGCCTGCGGCCTGTATGCCGCCATCATGAACCGGCTCGGCCGCGCCTCCGAGGCCCGTGCCTTTCTCGAGGGCCTCGATACGCCAGCCGCACGCGACACCCTGGCACGGCTGGAATAGGCGGGGCCATACAGCACGTGCATGCCGGCGTCCCTCATGGTTCCCGGCTGTGGCGCATCTTCTCGAGGTAATAGCCAACGCTCTGGTAGACCACGGAGAGCACGATCAGCGCGAGCACAGGCAGCGCGTATAGCGGGCCGGCGGCTGTGAGGCTGTTCTTGAAAGTCCACACACGCAACCACAAGTAGCTGCCGACACGGCGCACGCGGCGGCGGATATGGAAGTTGCCCCGGCCGCGGACAATTTGCCAGCGCAGAAAATCGCGCAGGCGGCGCTTCTCGACATGATACACGCGTTGCCCCGGCACGTAGCGGATGCGGTAGCCCGCTTCGATCGCGTGGCGCGCCAGCACAGTATCTTCACCGCCGGCCACGGGAAAGCTTTCGTCGAACCGCCCGAGCCGCTCGAACACCGTTTTCCGGAACGCCACACTGCAACTGCTGATGCTGTTCGTATACCCTGCCGCGTTCACCCGCCACACCTTGTCAAAACCGAGTATGCCGCCGCCGGGAAACCCCAGCAAGGCAACCGCCTTGCCGAAGCGCGTCGCCGCCTTTGTCACGGTATTGCCCATGACGATGTCCTCTTCGCGCATGGCCGCCACGGTGTTCGCGAGGGTGTCCGGCGCCAGTTGGCAGTCCGTGTCCGTAAAAAAGATGCAGGCACTCTGCGCGGCGCGGGCACCCGCATTGCGGCATGCTGCCGGTCCCCGGTTTTCTTCTTGGTACAGCACACGAAACCGCGGATCGGTGATGCAATCATAGGGCCCGTGCCGCGAGGCGTCATCGACGATAATCACCTCGAAGTTCGTGAAGGTCTGTTGGCACAGCGAGTCGTAGAGCGCGCGCAGCAGGTCCGGCGCCGGGTTGTACGACGGAACGACGACAGTGATCGCGGGCGACATGCGTGCGGGGGATTCCTGCGTTGTTGGCGCGTGCTTCCTGCGCGGCAATTATGCCGCGGCGTGCACGCCCCAAAGAATTTCCAAGGTAGACTTGCATCCTGCGCCATACGGCGAAAGAATTGCCATGCCCCATTCTTGCAAATCGCGGGGGGCGTGTGCCATGCTATGTGCCAGCAAACGGCTCCTTCGGGGGCACAGCCGAGACAGCAGAATGAACCATCACCATTATAACGTCCATCGATGGCGCCACTAGCCGTGGGCGGGGTGTGTGTCTGCGCTGCATACTGAAGCCGTTTCCTTTTCGTTTCCTTTCCCGCTTTTTACCCGCCGGCGGGATACGTGTTTCCAGCTTGGATCAGATAGCACACGCAGGCTAAAGGCGTGTTAGATAAAACTAGAAAGCCACCTTGGACGACACCCCTTTGGGCGGAACCAAGTGGGCTTTCCTGGCAGGAGAAACGACCATGAAGCTCGATGATCTGCTTAAATTCGATGACAAGGGCCTGCTATGCGCCGTCATCCAACACCACGAAACCGGCCAAGTGCTTATGGTGGGCTACATGAGCCGCGAATCGCTCGATATGACCCTGAGCGAGAAAAAGGCCACCTTCTGGTCGCGGTCGCGGCAGAAGCTCTGGCTCAAGGGCGAAAGTTCCGGTAATGTGTTGCACGTGAAAGAAATCCGCATCGACTGCGACGGCGACGCCCTCGTGGTTCTGTGCGACCCGGTCGGTCCCACCTGCCATACGAATGAAACCTCGTGCTTCTACCGCCGCGTGGAAGACGACGGCACCGTTGTGCTGGATGGGGACGGCGTCGCGAAGGAGTAGCTACATGATTCACCCGGACCTGGAAGCTTTCGGCCGGCTCGCGAAACCGGGCGCGCTGGTGCCCATCTATCGGGATCTGCTCGCGGACCTCGAGACGCCCGTCACCGCCTATCTCAAAGCCGCCCATGGCCAGGCCTATGCGTTTCTCCTCGAGAGCGTGGAGAAGGCGGATCAGATCGGCCAGTACTCGTTCATCGGCACAAACCCGAGCGTTATCTTTCGCAGCCGCGGGCGCGAGGTAACGATCATTCGCAAGGGTGTTGCACAGAATTACACAAGCGATGATCCCCTGGCAGAACTCAAGAAGATAATGGCCCAGTATGAGCCGGTGCCGGTCGAGGGCCTGCCCGCTTTCCACGGCGGCGCGGTGGGCTACATGAGCTACGACCAGGTGCGCTTCTTCGAGAATCTGCCGGACCAGAACCCGGACGAACTCGCGCTGCCGGATCTCTACTTCATGATCACTGACACGATGCTGGTCTTCGACCACGTGAAAAACAAGATACAGATCGTGTCGAACGTGCATGTACAGGACGACCCGGAGGCCGCTTACAACGAGGGTTTGCGCAAGATCACCGAGCTCGAGGCGAAGCTGCGGGGGCCGCTTACCGTGAGCACCGAGCGCCTCCATTCAACCACCCAGGCCCCCGCCCTCAAGTCGAACTACACGCGCGAAGCCTTTGGCGACGCCGTGCGCCAGGCGAAGGAGTACATCAGCGCGGGCGACATTTTCCAGGTCGTGCTGTCGCAGCGGTTCCAGCGGCCCGTGGCGGCGAGTCCCGTGAACCTGTACCGGGCGCTGCGCTGCATCAACCCCTCGCCCTACATGGTGCTCATGTCTTTTCCCGAAATGGCGCTCGTCGGGTCGAGTCCCGAGGTCATGACCCAGGTAAAAGGCCGCACCTGCATGGTCCGGCCCATCGCGGGAACACGCCCCCGCGGCGCCACACCCGCCGAGGACATCGCCCATGAACGAGATCTCATGGCCGACGAAAAGGAACGCGCAGAACACATCATGCTCGTTGATCTCGGGCGCAACGACGTGGGCCGCGTGAGCAAGCCGGGCACCGTCGCGCCCGTGGCCAACCGGCTCATGGTGATCGAGCGCTATTCGCACGTCATGCACATCGTGAGCGAGCTGGCGGGCGAGCTGAAGGATGACGCCGATGCCTACGAGGCCCTGGCCGCCACCTTCCCTATGGGCACTGTTTCCGGTGCACCCAAGATTCGCGCCATGCAGATTATCGACGAGCTCGAGAACGTGCGCCGTGGACCGTACTCCGGCGGTGCGGGCTATATCAGCTTCAACGGCGATATGGACACTTGTATCCTTATCCGCACCATGGTCGTAAAAGAGGGTATCGCCTATTGCCAGGCCGGCGCGGGTATCGTGTACGACAGCGACCCCGATCGCGAGTACGACGAAACGGTGAACAAGGCCACGGCCCTCTTCCGCGCCGTGGAATATGCCGAAAGAGGACTCGAAACATGATCGTGCTTATCGACAACTACGACTCGTTCACCTACAACCTTGTCCAGTATTTCGGCGAGGTGGAAGAAGATATCCGCGTGTACCGCAACGACAAGATCGATGTCGACGGCGTGCGCGCGCTCGACCCAGACCACATCGTCGTATCACCCGGCCCCTGCACGCCCTCCGAAGCCGGCATCAGCGTGGCGCTCATCCGTGAACTCGGCCCACACTACCCGATTCTCGGCGTGTGCCTCGGCCACCAGAGCATTGGTCAGGCCTACGGCGGCGAGGTGGTCCGTGCGGAACGCATCATGCACGGCAAGGTGAGCAGTATCCGGCACAACGCGAACCTCCTATTCGCCGGCGTCGAGTCGCCTTTTATCGCGACACGTTACCATTCCCTGATTATCAAGCGTGACACCTGCCCCGACAGCCTCGATATAACCGCCGAGACGGATGCCGGCGAGATCATGGCGGTCGCACACAGGGAGCATCCCGTGTGGGGCGTGCAGTTCCACCCGGAGAGCATCCTCACAGAACCCGGCAAACAGATCATTCGCAACTTCCTCACCGTGCACAAAGCGCCCGCATAGCGCTTTCTAAAGTGGGCTGTCCCCATTTTCATGCGCTACGTGAGGCCGCAGGCAGATGCGCTTGGGATTAGGGCCTGCGGCCCAGGCTGGTATGGTATGGGCCGTTGGCCGTAAAGAAAGGGCGGGTTCTCGTCTACCGGGAGGCCGAGCGTCCCCGCGAGCCGAAACTGAACATAAAACCCCGTAACCCTTTAGCCGTATGGTGCAAGGGGACGCACTTGGTTCGCCATTCTGTTCCGTGATAGCGAATGCCAGTCGTGCGACGGGGATGGCCATGCTGTTGGCGCCACTTTGGACTGCGGTGGCTTGCCACCGCTATTGCGCGC
>CAZMVU010000190.1:0-9588 GCA_964569295.1 uncultured Nitrospirales bacterium
TGTGTCAGTCCCGTTTTGCTTGCTCACAACTGGCACGAAGGAACCAAAACATCGGGAGTAGAAGAACTGCACCCCAAAAAGACCGCGCCCGGCACGCTCACGCTCGTGAGGTACACCGGATTCTGCCGGTGTCCGTCCTCCGGATGCCGGCATTCCCACGGCGCGCCATGATCCGGCCCCCCGCGGAAATCGTCCGCCCGCAGCGCCGCCAGGTAGTCCGCCGCCAGATCACGCGCAAGCGCTTCGTCGGCCGCAGCCACCGCGTCGCACACCCATCCCGTGGGCGTCGGCCAATAGGCCCCGTTCTGGTAGGTGTTCTTCTTGGCGTAGCTCTTTTCCCAGGCCGTGTCCTCACCGAAGTCGTGATCCGTGGGCACATGCCGTATCGCCCCCCGCCAAGCAATGGTCCCATGCCGCAGACCGAACACCAGCGCATCTCGCGCCCCCTCCGCTTCCTCCGCCGGCAACAGCCCCCAATGCACCGCCAGCGCCGTGCCCCACACATCCGGCTGACTGCTCAACCCTGTCGACGCCCGCAGCCAACCATCCACCCGCCCAAAGCAAGGACCGACAGCCCGCCCAATCCGTTTGGCCGCACGCCGATACCCCGCGGCTTTCTCACCACTACCCGCCCCATCGAGCAAATCCCCCAGATCGCACGCCGCACGCCACTTCAACAGCGAACAAAAAAGCAGCTCGCCCGTATGCACCGTCGTGTCGAAGAACCCGAAGTTCACCCCCCGATTGCGCTTCGCCGCATAGACCAGGCCCGTATCCGGACGCGACGGCGGCATTGCGTAGGCACGTTCAAGCCGCGACAACAACGGCGTGCCGTTCACCTCCTCCCCCAGGAAATCATGGCTGCCTGTCGTCTTCGCATAGTGTGCCGCCATATGCACGAAATAGAAATGATTATCCAGGCACGGCAGCCGGCCCCAGCGCGCGCCCCCCTGCGCTTCGTAGTCCGCGAGGACGCCGGGGAAATAAATCGGCGTGCCCCCAAAACTCACATGGTCCGGAATCGACCCCACCGGCAACACACTGCCCGTCTTCAACACCGCCTCCGCATCCCGCTGATGCGCAGCCGTCACAAACAAGGCATGCCGTTGCTCCGCCTCCGTAATCGGCGCCCCCGCCAGCGACATGGCATAGTCGCGAATCCAGAACGCCGGGTACGCATTACGACCCCCCGGCCGGATAAGCGTTCCCCCCGTCGTGTTCGGCCCCTGCCCCGCCACCGAAGCACCCTCCCCAACCCGCGAGGCATCGAGGACCGCCGCACACAACCCCTTCAAATACGCCCGCCCCTTTTGATTCAACATAAACAGCCTCCCATTCGTTCCCCCCACAATACGCGATGCACACCGCACTCCCCAAGCCACGGCCAACCCGCCACGCATCGTACCGCCTTGCCAGGCGCGCCAAAGCAGACAACCCCGGCAGCAAACCACCGGCACACCGCGTCCGAGCGTTGCCCGCACAGTGTCCTTTCATTCGCTTGACTGCCCCGGCGCCATTTCATATAATACCGCCCACGACAGGCGCAGGCGCCTGCCGCCCTCCACCCATACTATGGGGCTGTAGCTCAGTTGGGAGAGCGCATGACTGGCAGTCATGAGGTCAGGGGTTCGATCCCCCTCAGCTCCACCATGTAAGCATAGCGGTTGCAAGGGTTTATGACTTCGCCCTTGCAGCCGTTTTTCTTGTGCGGGATCTCGGGGACGCGCCGGGGACTCAGGGAACCGCCGTGCGTACACCGCCTGTTTCATGGGGTCGACGGCGATCGGGAGTCCCCCCTCTTCTGCGGCGCCGGTGATCTGCTTCCCGGCCGTGTAGCCCGCACCGAGGGGCACGCCCACGAATTGCCGATCAGTCTTTTTCTCGACGCAGTAGCCGTCAAGCCAGGGCTGCTCTGTTTTTACGGCGCCTCTGCCGCGGGTGGGGTCCAGATGGTCGCCGCGATGTAGCGCTCGGGGCCATGCGCGGCGTCATTCCAGTAGTAGACCGAGACCACCTTGCCGTCGGGGCGCTGCACGCTACGGCAATAGCCGATGTCACGGCTGCCGCCGTCATCGCGCAGGACGATGCGGTCCGACCAGGTTTTTCCGCCATCGCTGCTGAGGCGCGCACAGATGCTGAAAGGTTCCTGCCGGTCGCCAAAGACCAGGCACAGGCGGCCGTCCTCGAGCTGGATGAGGCTGGGCGGGTTCCGGATGCCCATATCCGGATCGGGCTTGCCTTCATGGGCCCAGTCTTGGATGGGCTCCAGCGCTGAAAGCGCCTGCTATGGAAACCCATGGCTCGTGCTTTCAGGCCTGTGACGTTTCTCCTCTATTGTGGCCGGTCTCCCGACCGCGCCACCAAACGCGACCGCAGGTCTCCCTTCCCCTTTTCCGGATTTGGCTTCGGTCTGAAGGGTGGGGGCAAAGGAGACCATACCATATAGAAGAAGCTCAGATACCCAGGGAGGGCACATTTTCTTCTTGCCCTTTTCAAAACTTCATCGTGGATGAACCTCTATTTCTCGCTACCCTTCACTCAAGTCAGAGGAGCGCGCATACGAATCCAGTAGATTACGCCCGCGGTCAGCGCAGCCACAGCTGCTGCGCCAACAAGCAGCAGTAGCCAGTTTCTAGACCACCAGGAACCGGGGATTGCGTCGGCAACCACCTCACCCGCTGTATCCAGTTCAAGGGCATCATCCGGGATCTCGATATGAAACAAGTCATCGTCCAACGCTTCATTTACGCGCACTGAATCTCGTACATAATCGACGGTAGAAACACCCTGCTCCATGAAGGAGGCCGTGGTGGCTATCTCCACCTCTGCAGCATAAGGGTCCAGTTCGCCAGCGTTCCTTCTTGCCATGATTTCACTTAGGAGTTGGCCCCCAGTATAGTAAATCTGCTCTACATGCAGCGGGAACCAGACGCCGTTGATGTTTTCATAGTCATGATAGCGCCAACCAATGGAGGGGTAGTGAAGGTCCAGGGGGCTGCCGTCGTAAAATGGTGCGATATCCTCTTTCTTCCAGTCGCTGAGATAGGTCAACTCCACGATGCGGTCACGCGGGTCCAGTACTATCTCTACGCGCCCGAAAACGGGATTCCGGTGCACGAGGAGATTCTTTCCGTCACGCTTCACAATGAGCGTATGTCCTTGCGCGAAGAAGTCCTCAAGAGAGGTATCAGCGGCGACTACACGTTCTTGTTGAAAGACCATGGTAGGCGGTGAGATCATCTCGACCGGCCAGGTCGGCGCCCATTCCCCATCCAAATGCTTGACAAAGTGTTTGCTAGTAATAGTAGCCTCCGGCGGCGTATCCATGGCCAGAACTTGCGTGAACTGTCCGTCCACAAAGACGCACCGATCATGGTTTCTCAGGCTGTGTGAATACGCGTCCAGATACTTTCTGTCGCCGTCAAAGCGATAGGTTATCTCCATAATCTCGGGCACGCCCACATTCGGATCACGCGAATCATAGTTGATGTAGGTGCGGGTGTAATCTCCGCTGAATGTGCGCAAACTTTCGCTCCATTCGAGCACGGCCTCACGCTTTCCACTTGCCTCGGGCTCTACTTTGAGCGCGGGTTCGCCTAAGGCAGGGGTAACTATTGTCGCATATACCAATGAACAAAGGCAGCACAATCTGAGCATAACATGACTCCGTCTCTTGGCGGTTTGAAAGCATTGCTGGGGTGGGATAGAGCGGCAAACAGGGTGCCGCCCCATCCGCGAGAATGAAAGCGAACTGACCAGCCGAAAACGACAGAGGTCGTTTAGGTGGGCCGTGTGTAAGCGAAAAACTCAGGGTGCTCCATAGGCGAATCTCGGGTAGTTGCACGCAACCAGACATTGGGCAGGTGTTTTGGGGCGCTCAGCACAGGGTGAGCCGGATAACACCCAATACCCCTCTACGCTGCATTGTGATGAATCGCAGGTTGGACAGTTGCCGTAGTCGGGATGGCCCGGGTATATCACGGTGCTGCCGCCAATGCTATCTTTAATGCACTGAGTGGGATAGTGGGACATGTTCAACGTGGTTGTGTAGTATTTCGGACACCCGCGGCTGCCATCCACGCCCACACAGCCACCGGCGGGAAGAGGCTGATTTCACAGGGTGCAGGCCTCGCCGCTGGGTGGTGTGTTTGGCGGACAAGGCGTTGTAATTCCCCCACAGTCGTAACAACCGGAAAGAAAAGACATCCCCACAAGAAGCACAACGAAATGACAATACGGTTTAGGTTTCATTATCCCAATCTCCCCGTGGACGTCCCTTGCGGATCGTCCGGTAGTGCCCCCTGCCTGTTTTCCATTGTGCCCCCCCCGTACACTTTGTCAACCCTCTATGCAGGGCAATCGCATTATAATCGCCTCTCCGGCTCACGGTAAAGATGAAATCACGGCAAGCGGCTGAAGAATTACCACCTTTTTCCATGCCCGAGGCGGGCTTGGGGTGAAAATGCCCCCAAAACGAGAGCACAAACCTGAAATGCGACGCTACCAAGACTCTTTTGGGGAAAGGCCAATAAGACGACCCCGCACCCCGGCGGGCATTTAAGACTCCCAAATTTCGCAATTGGCTCAACTCGACGCTGTATGGCCGGGCTGTGTTATAATGCCGCATGTTGGCTGGCCGGGTCGGGGAGCGGGGAATAAGTCCAGTGCCTGTATGGTGCATTGGATGAGTTGGCCTTATGAGTGACACGGAAGACAAGAGAACCCAAGCGTTGCGCAAGCGGACGGAAGCCCTGCTCGCGCAGAATCCGGGCGGCCTCGAGCACACCGATTTGGAGAATGTCACGGAACTGGCGCACGAATTGGCGCACGCCAACGAACGACTCGCGCACGTCCGGCAGGTGTTACTGGCGATTCGCAACGTCAATCAGCTCATTGTCTCCGAAGACGATCCGCGGCGGTTGATCGAAAAGGCCTGCGAAAACCTGACCGAAACGCTCGGCTACCACACGGCATGGATTGCCCTCGTGAATGCGGAGGGTGACGCGGCAACCATGACGGCAGCCTCGGGCTTCGATGGCGGCTTCTCCGAGATGCGCCGCCAGTTCGAACGCGGCGAATTTTCCGCCTGCATGCGCGAGGCGCTGGGCAGCCGCGAGATCGTGCTGGTCGAGGACATAAGCACTGGATGCCCGGACTGTCCAGTCGCCAGTGACTATGCGGGCCGTGTCGCCATGTCGTACCGGCTCGAATTCGGCGGAACGGTTTATGGCGTGCTTGCCGTGTCTGTGCCCCCAGCCTTTGCCCGGGACGAAGAAGAGCACGAGCTGTTCCGCGAAGTGGCGGGTGACCTTGCATTCGCCCTGCACAAGATCGAGGAAAGCGCCCAGGCCCGCGCGCACCTGGCGCAGTACGAATCCATTCTGGGCACCACGGCCGACGGCTACTGGCGGGTTGACGCCGCCGGCCGCCTGCTCGAGGTGAACGCCAACTACTGCCGTATGTCGGGCTACCCCCGGGAAGAACTGCTGGCCCTTCACATAGCGGACCTCGATGTGAATGAGACGCCGGACCAGGTCCGCGAGCGGATGCGCAAGATAATAGAAACGGGCGGCGCCCGTTTTGAAACGCAGCACCGCACGAAGGACGGGCGGGTGATCGATGTCGAGGTGAGCACGACGTACTGCGGGGAGACCAACGAGTTTGTCGTCTTTGTCCGCGATTTGGGCGAACGGAAACGGGCGGAGGAAACCGAGCGGTTTCTGACCCTCGTCCTCGGGCAGATTCAGGACCGGGTGACGGTCACCACGTTGGACGGCCACATCACGTTTGCCAACGACGCCGAATGCGAAATGATGGGTTATACCCGCGAGCAACTGGTCGGGCAACACATTTCGGTATACGGGGAAGACCCGGAAGCGGGCGCGACCCAGGAGGAGATTCTGCGCGAGACCCTGCGCACCGGGTTCTGGCGCGGCGAGATCGTGAACTACCGCGCCGACGGCCGCGCCATTACCCTCGATTGCCGCACCACCGCCGTGCGCGACAGCCGCGGCGAGCCCGTGGCCCTGTGCGGCATCGCAACCGATATCACGGAACAAAAGCGGGCCGAACAGGCGTTGCGCACGAGCGAGGAGCGGGTTCGCAGGAAACTGCGGGCCATCATGGAGCCCGAGGGCGACATTGGCACACTGGCCCTGGCGGATATCATCGATCAGCAGGCACTACGGTCGCTGATGGAGCGTTTCTATGAGGCAACGGGCGTGGGTAGCGCCATGGTTGACCTGTCCGGCGAGGTGCTGGTAGCGATCGGCTGGCAGGATGTCTGCACGAAGTACCACCGGGTTCACCCTGCGACGCTCGCCAACTGTCTGGAGAGTGACCTCGAACTGAGCACAGGCGTAGCGCCGGGCTCCTTCAAGGCGTACCGGTGCAAGAACAACCTGTTGGATTTCGTGACCCCCATCACCGTGGGCGGCCGCCATGTGGGCAATATCTTTATCGGCCAGTTCTTCTTTGAAGGAGAAGCGATTGACCTCGATCTTTTCCGGCGCCAGGCGCGTGAGTACGGCTTCGATGAGGCGGAATACCTGGCGGCCGTCGAGCGCGTTCCGCGCTTTAGCCGGGAGAAGGCGGAAGCGGCCATGGCATTCTTTGCCGAATTCGCCGAACTCGTTTCCTCCCTGAGTTATGGTTCCATTCGCCTGTCCCGCGCGCTGGAACAGAACGAGGCGGCAATGCGCCAACTGCGCACGAGCGAGGAGAAGTACCGCGAGCTGGTCCAGACCGCCTACTCGGTCATTCTGAAGTTCGATACCGCCGGCCGGCTGACCTTCTTTAACGAGTATGCACAGCAGCTCTTCGGATACACCGAGGAGGAGGTTCTCGGCCGCCCCATCCTCGGCACGATCGTGCCGGAGGCCGAATCGTCCGGCCGCGATCTGGCGGAAATGGTCGAGGGCATATGCCGTGATCCCGAGCACTTCTGCGACAATCAGAACGAGAACATCACGAAGGATGGGCGCAGACTCTGGATGCGGTGGAACAACCGGGCCGTCTTGGATGCCGATGGCCGGCTGACAGGAATCCTGTCCGTGGGCAACGATGAGACGGACCGGAAACGGGCGGAGGAAGCCCTGAAAGCCCGGGAAAGCCTGCTGCAGAAAACATTCGATGTGCTGCCCGTGGGGCTCTGGTTTGCTGACAAAGATGGCCGCCTCCTGCGCGGCAACCCGGCCGGTGTGCGCATCTGGGGCGCCGAACCCCAGGTGGGCCCTGATGAATACGGCATCTTCAAGGCGCGCCGCTTGCCCTCCGGCGTCGAGCTCGCGCCGGATGAGTGGTCCCTTGTGCGCACCATTCGCGAAGGCGTGACGGTGCTGGACGAGTGGCTCGAGATCGACGCTTTCGACGGGCAGAAGCGGGTCATCCTCAATTCGACGGCGCCGGTCCTGGACGAAGACGGCAACATTCAGGGCGCCATCGTCATGAACCAGGACATGACCGACTTCACGCGGGTCACGACCGAGCGGGAACGGCTGCTGCAGGCCATTGAACAGGCGGGCGAGATCGTGGTGATCACGGACACGGCCGCCGCCATCCAGTACGTGAACCCGGCATTCGAGACCGTGACCGGCTACAGCCGGGGCGAGGCCATCGGCCAGAACCCGCGCATCCTGAAGAGCGGCGAACAAGACCAAGCCTTCTACGAAGACCTCTGGCACACCATCACCAGCGGCAAGACCTGGCAGGGGCAGATGGTCAACCGGCGCAAAGACGGCACCCTATACACCGAAGAGGCGACCATTTCCCCGGTGCGCGACGCGTCGGGCGTGATTGTGAATTACGTGGCGGTAAAACGCGATATCACGCACGACATTGAACTCGAAGACCAGTATCGCCAGTCGCAGAAACTCGAGGCCGTAGGGCGTCTGGCCGGTGGCGTGGCCCACGACTTCAACAACATGCTCACCATCATTCTCGGGCAGGTGGAAATGGCCCTGCTGGACCTCGACCCGCAAACACCGTTGCACGCTATGCTGCGCGAAGTCGAGAAGGCCGGCGAGCAGTCCGCCAACTTGACCCGCCAGTTGCTTGCCTTTGCCCGCAAACAGACGGTCGACCCCAAGGTGCTCGATATCAACGAAACGATTTCCAGCATGCTCAAGATGCTCGACCGGCTCATCGGGGAGGATATCGACCTCGCGTGGCTGCCGGGCCACGCCCTGTGGCCCGCGCGGATGGACCCGGCGCAACTCGACCAGATTTTGGCCAACCTCGTGGTCAACGCGCGCGATGCCATAGAAGGCGTGGGCAAGATCACCATCGAGACGGAAACCGTACTGGTCGAGGAGTCCTATTGCGAGGAGCACCCAACCTTCGAGCCGGGCCGGTATATCACGTTGTCGGTAAGCGATAACGGCTGCGGCATGGACCGTGCTACCGTGCAGTCTATCTTCGAACCGTTTTTCACCACCAAAGCTCCGGGCGTGGGAACCGGGCTCGGCCTGGCCACGGTCTACGGTATAGTCCGGCAGAACAGTGGCTTCATCAACGTGTATAGCGAACCGGGCCTGGGCACTACGTTTCGCATCTACCTGCCTGCCTGCGAAGACAGCCAGCCGGATGCGGGGCTGGACGGGCCCAAGGCGGAGTTGCCGCATGGCACGGAGACCATCCTCCTGGTCGAAGATGCCAGCACCTTGCTCGACGTGGCCCGGGCGCAATTGCAGAAGCTGGGCTATACCGTGCTGCCCGCACAGACGCCCGCGGAGGCGCACAGGTGGATCGAGGACTGCGCGCAAACCGTTCACCTGTTATTGACCGACGTGGTAATGCCGGAAATGAACGGGCGCGACCTGTGGGACGCATTGCGGCGCCTTCGCCCGGGGCTCCCATGCCTGTTCATGTCGGGCTACACCGCCAACGTCATCGCGCATCACGGCGTGCTCGACGCGGATGTCCATTTCCTGCAGAAACCGTTCTCGCTCGAGTCGTTGGCGGTCAAGGTGCGCGAAGCGCTGGGGAACGGTTAACGGGACAATTCTTTAGCGGCGTGTAGCTCGTTGGTACCTTACACCCGGACTCCCGCAAAAAAACAGGAAGAAGGTTTCTGAACATCCTCTTTCGGGCGTCAGCGAGCGCGGTCGTCCCCGGCCGCCCTCTTGGGAGCTTGCGGCAAGTTTCGGCTCGCGGGGATCCACCTCCGCGAAGACGCTTCCCCCCTTCGCGAAGGTCGCGCGAGCCTAAACTTCTTGCACTTTTATGCACAAGCTGGCGCGTAAGACACCAACGTGGGCTGCGCCCACAACCCAATGATGGGAAGGCACGATCCCAGGTTCTTGGTTCGGGGTTCCGGGTGACTTGGGATTAGGGGCTTGGGCTTGTTTCCGGAGCGCCGAAGGCGCGGCACCATACCAGCCTGGGCCAACGGCCCATACGCGCTAACTTAAGGATGCAACTCTGACAGTACCGCCTTGCATCATCACTTGAGCAAACAAAGGGACTGTCCTCGCGAGTCCGCGAGCAGGGACTGTTTCGGCTCGCGGGGACGCTCGCCCTCCCTGGGGCCAGAACCCATACGCGTTAACTTAAGGATGCAACTCTGACAGTACCGCCTTGCATCATCAC
>CAZMVU010000191.1:0-9552 GCA_964569295.1 uncultured Nitrospirales bacterium
AGCAGGTGACTCATAATCACTTGGCCGGAGGTTCGAGTCCTCCAGGGCCCACCACTCCTTGCCTTCCTCTTTCACCCTTTGTTTACGCGGATACCCGCATGAACAGGGGCTATTATTGGCCTCTACTTTTTGAACAGTACCGTTGTTCTCGTTTCCTGCTTTGTTGCTATGCGTTGCAGGAAAATGCGCCTTAAAGCGAGTCTCAGGGGTAAGAAATGGGGTAAGTGGAGAATCGCCATTTTCGGCCACCTGTGCGGCCTGTTCTTGAGCATCTGCCGTGGGTTCGGGTGTGGCATCTACGGCGCCGTGCAGGTCGAGCAGGGCAGCATCGGTATAAACCACGCTCGTAAGCCTCGGGTCGCTGTGCCGCATGAGGTGTTGCGCCGTGGTCAGGGGTACGCCACCCTGGGCCAGCATCGAAGCGAACGTTACCCGCAAGCTGTGCAGGTCGAGCACACGGCCTCGGGCGTCATGCTTCGGGATACCCGCCGCTTCAAGGTCACGGTCGAGCACCTTCGTGCTTGCCGGGGCGTTCGGGAACACCACCGCATCATGGGCCAGGTCCGCCGGGATAGTGCGTTTCGCCTTCAGGGCGGCCTCACGTTGCCATACCCGCCGGTCATCGAGGTATAAGCCCAGCCGCTCGGCAAGAGCCGTTCTCAGGGGCAGCACGCCACCTTTGCGGTTCTTCGTGGTCTCGGGCCGCAGTCGAATGCACGGGCGGGCCGTTGTAAGGTCGATGTCGCCCACCTGTAGCTTGCGGGCCTCACCTGCTCGTAAGCCCGTGAATGCGAGCACTTCATAGAACAGCCTGCGTTCCCGGCCCAAGCGCCGCGCCTGCTCTATGGTGTGGTCTTTCACATTTTCACGGGGCTTGCCTTCGTTCGGGCCATAGCCGATAACGCTTGCATCCTGTATGGGGCGTTCCTGTGCGGCATCGAGCAGCCGGGCAAGTTCATCATTGGTGAAAGCCCGCCGCTCATGCCGCCGGTCAAGGGAAGCATTTTCCTTGTGCATCCCGGCCAAGGGGTTCGAGGTAAGGCGCCCTTCGCGTACAAGCCATCGGCAGAACGTCGTAGCGGCCACGGCATACAGGTTTCGGCATCGCGTGCCCACAAGCACATGCTCCGTTTCGCCGCCATCGCCCTTCACGGGTTGCGTTATACCGGGCAACCACTTTTCCACGCGCCCACGGTCGAGGTCTCGCAACCACTTGAACCGGCACTCTGTCGCCATGCGCGTTACCCGCTGTATAGACTGGCGCACATGCTCAGCCGTGCGGCCATGCGCTTTCATGCTTGCTTCCCATGCCTTGATATGCTGCTCTAGGGGCACATGCGCATGGTCTGCCGCCGTGGCCTCGGCTGTCGTTTCGAGTCCGGCACGTTGCCGCTCGGCCCGCTGCTCAAGTTCCCGTAGCTTGGCCAGGGCCGCGCCCTTGTCCTTACAGCGGGTTGATTGCTCGTGCAGTTCATCATGAGGCCCACGCCATCGCGCGATCCAGGTCGAGCCGGTAATCGTTACCCGCGTACCGTCGGCATTCAGCTTGCCAGAGCACTTCCTACCCGCAGCATCGCGCCAGGTCGCCCACCGCGCACCATCTTTGCGCTTCGTGATAACGGCACCCTCGGGCAGCGCCATTGTGTACTTGGATTTCTTCAGGCTACCCATGGGTTTTCCCTTCCCGGAATGGCGCAAGAAGCACGTCGGTAATCGTGCAGTTCCGCCGCTGTGCCTCGACTCGAATGCGCTTCATTTCCCCAGCCGTGAGCCGGAGTTCTACGCGCTCACGCCGGGCCACATCATCGGGCAGCTTGGGCCGTCCTGATTTCTTGCGTTGTTCGTGTCTCATGGGTTCATTGTATACCTGTTTGTACATGAAGTCAAGCCCTTTCTTTCGGTTCGGTTCCGCCATAGTCTACCCCTACCCGCTGGCCGGTCGGCCCGCACAAGCCATTCTCGAAGGTGATTTCATGACGTACGTCCATATCGTGCTGGCATAGGCGCGCGGCGGGTTTTGCCCATTTCTGCACATCTTCCGTTTTGGGCAAAACCCTATCTACCGTCTGCCGTGGCACCCCCACGGCCTCGGCGATTTCTTCCTGAGTCCAGCACGCAAGCCATAGGTCGAAGTCCGTCTCGTGCCGCGCGGCGGGTTTTGACGGATTCTGCAAGGTTTCCGATTTCGTCAAAACTGCATCAATGCTCGTGGCCCGCCCCGGGTTTGTTGCATTCTGGCAAGTTTTCCGATTTGCAAAAAAGCCACTTCAATGCTCGTGCCGCGCAGCGGGGGTTTTATCGGAATCGGAAAGGTTGCCGTTTGGAATACTTTTCGCCACTTCAGCTTGCGAACACCCCACGGCCTCGGCGATCTCGTGCCGCGCGGCGGGTTTCTGGTTATTTTGCAAGTCTTCCAATTTACCAGAAACACGTAGCGCCTTATCAGTAGGGTCACCCCCACGGCCTGCGCATCTTCCTGTGCGGCGGGTTTGTCAATTCTTGGCAAGGCTTCCAAAAATTGACAAACTGCCTGCTTGGTCACCCCCACGGCCTGCGCCATTGGTTTTTCCTTTCAAGCGAAAAATTTCGTGTCCTCTTAGAGTGAGGCAGTGCCGAAAGTGCCAAAAGGGGGGTAAAAGGGCCTTTCGGCACTTTTGGCACTGCGTTGGAGTAGGTATCCATGAAAATTTACTCATCGCCCCACAGGTCATCCCAGTCATCCGGTTCGCGCACAGGCTCCGGTCTTGATGTGTCATCGCTTGCCGCCGGGGGCGATACCGGGGCCTGCTCAGGGGCAGCCGCCGGGGCCTGCTCGGGTTCCGGTTCCGGTTCCATCGCCGGGGCCTCGGGGGCCTGCCCCAGCGCCTCGGGGTTCACATGCCATACCGCCGTGGGCCTGCCACCTGTGTCCTGTCGTTCCCGGGCCAGGTAGCCATGAAGTTCGAGTACCTTCAGCGCGCCATCGGCCTTCTTGTCTTGGAGTCCCGCCCAGTGCTTCCTCTTCAAGTCGCGGGCCGTGAACGGCGCCTCAAGCTCGCCCTTTTCGAGCCGTTGCCAGAGCAGCCGGGCCGCGTAGGTATCGGCATCGAGGGCCGTGGAGTAAATCCGCCTTGCATGTGATTCGAGGTACTCGATCCAGCACAGGGCCATCTCAAGGTGTTCGTAGGCAACATGCCCGCATCGGCCATCCACGAGGTGAAAGATAAGCGCCAGGGACGGCACAAGCGAGCGATACTTGGCCAACACGGCCTCGAATGACTCGGGTTCATCGCCACTGCGCAGCCGTGCTTCGAGGTCGGCCCGCCAGGAATCGAACAAGGTCTGCGCCTCGGCATCGAACCGCAGGTAGGGCAGCGGGTCGTATTCATCGGTTTGTGCGCCGATACTCGTGCTGTCGAGGTGCGCCAGGGATTCCAGGGCAGCGTATGCCGTGTCCCGTGCGGTCTTGTCGGGCCAGCGGTCCACTTGCCGCCATGAGCCGGTCACGTCGGGCCACACGGCCACCTGGAAGCGTTGCAACAGCCCATCGGCGCCGGCGCCTTCGGAGTTTTGCGCCAGGTATGCCCGCAGCGGGCCAGGTTGAATGCTCCCAAAAACTGACAACACGGCATGTGGAATATAGGTTGTCCCTCGGCCTATGCGGTCGCAAGTAAAACTGCCTCGGCCATCCCAGCTTTCCAAATAGAAACTACGGTCAGACTCTCGGCCTTCGCGCTCAAGACTGCGCAGCCAGCCGGTCAACTCATCGCGCCACACGAGCAACCCGTTCGGGTTTGCCTGCAAGAGTTCGCCCAACTTCTCTATCGTAGAATCCTGTGTGCTGTACCGCCGCAGCACGGGTTCTTCATCGCCGGTATCGAGTTTTTCGAGCACGGCCCTTGCCGCGCCTTCATCGCCAGCCGTGATCAACTTGTCCACCTGTTTCTTGGCGGCCTTGCGCCTGGAATCGCTCAGCACCTTCGTGGCCTCGAACGCGGCCATTTCCTGCTCGAATTGTTCGCGGGCCTGTGCTTCGAGCCGTCCAAGCGGTTTCGTGGCCTCGGCCAGGGCAGGGGATTTCAATGTGCCAGGTCGGCCAATGACTGCGCCCCACAAGTTCGGCACAACGGTCCAGTCATCGTTGCGCGTGGGGCGAATTCCCACCTGCCGCCCAATAAGGCTACCGGCCACCACTGCCGCAGCCGCCGCCGGAAAATCTACCGGGCAGCCAATGCGTTCGCTCACGTCGAGCAGCCAGGGGCGCAGGGCCTCGGGCAGCATCTCAGCGGGCAAGGTCAGCACGTTGGGCAGGTCATTCGGTAGCGGGTTGAATGCCTCGAAGGTCATCGGGGCCTGCGCTCGCACATCGGCCACGCGCACCGGTTCGGCGATTTCCTTCGCCGTGGCGAGCAGCCCAGCGCGGAGATCGGCCACGTCCACACCCGGGGGCATAGCGTAGCCGTCCCAGTTCTCTAGTTCGGGTTGTGCTTGTAACCAGTCAACCACGTCGCCATGCTTCGGCAGGTTCGGCAGCCGGGCGATTTCCACGCGCCTTGAGCCGGGCAGCCGGGCCAGTGCGCGGGCCACGTCCTGCATGTACTTCTCGCCGGGTTCATCGGCATCGGGGAGCAGCACGAGGTGCTCGAAGTCGGCCAGGGGTTGCCAGTCCGCCTTGAATACCGCGTTGCTGCCGCCCATCGAGGTCATCCCAGGCATCCCGAGGGCGTGCAGCGCCGCCGCGCATTTCTCGCCTTCGCACACGAACACGCGGGATTGCCTGTCGCCGGGTAAGGTGTTGAGTCCAAACAGCGGCCTCAGGGCATCGGGTGCGCCCATGCGCCAGCCGCCGCCGTCGAGGGTGAAGGGGATCACCTGCTTCGAGCCGTCGCCGTCGTATCTGCCCACCATCGCCACCGGTTCGCCGTCGCTGTCGAGGTAGCGCCAGCTTGCCGTGAGCCGGGCGTTCTGGTACGATTCAGGTATCGAGTTTCGCATATACTTTTCCTTCGGGCCGGAGCACACACCCCGGCCCTCGTTGTGTCTATGTGTGCTGCTCTTCGAGGTAGTCCAGCGCCTCGGGGAAGTCGAGACCATAGCGGGCCTGCACGAAATGAAGCACGTCACCGCCCGATGCGCCACACGAGAAGCACCGGTATGCACCGCTATCGAGGTTCAGACGGAAGTTGCCTGTGTGCTCGTCAGGGTGAAAGGGACACAAGCCGCCATCGCACCACCCGGTTTCCCGTCGATGTGTCGGCATCGCGGGCAGTTCAGCCCGGTAGAAGTCGAACGGGTGAATCTGTGCTTTGAGTTCCTGCGCGTTTGTCATGGTGTACTCCTTGGCTAGAAGGGGAGCCAACCCCTGCTCGTGGTTGGGGTGCATTGAAGCGCGCTCAGCCGCACATGGTCTGCACGGTGATCGCCGTAGCCGCAGAGCATGAGAACGGCCCACTGGCCCGGCGCACTCACGGGGTGCGTGCCTTCCCACGTCCAGCCCGACGAATCACCAACCCAGCGCAGCACGCAATCCGCAATTTGGTAGCGCCGCGCGTCAGTTTGCCAGCCGTCCGCCGCGCGGGTATGAATCTGGTAAGAACCGTCTGGCGCGGTCGATGACGGCCAGCCGATGAGATCGAAGAGTTCCCGCACCGTGAGGTGCGGGACCCCGGCAATCGCCGTCAATGCCTGTCGCTCTAGCTCGACAAATTCCTCGCCACCGCCCCAGAAACCCTGGTCAAGCAGAACCTGAGCATCGCGCGGAGTGATCGAGGCACAATCCAGCGCCCGATATGCGGTCTGAATGTTTCGCTCAGTCATCGCGATACCCTCCGCTTGCTCAAGTCCGGGCAGCCGTCATCAACCCATGCGTCAATGGCGTCAATGTCCCACTTAACTAGCTTGCCAAGACGCACAGGGGCGGGCAGCCGCCCCGAGTCGCGCCACTGCCAGATCGTCCGGGGCGATACATCGAGCACCCGGGCCACTTCGCCCACGCTCAGCAATCGCCGTTCAAAGGTTTGCTTTTCCATCGCACATAGACTCCTATGTTTTGCCCTTGCGTACCACACGCAGGACGTAGGTTAAGTCTACGGGTGTTCTCGGATGGAAAAATGGTTTGCTCGGAATCTTTTTCAGCCCAAGGCGGGGATAGGTAGGTATGGCGTGTGTTTATAGGGGCTTGCAGAGGTGTGCAGTTTGCCTCGGAAAAATAGGCAGGGGTTGACAGGGGTATTATTCCGAGGGCAGTTTCCGCGCGGTATCGAGCAGCCGCTTCAGTTCGGCCAAGCTATTGCAGCCGTGGGCCTCGGGCATGGCGTCGAAGAAGTCGGCCTTGCTTCCGCGCCCTTCATCGCGATAGGCAACCCATGCAGATTGAACATTGCGCAGCCGCCGCCCCGAGTGCTGCGGCTTACGGCCCGGTTTGCGCTTCGGGGCCTCGGCCTGCTCATCATCGAAGCACGGGTGTCCAGCCATCGCCGCGTGAAGCGCCTGCTCCGTAGTCAACCCGGCCAAGACTGCACGCCACCGCCGGGCCGCATCGAGCAGGGCCTGCACAGGGTGTTCAATCCCTCGAATGCGGGATACGCCATCGCTCAGCACTTCGCGCTCGAAGTAGGTGAGTAGTTCCCGGCCATCGGGTGTGAACGCGCCCACATAGACACGGCCCGGATTCTCGGGGCGTTCATGCTCGGGTATGAATACCCCGTGCAGCCCGAGGGCGGCTAGTGCCTCATTCAATCGCGTACACCAAAGCGGAAGGGCCAGCCCTATCGTGGCGTAGCACATGAAGCCGGGGGCGTCACTGTTTCCCGTTGCGAGAAAGTCATCGAGGGCGGCCAGGGTCAGCGCGTGGCGTGTCGGGTATTCCATGGTATGCACCTTTCTTGTGGGCCGGTTCAGGGCAGCGCCTCGAAAGGTGAAAAGGCGCCACCCTGAACCGATTTCAGCCTGTGCGCCCGTCGGCAACACAAGCACCCTGTTGAGTTATTTTAGCACGAACATCTGGGCGGCCTTGTCGCGAGAATCACTCCCGGAATTATTTCCGGAAGTGTTTTCCGCTGGTTTTCCTGGTGCTGTGCCTGCTGCCCGCTGCCGTTCCTCTGCGGCCTTGTCGCGGGATTTGGCAGGGGGTGTGTCGTTACCCTGTGGCAATTTTGCCACAGGGTCTTGCTTCTTCCCTGCCAACATGCGCTCCCTCGCAGCTGCCCGTAGCTGCTCCATGACGGCCTCGGCAGCCTTGTCGCGGGGGCGGGGTTCGGGTGTGTCATCCCGTTCGGGCAATTTTGCCCGGACGGGGGTTGCGAGTCCGCGCCGTCCGCTGGTATGCTGTTCACGCGAAACCGGCAGACGCCGGTGCATACACCTTTGGCGGGTGGCGGTTTTATGGTGCCGCCACCCATTTTTTGCCTCCGTCAGCCACGGCGGCGGGTCCGCTGGCACATTCAATCCTTACTAACCTGGTCGGGATTGAGCAGAATACTCGTGAATTTTTTCGCGACGGTAAAACCGCTGGTCTACAACTGTACCATTCAACTAACGAACCCCCTCCCCCTTGTGTGGGTGTGCGTCTGTTTGCGTCGGTTAGTATTCCAGCGGTACACAGGAAAGCACATACGGGTCGGCCTGGGTTCCGGTGCCGAGGAATTCTTCCCCGCAATAGCTACAGCATCGGCGGCGGGTCGCGGTTCTACCGCTGAGTATTCCACGGCCACATAGTGGACAGGGACAATTGTCGAGCGAACACATAAGGTCGTTGCCTTGCCGGGGAACCGGCCAGTGTCTATAGAGTCGTTCGCCGTTGCCGTCGTTCAGGTCGCGGTGCAGGTCGATGAATAGCTTCGCCATGGTGGTGTTTCCTTTCAAAGTGTGTGTATCAACTCGAGGAGCAGCACTTCCCCGCGTTCTTCCTCGGCGGAAAATTGCGCGCCGCACCTATTGCATTGCCGTGCAGACCGCACCCGTGGGAGTTTTCCGGGGACGCCAAGATAACCTTGGGAGCAGGACGGACAGGGGACCCCCACCGTGCTGAGGTGAATGTGTCCCAAGTCCTCTACCTGGTATCCCCGGTGCAGCTTCTGGCCGGTGCCGTCGAAGTCGCGCGCGTATAGTTTCCATGCTGGCATTGTGTTCTCCTTGGTCAGTCCGCGTATCGAATGCGGCCTGCGTAATCGAGTACCGGCGCGGTTTCGAGCAGGAAGTGGGCGCCGTTGCGAGTCCGCCCCCATGGCTGGAACTGCATACCGCACACGTTGCACGAGGTCGTGCCATCCGAGTAGCGATCCGGCGGAAACACATATCCGCCGCCGCACGCAGGACAGCATCCGCCGTCGAACGAGTCCGCGAACGGTTTCGCCTTCGTGCATTCCCAACACCTGTGCCATTTCAGTCCTTCGCCGTCGAGGTCCGCGCGGGTTTCGTAGTATCTGTGGTCTGCCATTTTCGTGCTCCTTTCGTTATTCGCGCTCACGCAGCCATTGCGCCAGCGCCTGTAAGGTGACGGCCGCCAGCACGAGGTGCAGCGGCCAGAGTGTGATGAGTTCGTTCATGGTGCTATTCGCTTTCTGCGGGGTAGGGGTTGAGTTCAGCCAGGGCCGGGTTGTCGGTATCGCCCACGGCTTGGAATTCAGCACCGCAGCCATCACATTCGCGGGAACCCGGCACACGGCCAGCCTCGGCCCATCGCACGCGGCCTGTATCGCATACCGGGCACGGCACGTCTGTCACCGCTTCCCAGTACCTGCACGGGCCAACGGGCGCCTGTGTCCATGTGCGGTGCTGTTCCGGGCCTAGCCCGTTGAAGTCGAAGGATCGCAGCTCGAAGTTTGTGTTCATGGTGTGGTTCCTTTCTGCCCGTGGGCAGGTTGAATTCTGGAATAAAGGAATTCTGTCATGGGGGGCTTGCTGAAAACGTGTTTTCCGCCTCGGGGGGCCTTTTGCGCCTTTTGACACTCCCTCACGGTAGGGTATGCGTGTTTTTTTTCTGCGGCACTGGCGCAGCACCCCCCCCCCTGGGAGTTTTTCGTGTCTCTGGCGTGCCACAGGGTGCTAGACCGCGTATACCGAACGGCCAGGATAGCCGTAATCGCCGCCATCGACGGCGCCGGTGCCGGTCGTGTCGTCGGCAATTTCAGCCATATATTGCTGGCTTTCTTCTGTAGTCATTTCGCGGAGCATTCTCCCGGTTTGGTAATCGTGTAGCGTCATGGTGTGGTTCCTTTCTGCTCGTGGGCAGGTTGAGTTGCTGAAAACGTGTTCCGCCTCGGGGGCTTTCGGCACTTTTGGCACCCCCTCACCGTAGGGTATGCGTGTTTTTTTCTGCTCACCTGGAATGCTCCACAAGGGACAAGATCGTCTGCTTGACGTGCTCAGGCAGTGTCGGCCATGCCTCGGCAATACGTGCCAGGTCGGGGGGCAGCATGGGGGTGTTTTCGGAATCGTGGGGTAAGGGGCGGGGTAAGCGAGAATCGCCCGCAGGCGTAAGTTCTTTAGTTGCAACCACTTCAGAACCGAGGGTGCAAGACTCATAATCACTTGGCCGGAGGTTCGAGTCCTCCAGGGCCCACCACGTAAGCA
>CAZMVU010000192.1:0-9546 GCA_964569295.1 uncultured Nitrospirales bacterium
CCCTAAGAAACAGCCGTGCTAGAGCTTACACAAGGTGCCCGAATAACTTCTTGTTGTTCTTTATACGAGTCAGTGCCTAAGGCACTAATAGAACGGCTGCAAAAGCCTGTTCAGGTGCTTTCCAGTACCGAAATCTTGGTAATTCTCTAGTCGCAGGAAGCAAGGCGGCGCCCTTGCTTGGACAATCGGGCGCTGGATCGCGAAAACCAGCGTACGGCGGGGGCAGCCATGCCGTTGGCGCACCTTTGGAGTGCGGTGGCTTGCCATCGCTATTGCGCGCGTGGGCTTACGTGCGTGCGTTTGTCCAAGGCGGGCGGAAACCCACCCGCAGTCGCCAACCCGGAAAATGCGGGGACAGCCCACGCGCTCCCTCCTTCGCTGGGAAGCTTCGGCAGGGCAGGCGGGGACTCGCTTGGTTCTTGGTTGTGTCCCCGTTTTCCCGTGGCGGTATGACTTCGCAATAGCTGACCGGCGCGGCGGGCTATTTCTCGCGCTCCGGTTCCAATATATGGGCCATGGTGGCGCGTGTTTCCTCGAGATGCGCCGGGGCCAAGTCGACTTCGTGGGCCTCGCCCTGGTCGACGTACCAGAGGATACCCACACGCGGGGTCAGGCCGATCAGGTCGCGTACGGTGAGGGCGTAAAGCCGCAGCTGCAAGGCGTAGCGGGCCGCCGTACGCTCATGGATGCCGCCGGTCTTGTAATCCACAATGGTGCCGTCGCTGAGCAACAGATCGATCGTGCCGGCGATAAGGGCGGCGTCGAGGGCATAAAGGAAGCCGGCCTCCCGCAGCGGGTTCGGGTCGGCGCAGAGCTGCTTGGCCAGATCACTCGCGGCGAAACGTGCGGCGATGGCCTCGAGATCTTCGTGCACGGCCGCGCGCATGGTGAGCGGCACGGGGTGCTGACGCAGCAGCCCGCCGATGTCGGGCGGGGTATTATCCGCACAGTGCCACCACTCGAACAAGGCGTGCGCCAGGTTGCCGCGGACCCGCGGGTCGAGCCGGCCGGGCCGGGTGTGCGGCGCGATGGCGTCATCGCCGCCGATGGTCCCCCCCGCCATGTCGAGCAGACGCGACACCGACACCGCACGGGACGCGCCGTCGCCCTGTACCGGGGCGATGCGTTGCCGGAGCACATGGGCAGCGGGCAACACGGTTTGCGCCTTGTCTGCGCCCAGGGGAGCTGATTCCGGCAGGGTGTGCAGGACGGTGGCGGCCCAGCCCGCGCCGCGGAATCCCCCGCCGCCCTCGCGGGTGCACACGTCATACTGCCGGTCGAAGGCTTCGAGCCAACTGCGCCGCATGCGCCCCGTGTCCGCCCCGGCGAGCACGAGGTGGTCCCGGGCGCGGGTCATGGCGACATAGAGCACGCGGGCGTGTTCGGCGAGTTCCTCGGCTTTCACGCGTGCATCGATGGCCTTGGCGATAGCCGGCGCCGTACGCTGGCCGTCGGAATCGGTGACCTTGAGCGCAAACCCGACATCACGGTGGAGCGTCAGGGGCAGGTCGCGTCCGCCTCCCGGGCTGCGCGCTATGTCCGGCAGAAAGACCACGGGAAACTCGAGTCCCTTGGCCTTGTGGATGGTCATAATGTGCACGGCCCCGGCGCCATCGCTCTGCATGGGGGCATCGCCCTCGCGCACGGCCTCGCTGCGCACGTCGTCCAGGTAAGCCACGAACGCGCGCAACGTGGGCGGTTGCGTGCGCGTGAAGCTGTCGGCCAGTTGCATGAGCTTGCGCAAGTTCGAGGCACGCTGCAAACCGAGGTGCTGCGCCAGGAGGATGGCCTCGTACTGCGTGGTTTCGAGCACGTGGCGCAGGAAGACCGGCAGGGGCTGTTCGCGTACGGCGCGCAACCCCTCGATCAGTTCTCGCGCGCGCTGCCAGCGATCCGGCGCATCGAGGCCCGGCGGAATGGCATCGTGTGCGAATGCGGCGGCGATGCCGTTCTTCATGCCGGCGCGCACCAGGTCGTCATCGGAAAGTGCGGCTATGGGGCTGCGCAAATAGGCGAAGAGCGCGGCCTCATCCCAGGGGTCGAGCACGGTCTTGAGCAGGTTCAGGACATCGAGCACTTCCTGGCGTTCGTAGAAGCCGCCGCCGCCGGTGACCAGATAGGGGATGCGCAGCGTGCGCAGGGCTTCTTCGTAGATGTGGAGTTGGCTCATGGCGCGGGTGAGCACGGCCACGTCGGCGAAACACGCCGGACGCGCTTGGCCGGTCTCGGGGTCGTTGACGGAGAGCGGCGCCTCTTCTCCGCACATCTGTGCAATGCGCCGCGCGATGAGTTCCGCCTCTTTCCGGCGCAGGTCACCGGCGAGATCGCCCTGTGCCGGCACAGGCAACAGGAACTCGACCCGCGGTTTATCCGCGGACTGCCGCGCAGCCTCGATGCCGGCATAGTCGCCCACGGCGGCGAGGAGCCCGGTCTCGTGAAAGAAATGGTTCACGAACGAAAGCACATCGGGCAGGCTGCGGAAGTTTTTCGCGAGGGCGAGCTTCTCTTGCGACTCCTGGCGCTGATGGTGGAATACCTCGACCTCCGCGCCACGGAAGAGATAGATGGACTGCTTCGCATCACCCACGATAAACAGGTCCGGCCCGTTGGGCGCGCTGTTCAATGCCCGGGCGATGGCAAGCTGCGAGGCATCGGTGTCCTGGAACTCGTCGATAAGCAGGTGGCGGATGCCGGCGGCGGTGCGTCGGCGCAAGTCGTCAGCGTCCTCGAGCCAGGCCTGGGTCCGCGCGATGAGATCATCGAAGTCGAGGGCGTTGCGAGCGGCCTTGGCGGCGTCGTGGTGTTCGCGTATGGCCCGGTACACATGCCACAGGTCGGCGGTGCGTGATGCGGCGGTCTCCTCGATGACCGGGTCCATCGAATCGTCAAGCACCGCCTTGGCATACTTGCGTATCTCATCGGTCAGTTTCTTGAAAGCGTCATAGGCCGCATCGTCGAGCGCCCAATCGCCGCGCGCCTTGCGGCCTTTCTTGAGGTCCACATCGGCAATACGCTGCAACGCCTGGGCCGCGGCGTCCGGTGTGGCGCCGTCGAGAATAACGCGCAGGCTGCTCATGATGAGGCGCCGGAACTGCTCGCGGTTGTGCTCCGGGTTTTCACAGGCGCCGTCGAGCGCCTCCATCTCGCGCAGCCAGTAACGCACGTCGGGGTTGTGGTGGAGGGTTTCGAGTTGCCGGCGGCGTTCGCGTTTCAGTGCGCGCTGCCAGTGGGCGTGCAGCTTCGCCGGGTCGCTGTAGACGGCCGGGCTGGCGACGCGCTCGAGCACCCGGGCCTGACGAAGCATCTGACGCAGCACCTGATAGAGTTGGGCGCCGTTCAACTCCGCCGCCAGGCGCAGGACCGCTTGGTCGCGCTGCTCGAAGAGCGCATGCAACCCCTGGGTGATCGATTCACGCACGAGGAGTTCCGCGTCCGCGTCGCCCAACATGGTGAAGTCGGGGTCGAGGCCGATGTGCAGCGCGTTCTCCCGCAGGAAGCCCAGGCAGAAGCCGTGTATAGTCGATATGCGTGCGCCGTCGGTACGCCGTTCGAGTTCGCGCCAACGCGCCGCTTCCTCGGGTTGCGCCGAGGCCTTCTTACGGAAGGCATCGCGCAGGCGCGCTTTCATTTCCGCCGCCGCCTTTTCCATAAAGGTAATGGCCACGATCTCATCAAGCTGCACCCCCTTGCGCTCGATAAGATCCACAAGCCGCGCGATGAGCACGCGGGTCTTGCCCGAGCCCGCGCCGGCATCCACGCAGATGGTGTGGGCATCGGAGCGGATAGCGGCCTGCTGTTCCTGTGTTGCCCGCTCACTCATGCCTTCGCCTCCTGGACGTCCCGGGCCTGCTGCTTACGCAGCACCCGCGCCTGTTGGAACCGGCACGCCTTCTCACTGCCGCAGCCGCTGCACACCTTGTCGTCGTAGGGCTCCGGCGGGAAATGCCCGGCCCGGATGCCCGCCACGGCACGCGCCACCGCCGCGCGCATGATCTCCTCGCGCTCCGGCCAAGTGTTCTTCTTTTCGTTTTCGTCGTCGCGGCCCATGGCGTCCCGGTAGCCCTCCTTGCCGCCGCCCGGCTGCAAGTACACCGCCTCGACGCACGGCGTGCCCGGCATGAGCGCATCCTCGAGCACCCGGGCATAGAGCAGCAACTGAATCTGCCGTCCCTCGCTGATGTCCTTGAGTGCCGGTGGCCGGCCGGTTTTGTAGTCGACCAGGCGCGCCGCGTCTCCCGTGGTCCTCTTGTCCACCCGGTCGATGCGCCCGGCAAACAGCACCGTGCCCGCCGGCGTATCGAGGGCGTAGGGCGCTTCTTGCACGAGGGCGTCTTCCGAGGTGTCGGGCCCACGGCCGAAGCGCACCTCGAAATAGGTGGGCGCCCAACCGGCGTGTTTTTCGTTGTCCCGGGTCTGGTCGAGATAGCGCAGCACGACGGCTTCCATGCGCGCGGTTTCCATTGCGGCAACGGCCGGCGCAACGGGCTCGCGGATGCGGGCGAAGGCGCTGCGCACACCGGCAGTCAGGGCGTCCCGGGCTTCATCGATGGGGATTTCGTCGATAGGCCGGCCGCGGTGCTGCCGGTGGAATTCCTCGAGGATGTTGTGCAGCAGCGTGCCGCGCAGGCGCGGGTCCATCTCGGGTGCCGGGCGTCCGCCCTCGGCTACACGCAGCAGGCCATCGCGCAGGAAGCGGAAGGGGCACGTCAGGTAGGTTTCGATCCGGTTCACGCTGAAGCTGTAATCCGCGCCGAAGCGCTCGGCCAGTTGCGCCACGAGGTCCGGGTCCGCGAGCACCCCATCGAAATTGCCGAAGGCGTTCGTGCTGTGGCGCACCTGCTCGATCTGGGCGCCGAGGCGCGCATCGCTTGTGAGCGCCGGCAGCGGGCCGGCATCGGCGGGTACATGCACGAAGAGGGCGTTGCGCAGATCCCGGGGCCACGCGGCCGCTGCCGGCGCCGGCACGAACGAATCCGCCTGGGGCGCCGGTAATTGGCGGCCCGCGCGTGGCGGCAGGAGCGCGCCGATATCTTCTACCAACGGCGAGCGCTGCGCTTCGCGGCCGGCATTGTCCTGCATGCGCCACGACAGGGTGAGGTGAACCCGCGGTGTCTCGAGCACATGCTGAAACAGCAGCCGTTCGCGCAGCGCGTGCTCCTCCTTGCCCTCGAGCGCTATCCCCGCCGCGCGCAACGCGGCCAGGTCGGCCTCGCCATAGACCGCGCTCACCGATGGCGGCACAGGGACCTCGCCTTCGTTCAGTCCGGCAAAGAACACATGCGCGAAACGCAGGTTGCGCAAGGCGGGCGCATCGTACACGCCCACGCCCCCCGCCGGTTGCGGCACACTGCACGTGGTCTGTTGCAGCGCCTGGCGCAGCCTGTCGGAGAAGGCGCCGCGGTCGAGTTCCGTGTCGCCCCCTACACCGGCAAGTGTGTTCAGCAGGCCATGGAGCGCATCGAGGGCGGGGGCTTCCCGTTCCGTGAGGGCGGGGTCATCGAACTGTGCGAGCGCTTCGGCCAGGGCGAGCGCGTCCACAAGTTGCGCGAAGGCCACCGCGAATTCCGCCATGGCCGCCTGGTCCGGCAGGCCGTTGAGCTTGTCACGCAGCCACGTGACCGCTGCGCGCAGGGCCTCGGCGCCGCCCACGGGGTCGGCCAGGTGCGACACCACGGTGTCGTCGTATTGCCGCCCGGCGATGTGCTTTATATGCGCCAGTTGGTCCCACTCGCCATAGCCCGAAATGATGCCCGCCGCCCGGGCCAACGCGGGAAACTGGCGCCGCTGCGCAGATTCCTCGAGGGCCGCGGCCAGCCATGGCGAAGTGAGCACCTCGAGCACGGCTTCGCGTTCCCAGGTTCGGGCGGCGTCGAGCAGCCGCAGCAAGAACCCACCGAGGGAGGTCTGGGCCAGCGGCGGTGCCTGCACAAGCCGCACCGGCACGCCCGCTTCGCCAAAGACCGCGCGCAAGGTGGGCGCAATGCCATCGAGGCGCCGGTACACCACGGCAATCTCGCCCGGTGCCACACCATCGAGCAGCAAACCTTTCACACGCCGCGCGAGGCACTCCGCCTCGTGGGTCGCCTCGGCACAGGGCATAAGTGTGAGATCCGGGGCAAGCGCGTCAGCCGGAGGCCGCGCTCCGCTGCGCAGGAAATGGCGTGCGGCATAGGCGGTTTCCGTGGCGGCCCCGGGCGTGTCGAACGCCGTGGGCGTGGCGCCGATGCGTTCGGCCAACGTGCGCGCCGTCCTGGCCGGCAGGGCGAAGAGTTCCCCACGCTCCGGGTCGTGGTCGTAGTTAAGGCCGATCACCAACGTGTTCACATGCTGCGCCGCCGAAAGGATGAGCCGCATCTGCGACGGCGTGAAGTCGTCAAAGCCATCGAACAGAAGCACGTCCACACCCGCCAGCAGCCGCGGCTTGCCTTGGGTACACACGAGGTCCGCCTGCCAGAAGAGGCCGGGCACGTCGTAGGCACATGCGGCTTTCAGCGCATCCTGATAGGCGGCATAGGCCGCCGCCACCAGCACATCGGCCGGGCGCGCCGGGCCGGCGGCGGTCGTGCGTGCCCGGAAATCCGCCGGTTCGATGGCCGCCTGCTTCAGTTGTGTGATGATGCGCAGCAGGTGCGCCGCCAGGCCTGTGCTCTCCCGCAACCCTTCCGGCACAGCCACGGTGTCCGGCAAGTTACGCAAACACCCCTGCAACAACAATCCACGCTCGAGGTCGGACACCACCAGCGGGGGTACCCCCTCGGCCGCGAGCAGGGCGCGTGCGAAATCGTTGAACTCGCGCACGGGGTCGTCCCACAGCCCGGGCAGGCCGTGCGCACGCACGAGGTCCGCCGCGCGGTAGCGTGCGTAGGCGCGCGTGGGCGTCACCAGCAGGGCGCGCCCCGCATGTTCCCGCACGGTGCGGTCAATCGCCGCCGCCCGTTCCGAAGCGGCCGTGCCATAAAACAGTGTGTTACTTGCCATGGCGCTGGTACTCTCCTCAATCATCACGGGCAGCAAGCGGTGCTTCCCTTCCTTGCCGTACCGCGATGACCGCTTCATTCAGCAAGGTGCAGCATATGACGCGCTGATGCATGGCGGCCTTCCCCCGGTTTGTGCTTCTGCAGGTTTCCTGACCCGGCTATCTCGATACACGGGCCCGGCAAGCATACGAAGGATGGCCCGGCCGCCACAAATCGATAGGCGCATGCGGCCTCTCGTCTTGAATTGTGCGCATTTCTCGAATGCTGAAACGGTGCTCGCTGTGGTATGGTCGTAAGGAGTAAGCGGCGGCGGCGCAGTACGCGAGGAACAAGGCAGGATAACCATGGACAGCAGCAGCACGAACAACACTCCCAACCGCAGGACTTTTTTGCGGCACAGCCTCCTGGGCGCAGGTGCCGTGGCCGGCATGGCGGGCGCGGGCGCGGTGGCATCCAACACATCCCAGGCGCCGGAACTCCCCTGGCCCTACAAACCGCTCGATCTCGTGACCGTGCGCAAGCGCACTCACCTGAACTACGGCAGCATGCACTGCGCCGAAGGCGTATTCACCACGCTGGTGGACTGCCTCGCAGAAACCGTCGGCGCACCCTACGACACCGTGCCCACCGCCATGATGCGCTACGCAAACTCCGGGGTTGTGGGCTTCGGATCATTGTGCGGCGCGCTCAACGGCGCCGGCGCCGCCATGAGCCTGGCATGTCCCGGGAGCACAGTGAAGGAGCTGCTGACCGAGCTCATTAGTTGGTACGCATCGACACCGCTCCCAAGCGAAATCAGCAACGCCTACGCCACGGAACACGACTACCTCGACGGCGACAACTACAGTATCGACATCGCGCTGCCGCCGAGCCTGGCGCGCGGGAACCTGTGCCACATGTCGGTGAGCAACTGGTGCAGCGTGTCCGGTTTCGCCAGCGGATCGAAGGAGCGGGCCGAACGCTGTGCGCGCCTTAGCGCGGATGTGGCGGCGAAGGCGGCCGAACTCATGAACGCCTGGCACGCGGGCCATTTCCGAACGGTCACGCCGCTGCCGGCGGATGGCCAGAACTGCCGCCGTTGCCACAGCAAGAGCCACGACTCATACACACGCGGCAAGATGGATTGCACCGTGTGCCACACGGACCCGACCAGACCATCCCACGCGAACCACGCGAACATCGAGCACGACTGATTTTTCGAAGAAAACGGGGGCAGGCCACGCGCTCGCGAAGGCATCCCGCCACGGCTATGTAACCGCCGATGGCGCCGGCCAATGTATAAGCTGAGGTCACAGATGTGTTACCGGTTGCCCTGCGTTCCAGGTTTGCCGCGTGCCGCTTTGGCATGCCTCATACTCGCCGCAACGGCAAGTGGTTTCGCACAAAAAAGCCGCTTTCCCGAAAAAAAAGAGACCCTGTACGTCGAGCCGGAGGCCAAACCCCTGCGCGAGGCGGTGCTTCGATGGGCCGAAAGTCTTCGCAGTTTCAATGGCAAGTACACGTTGCGCCAACGCTGGCCGCACAGGCCGGAAGCGGCGGACAAACCGCCCAGGAAATACACGATCACCTACAGATTCGACGGAGACAACGCCTATATGGAACGGGTTGAATCGCTCGAGCCGGTGGGAAAACGACACAGCTACCTGGCACGCTATGAAGGCGATGTTATCGGCCGGTTCGATTACGACTATCCAGAGAACGCGCAGGAAGAATACGGCGAAGACTATCCCGGCCGAGACTTCAGCGATCATGTGGTGGTGCGCGACAATGTGCCCGCGCCCTGGCCCGAACCGGAAACCGCTTACCTGCCTCCGCCCGAGCTTTTCCAGGGCGGTTTCTGGCCGCAGTCATCGCTCGCGGAGTTCATGCAGTATGGAGAGACCCGCCTGCGTGAGACGGACCATGGATCAATGCTCGTCCACCGGCGCCACCCCGCCGGACGCGAACAGGTTATGTTCGCTTTCGATGAGGACAACCGGGTCGTGACCATCGAGACAGGACTCGGTTTCCTGGCGAGCATGGAAGAACTGGAAACGCACTTTCCCGATGATCCGCTCGGCGCCTTCCGCCCCCGCACTACCTATGAATTCGGCGGCTACAAGGAGATTGACGGGGTACATTTCCCTACATGGGCGCAGGAAACCGTCTGGGAATACGCAAGCGATACCGAAGAGGCCAAGCGCCGTGCTGAGGCCTACCACAGCGGTACGATCAGCTTGTTCGAGCTTCAATCCTGGATTGTTCTGGAGCAGGGAACGCCTTTCGAGGCCACTGTGCTGGATTTCGAGCTACTCAGTCTCGCGCAACCGCTGAACACCGAACTCGAACCGGCCGACTTCCAGGTGCCCATCCCGACCGGCGCATTCGTCAATCGCGACCCGACCACACAAGAAGTGGTCGAATATGTGGAACCCTGGTACGCCCGTCTCATGAAGCCCGTCCCGCTCGCCGTTCTGGCCGGGTTGGTGCTTCTGATAGGCGGCGCGGCGTGGTACATAGCGCGTGACTAGTGTTTCGAAGGGATAGCTGCCCCAGTAGCAACTGCGCCGGGGCTCGCCGCCTTTGCGGT
>CAZMVU010000193.1:0-9471 GCA_964569295.1 uncultured Nitrospirales bacterium
ACCTGGCGCCCGGTCACAGGTTGGTACACGGGGCGCAGTGCCGCCTCCATCACGCCGCCCGGGTTGGCGAAGATGCCCGCCGCGCCGGACGACATGCCGATGGGGGAGTCCATGGTGTCATCCGGCAGCGCGTTGAAGTCGATTCCCGCCTGCTTGATCATGCGGCCAAGCTCGCGTGTGGTCAAGACCACATCGACATCCTGCACGCCGCTGGCGTTCATTTCGGGGCGGTCCGCCTCGAACTTCTTGGCCGTACACGGCATGACCGACACGACAAACATGTCTTCGGGCTTCTTGGCGATCTTGTCGGCGTAGTAGGTCTTCGCCACGGCGCCGAACATCTGCTGCGGCGACTTGCAGGTGGACACATTGTCCAACATGTCGGGGAAGTAGTACTCGATGAACTTGATCCAGCCCGGCGAGCACGAGGTGAACATCGGCAGCGACACATTTTCCTGCGTCACGAGGGCTTTCTTGAGGCGGCCGAGGAGCTCGGTGCCTTCCTCCATGATCGTCAGGTCGGCCGTGAAGTTCGTGTCGAACACGGCATGGAATCCGAGCCGCCGCAGGGCGCTCACCATTTTGCCGGTGACCAGCGTACCCGGCGGATAGTCGAAGCACTCGCCAAGGGCTGCGCGGATGGCCGGGGCCGTTTGCACGACGACGGTCTTGGTGGGATCCTCGAGCGCGTTCCACACCTCCTCGATCTGGTCGCGCTCGTTGATGGCGCCCACCGGGCACACGGCCGCGCACTGGCCGCACTGCACGCACACGACGTCTTCCAGGTCGCTGCAGAAGGCGGGACCGACGATCGTGGCGAAACCGCGGTTCTGCGGGAAGACGCCGCCCACGCCTTGCACCTCGCTGCACATGGTGACGCAGCGGCGGCACAAGACGCATTTGGCGCTGTCGCGCGTGAGTGCGGGGGTCGTGTCGTCGATGTATTGCTTGCTCTGTTCACCCTCATAGTGGATTTCGCGGATGCCCAGGTCACGGGCGAGGCTTTGCAGCTCGCAGTCTTCATTGCGGCTGCATGTCTGGCAATCGCCCTGGTGGTCCGAGAGCAGCAGTTCGACCACCGTACGCCGCGCGTTGCGGGCGCGCTTCGAGTTGGTGTAGACCACCATGCCGTCCTGGACCGGCGCCACACACGCGGCCACCAGGCTGCGCGCACCCTGTACCTCGACCACGCACACCCGGCATGCGCCGATGGCCTGCACGTCTTCGAGGTAACACAGCGTGGGCACCTTCACCCCAGCCTGCTTGGCGGCTTCGAGAACCGTCGCGCCGTCGGGCGCCTCCACGGTGATGTCGTCGATGGTAACTTTCGGCATCGCTCATAATCTCCTTGTATCATGCCGCCCAGCTTAGCGCGTGGGGTTGGTCATCTCTTCGCGGTAATCGCAACGCAGGCACCGGTGCGCCTCGCGCATGGCCGTTTCTTCGTTGAAGGCCAGCTCGACCTCCTCGAAGCCACTGCGCTGTGCCACATCGATCATGCGCATCTCGGCCCGGGGCGCTTCCAGGGGGTCGGCGTCCGGGTCGAAATCGGTGTCCACCTGATACGGCTCGCGCCAGAAGGCGTGTTCCTCGCCGGTGAGCATCTTGTCGATACCCACGGCCGCCCGCTCGCCCGCGCCGATAGCCTCGACTACCGACGAGGGCCCGTCCGACGCGTCGCCACCGGCGAAAATCCAATCCTCCGAGGTCTGGCCCGTGAGGGCGTCCGACCAGATATACCCGGACAGGTTTTCCTTCAGCGGCACACCGTCGGTAATGCCTTTCACGTCGAGCTTCTGGCCGATGGCCGCGATCACCTGGTCCGCCGGCTCGACGAACATGGCGTCGCCGCGCACTTCGGGGCGCCGGCGGCCCGAGGCATCGAACTCGCCGAGCGCATTGTGCGCGCAGCGCACGCCGGTTACCTGACCGTTCTCGGTCACGATTTCCTGCGGGGTCACGAGCAACTTGAAGAAAACCCCCTCTTTCTCCGCCTCGTGAATCTCTTCGTCATAGGCCGGCATCTCGTCGCGCGTGCGCCGGTAGAGGATGGTCACCGTCTCGGCACCCAGGCGCACGGCCGTGCGTGCCGCATCGACCGCGGCGTTGCCGCCGCCAATAACCGCCACCCGCTTGCCGACCTTGGGATTCTGGTCCATGTTGTAGGCGCGCAAGAACTGCAGGGCATCCTGCACACCGTTGGCATCCGCATTCTGCGCGCGCAGGGCCGACCCCTTAGGCGCGCCCACCGCGAGGAACACCGCCTCGTAGCCTTCGTCCTTGAGGCTCTGCAGCGTGAAGTCGCGGCCCAGCGCCTTGTTGCACACGATCTCGGCGCCGATTTCCTCGACCATCTTGATCTCTTTCTCGAGTTCCTGGCGCGGCAGGCGGTAGGCCGGGATCGTCTGCACGAGCATGCCGCCCGGCTTCGACGCCGCCTCGAACACCTTTGGCTTGTAGCCAAGCCGCGCGAGGAAGAACGCGCACGAGAGCCCCGCGGGACCTGCGCCCACGATGGCCACCTTGCGCTTGGCGTTGTCCGGGTTCTCCCGCACTTCCGGAAGCTGAATGGCGTCCTCCTGCTCGACCATGAAACGTTTGACGCCGCGGATCGACACCGGTGAATCGAGGTTGCACCGCCGGCATTTCGACTCGCAGGCGTGGAAGCACACCCGCGCGCATACGGACGCCAAGGGATTGCGGTCGCGGTGCACGCGCAGTGCCTCGGTGTAGCGTTTTTCGCCCACCAGCGACACGAAGCCGGGGACATAGACCCCCGCCGGGCACGCGCTCATGCAGGGCGCGCGCACCAGCGCGGCGCACACGCCGGCCGGGCATTTCTTCTCGCGGATGTGGGCGTCGAACTCTTCGCGGAAGTGGCGGATGGCCGACAGCACGGGGTTCGGCGCGGTCTGGCCGAGGCCGCACAGCGACGCATCCTTGATTTGTTCACCCAGCGCGATCAGCTTCTCGACATCGCCCTCGACGCCCTTGCCTTCACAAATGCGCTCGACGATTTCGAGCATGCGCTTGGTGCCGATCCGGCACGGCACGCACTTGCCGCACGACTCGTCCTGCACGAAGTCGAGGAAGAAGCGTGCCATGTCCACCATGCACGTATCGTCGTCCATGACGATGAGGCCACCTGACCCCATAATGGCGCCGAGCTCCTGCAAGCTTTCGTAGTCGACCGGGACGTTCAGGTGCTGCTTGGGAATGCAGCCGCCGGAAGGGCCGCCCATCTGCGCGGCCTTGAACGGTTTGTTGTTTGGAATGCCGCCGCCGATGTCATACACAATCTCGCCCAGCGGCGTGCCGATGGGGATTTCGACGAGGCCGGTGTTGTTCACGGCGCCGGCGAGGGCGAAGACCTTGGTCCCTTTGCTCTTTTCGGTACCCATCGAGGCAAACCATTCGGCGCCCTTGAGCACGATGGCAGGGACATTCGCGTACGTCTCGACATTGTTCAGGCAGCTCGGCTTTTCCCATAGGCCCTGGTTCGCCGGGAAAGGCGGACGGGGCCGGGGTTCGCCGCGTTTGCCTTCGATCGAGCGCATGAGCGCCGTCTCTTCACCGCACACGAACGCGCCCGAACCCATGCGTATCTCGAGGTCGAAGTTGAAGCCCGAGCCCATGATGTCCTCACCCAGGAGGCCATAGTCGCGGGCCTGCCTCAGCGCGTTTTCGAGGCGCTCGACGGCGAGCGGGTATTCGGCGCGCACGTAGATGAAGCCTTCATCGGAACCGATGGCGTAGGCGGCAATGGCCATGGCCTCGATCACGCTGTGCGGGTCGCCCTCGAGGACGCTGCGGTCCATGAAGGCGCCCGGGTCGCCTTCGTCCGCGTTGCACAGCACGTACTTCTTATCGCCCGGCGCTTTACGGGTGAAGCTCCACTTCAAGCCCGCCGGGAAGCCGGCGCCGCCGCGCCCGCGCAAGCCAGACGCCTTCATCATCTCGATGACGTCGTCCGAACTCATCTCGTTGAGCACCTTGGCCAACGCCTGATAGCCGTCGCGCGCCACGTATTCGTCGATGCTGGTGGGGTCAATGATGCCGCAGTTGCGCAACACCACCTTTTCCTGCTGCTGGAAGAATTCGATCTCCTGCAAGGCCGGGACGATCTGGGCGGTGGCGGCCACCTTGAAGTTAAGCCGCTCGACGATGCGCCCTTTCAAGAGGTGCTCCTCGACGATTTCATCCGCGTCGCCGGGCTTCACCCCCTGGTAGAAGACGCCGTCGGGGTAGATGACGGCGACCGGGCCGATCGCGCAGGGACCCAGGCACCCGGTCTGAATAACGTCGATTTCCGCGTCGAGGCCGTGTTTCACGAGGCACTGCTGGATGGCGTCGCTCACTTCGAGCGCCCCCGAGGCCACGCACCCCGCGCCGGCGCAGATTAAGACATGGGATCGTGTCGTAGTCATGCTGATCCTACTCCTGTGCTTGCCACGCTGGGGCGCTGGCTACTTCTGAATCAGGTAGTCCATGACGGGGTTGCCGCCCTGGACATGCTGTGTGACAATGGACTCGAGGCGTTCGGGCGTGAGCTTGCCGTAGCGGTACTCCTTGCCCGCCGCATCGGTGAGCGTGAGCATGGGTTCGCGATCGCACAGGCCGACGCAGCCCGACTGGCGCAGTGTCACATTCGTGACGTTGTGGGAGGCGAGCAGCTCGCCCAGTTTCGCCAGCATGTCGCGTGCGCCCGCGGCAATGCCGCACGTGCCCATGTGCATGGTGATCGTCATTTCCTTCGGCTCGCCCCGCAACTCGATGTTTTTGCGCGCCTTATCGCGCAGGGCCAGCAAATCCTCCGGACTCTTGATCTTGGTCGTCATGGCGTGTGCTCCTCCCTACTTCGCCGCGGTTTCCGCGGTGTACTGGTTGATGATGTGCTGGACGCGGGTGGGCTTCACGCGCTGGTGTACGTCGTCGTCGACCATGATGGCCGGCGCCAGGCCGCACGCCCCGAAGCAGCGGGCCACCTCGAGCGAGAATTGCCGGTCGTCCGTGGTACCGCCCACATCGATGCCGAGCTTGTCTTGCAAGGCCTCGAGCACCTGCTTGCCCCCACGCACATAGCACGCCGTGCCCAGGCACACACGAATGATATGCCTGCCGCGCGGCACCGTGCTGAAGTAGCTGTAAAAGCTCACCACGCCGGCCACCTCGCTGTAGGACTTGTCGAGGCCGAGGGCGACCCGCTTGAGCGCTACCTCCGGCAGATAGCCGAAGATGGCCTGCGCCATTTGCAGCACGGGAATGAGCCCGCCCGCCTTGTCCTTGTACTCGGCGATGATGTCGTCAAGGCGCGCAAGCAATTCTTCCTCGCTCGCCTCTTCACCGCACTGGCAGTTGCATACTTTTTCCGCGTCCATAGGAATCCTCCTCGGCTGCCCGAATGCCGGGCGGCCCTACTCCGGTTTTCCGCCGTTTTCCATGCCTTCCCCCGCAGCGGCCCCCGCCCCACAACGGGCGAAATAGGCCACCTTCTCCAAAGCGGAAGTCATGTCCACGTTTTCTGTTACCACCGCATCCGGCGTCTCGAGCCGGACCGGCGCGAAATTCACCAAACCACGCACGCCCGCCGCCACAAGCGCATCCGCCGTTCCCTGTGCCGCCGCCGCCGGCACCGCCACAATGCCCAAGGTGATCCCCTGCGTGCGCGTAACCGCATTCAAGTCGGACATGGCATGGCAATGCACGCCGGCGAACACCCGCCCGACCTTGCGCGTATCCGTGTCGAAGGCCGCGCCTATGCTCAACCGCCGCCAGCGCCCCGAGAAATGGCTTACCAGCGCCATGCCCAAATTCCCCAGGCCGACCAGGGCCGTACGCTGGTAGCTGGCGCCATAGAGAAAATCGCCGATGGCGTCGATGAGTGTGGCCACGTCGTAGCCGTGCGTGCGTGAACCCGACACGCCCAAGGTCATGATGTCGCGGCGCACTTGCGAAGCCCCGGCATGCGTGAGCTGCCCGAGATCGCGCGAACAGATGGCCACCTGGCCATCGGCCAGAAGATGGGCGAGGATACGGCGGTACAGGGAGAGCCGCGCCACCGTCTGCTCGGAGACGGCGCGTCCCTGCGGGGTGTCCGCGAATGGGGGGGGCGTGAACGAATTCACATCCCGCGTGCCGCCGCCGGTGTTCCCATCCTGGTGCGTACTGCTCATCCTGGCCTACACCGCCCCGTTCAGCATGCTGAACGGCTGTTAAAGTCTATTTACCTACCGGTCGGTAAATAACCCCTGCGATCAACACCCGGTTCTTGTGAACCGGCTCACAACCCGAATATACCACACCCTGAACCCGTTTGCAACAAGAAATGCACGATTCGCACGAATATGCCCATGGCCGTATCGGGCCGGGTATACACGGGTCGCGCGCCGCACGTACAACCGGGGCTTCTGGCTGGACTTCTAGTGGCCCACGACAAGAGCTCAGCTATAGAACAACAGAATGACGCGTCAAATAAACCGCTGCATGAGGGCGTCGTTCGCTTCGGCGACGTTGGCTGGCGTGATGCCCAAGCGTGCCATGGCCGCATCGACCGCGGCGGCTTTTGCCGGATCCTCGAGGTCGGCGAGCCGCTGCAACATGCCCATGCGGCGTCCCGCGCAGAACCGGGCCTGGTCCACGGGCGGCATGGCGAGGAAACGGTCGAGCAGGGCGAGCATGGCCGGTTGGTCTTCCGGCAGCTTCCCGGCGAGTTCGCCGAACAGGTTGAGTACGTGGTCGCTCTTGACCATGCTTGTGATTCCCCGCAACTCGGCAAGGAACAGCCGGATTTCCCGCGCCACCTCGATATCGTTCATCTTCTCGAAGGTGCCCGCGTCCCACAGCGCGTGCAGCGGGGTATTGGCGGGGATGGCCAAGGTGCGCAGGCGGATGAAGTCCGGGTTGATTTGGTTGAGGGCATCGGCGCTTTCCCGGGCGTGTTCGTCCGAGAGGGTGCGGCCGCCGAGCCCCGGCATGACATACTCCGAGAGTTGCATTCCCGCCGCCTTCACGTTCTGACCTGCCGTTATCTGCTCCGCCTTGGTGACCCCTTTCTCAATAGCCTCGAGCACGGCGCCGCTCCCGGACTCCATACCGATGTGGAGCCGGTTGAGCCCGGCGCCCGCCATTTCGGCGAGGTCCCCGGCGGGTTTACGGGCCAGGGTATGGCTGCGTGCATAGGACGTGATGCGGCGCACTTCGGGGAACCGCTGGCGGATGCGCCCGAGAATCCGCAGCAGATCGCCCGTGCGCATGAACAGCGCGTTGGCATCCTGGAGAAACACGTTCTTCATCCCCCCGGCGTATATCCAATGGTAGGCCGCCGAGAACGCCGCCCGCTCTTCGGGCGCTACCTCGCGCAACACCGTGTTCAGCTGGTCGCGCGGCGGCGGCGTGTCGGCCCCACTCCAGTCGAGGAGGGTCTCCACCTGCCGGTGCACCGCGTCTATATCGCGCAGCACGTGCTCGACCGGGCGCAGCGAAAACTTCGCGCCCTTGTACACCGGACAAAATGCACAGCGGTTCCACGGGCAGTTCCGGCTCACCCGTATGAGCAGGCTCATGGCCTCGCTCGGGGGGCGTATGGGGCCTTGCTCGAAACCGTGATACGGTTCCTCTTGCGCGGGCATGGGGCGTCTCCTGCGTTGCACGGGCGTATGTGGCCGGCCGTATGCCTCAGGATACGCCACAGCCGGCCTTGCGCACGGGTTACCCGATCATTCGCCGTCGCGTTGAACCACCTTGATTGTGGCTCCGCACTGCTCGCACTTGGCCTGCGGCGCGCTGAACGACGGCGCCAAGTGCTTCATCGCGCCGCAGCGGCACTTGAACGACAGCCACTCATTGCCCCGGCGCGTGATCACCTGCGGCTTCTCATCGGCCTTGGGTTTGGGGTGTTCCTTCGATGCGGCAAAGGGGATACCCCCGGCCCCCGGCGTGGGGCCCTGTTGACTGCCCATGGCCGCGCCCACGGCCGCCGCTGCCGCCAACTGCTCACGCGGCACCTCGAGGCTGCGCTTACAGCGGGGACACGCGATTTGGTCATGCTTGAACTCGGGCGGAATCTTGATGCGCATGCCGCAGGCGCACGCCAGAAACATGAATTCATGCATTCGCCGCAGCATGTCGCCAGCCTCGCGCATGCGCCCGCGCGCGTCCTGCTTCGAGTCGGCAGCCGCGCTTGCCTCGCGTACCGCATGCGACTCACCGGCCGCCAACGCCGATGTCGGCAGCTGCCCCGCCTTGCTGCCGCTCGTCTTGGACCAGGCCTGCTGGTAGTTCGTATACGAGGCGTTACCGGCGATGCCACGCAGAATCCGCACACGCTCCTCGAGGGGCGGGTGCGTGCTGAACCAGCCGGTCGCTGAACCGCGTGCCTGCATCGGGTTTATGATATACATGGGCGCTGTCGCCTTGGACACGTTTTGCAGCTTGTTCTGGTCTTTGCCCAAAAGTTCGAGGGCGGAGGCAAGGCCCTCGGGGTAGCGGGTAAACACCACGGCGGAGGCATCGGCCAGGTACTCGCGTTGGCGGGAACTCGCCAGAAGAATGATCTGGCCGAGGATAGGCGCCAGAATCGCGAGGACGATGGCAAGGACCATGAATACAATCTGCGCCTGCCCGCCGCCCTTGCCACCACTCCTGCGCGACGAGTAGCGCCGGGAAGCGCTCGAATAGAACACGCTGCGCAGAAAGACCTGCGACAGAATGACAATCGTGCCCAGCATGATGCTGAGGCGCGTCATGTATTTGATGTCTTCGTTCTTGATGTGGCCTATCTCGTGGGCGATCACCCCCTGGAGCTGGTCCCGGTTCAGGCGGCCGAGCAACCCCGAGGTAATCGCCACAGCGGACTTCTCCGGCGTGCGCCCGGTAGCAAAGGCGTTCATGGCGGTGTCGTTGATCACGAACACCCGCGGGCGCTGGGGGAGCTGCGCCGCGATGGTCATCTCCTCGACCACGTTGAAGAGCTGAGGATGATCCTTCTTCTCGATCTCGCGGGCCCCGCTCATGCGCAGGAGAATGCGGTCGCCCTGCCAGATGCTCACCACCGTCATGATGAACCAGAGCAACGTGGCCGCCATGATCCCGATGAACAACCCGCCGAATATCGTATCCTGGCTGGGCCCCGCCATGTACGCGCCCATAGACCCGCCAATCGCCGCCCCCAGCGTCAGCATCACCAACAACATGGCAAACACCAGGATTATCGACTTGCGCTTATTCGCCCGTATCGCTTCCCACATAAGGCACCTTAGTTCTTGTTGAAAGCATGCAAGAAAACTCGAGGTCAATACTGCCTTGTCTCAGTTGGAATTGACTAGCCAGCGTATCGCCTAATCCTAACTGATTGGAGGCAATAACATGAAACGCAAGCGCAGGAATTTCACGGGAGAGGACACTAAACGGCGAAATCGAGGTGGATGCTGTCCTCGGGCTGACCACGAGCCGGCTCTTCCGCAACCACGAGGA
>CAZMVU010000194.1:0-9447 GCA_964569295.1 uncultured Nitrospirales bacterium
CGGCTTGCGCGCCAGCGTCTACCCACGGCCTTTGCGGGAAAAGCGGTGGCAAGCCCCCGCAGTCCAAAGTGCGCCTACGTCTTGACTGATAGAAACAGCGGGTGGGCCAGAACCGCTCCCTGCGCCGATACCAGGGAGTTGTATGACGTATGGGAAACGGCTCACGGCAGACGGCGAAAGAATTGCCAATATGATAATATAATCGGGTGAAGATACCGCTTCGTAACGCACCGCACGTAATGAGGCATGCACACGAGGTATCGGCAAGTGTTTTTGCGGGGGTAACGCCGGATCAAAAAGGGGTAAATGCTATGCGCAGGAAGTTTGGTGTGTTCGTATGTCTTTTCGTTGGAATGCAGGTGGCGGCTGTGGCGGCTTTGCAAGGCGACTATTACGAAAGCAGCGCGCCGGGGGAATTCACCACGCTGCAGGCAACACAGGTGGATTTCAATGTTGACTTTGATTGGGAGGACGGCGGCCCGCCGGTATTGGAAGGCATTACAGACTCGTTCGCCATACGCTGGACAGGCACGCTGGCTGTCACAACGCCCGGCGAGTACACCTTCTACTCGGTGACCGATGACGGCGCCCGGCTGACCATCGATGACGTGACGGTCATCGACCAGTGGGTGGACCAGGGGCCCACCGAACATGAGGGCGCCATAACGCTTGCCGCCGGGGAACACACGCTCGTATTCGAGTACTACGAGAACGCCGGCGGCGCCTTGTGCCGCCTGCTCTGGGACGGCCCCGGCCTTTACAAGCAGGTGATCCCGCCGTCCGCTTTTCTTCTGCCTGAACAGGGGTTTTCCGCCGCGTTTCACAGGGGCAACACCCCGCTGACCACCGCACCGGAGACGATGTTCAATGTTTCCCGCATCGCCTTCAACTGGGGCACCGCGGCGCCCGTACACAGCGTGCCGGCGGACCATTTCTCGGCGCGCTTTCGTGGTTGGATCAACGCACCGGAAACCGGAACCTATACCTTTACCGTGGCCAGCGACGATGGCGCCGACCTGTTTGTTGGCGGAGCGCCGGTGATCGAGAACTTTGCCAATCCGCAGGCACTGACGGAGAACACGGGGACCATTGATCTTACGGCGGGGCAGGCGTATCTGGTGGACCTGCGCTACGCCGAATTGACCGGCTATGCCGCCGTTTACCTTTACTGGCAGACGCCATCGATGACGGACCGCGCACTCTTGGGCGGCGGCGAAGTGGACCCCGCCATGCGCGTGGCGCCGGCGCCCGGCCGCACGGGTGTCCGCGTTCGCCGTATCAAGCAAGACTCGGATCTCACACTGGCCGTGCAGGTGGAGCAGGCCGCCACCGCGCCCACGTACGAATGGCGTTTCCAACCGGCAAACGCCCCCGCCACAGAGACCGTCATGGACGCCGGCACGGCCACGGACGGCATCATCCAACTTCACATGTCTGTCGTGCCTATCGCGGGGGCCGGCGACTATTGGTGCGTCGTCGATGATGGGCGCGGTCCTGTGACCTCGCTGCCTTTCCATGTGGAAGTGGTCGAAAGCCTGCCTGCAGTGAATATCCTCTGGCTTGTGGTGGCCCTCGCCGCCGCCGGGCTGATGGTGCTTTGGAGTATTCGGAGAGCGGGGTATCCATGTGATGCAAGCTAGTTTTCGTTCATTGCCTGTCATGTCGCTTGGCCAGGCCACGCGCGCTTGAAAGGCGCCCCTGAAAAAAGCCCAGGCCGACGGCGCGGCTGAATGACCAACGTGGGCGGTCCCACTGTTCCCGGGCCACGTTTTTTCTGTGAGCGTCCCGGCGTGTAAGGCGCCAGAGAATTCCGCGTAGTTTTTTGCAGGTGGCAAGCCGCTAAGTCTACAGTACCGCAAGAAATCAACGACCGCACCGAGGGAGTAGCTGTCATGACCCAAAGAATCACACGGCGCCGTTTTGTGCAGGGGATAGCCGCGGGGGCGGCATTGGCGGGGTTGCCGATGCCGCGTACGGCCGCCGCGCCCATGCCGATCGAGGATTACAAGGCCGCCCGCATGGAAGCACGCAACCGGCGCCGGCGCATCATCATGAACAACGACGGCAACGATGTGCACCACGCGGAACCCGGCTCGCCCATGACACCCGAATTCTTCCTGTCCCGGCGCACCACGGCCCTGCTGGACTCGCAGGTGGACAGCATCTTCTATTGCACGGGGGTTTTCAATTACTACATGCACCCGAGCGAGGAGAGCGAGCTGCTGGTGCGCGAGGGGGTTCCCGGCAGGTTCCTGAACGCCCTGCTGGCCCAGGGCACGGACCCGCTCGATACCATGATTGCCTTCTGCCGGGCACACGACCGCGAGATTTTCTGGTCCATGCGTATGAACGACACGCACGATTCGGGCAACCCGGACCTCCTGTGCCAGTGGAAGCGGGACCACCCCGAGTACCTCGTGGGCAAGAAGGACACGCCTGTGCCTTACCTCTTCGGCTGCAACCGGTGGTCGTCGGTGGATTACGGCCTCGAGCCCGTGCGCGACAAGGTCTACCGCATCCTCGAGGATGTCTGCACACGCTACGATGTGGACGGCATCGAGCTGGACTTCTTCCGGCACCCGGTGCTCTTCCGCGAGCAGATGATCGGCAAACCCATCACGCAAGAACACCGCGACAAGATGACAGACCTCATGCGGCGCATCCGCGCGATGACCGAGCAGGTGGGGCGCGAGCGCGGCAAGCCTATCCTGGTGGGCATCCGTGTGCCGGACTCGGTGGGCTACCTGAAAGCGCTTGGGATCGATCTCGTGCCCTGGCTCGAGGCGGACCTGTTGGATGTGCTCGTGGGCGGCGGCTATTTCCACATGACGCCGTGGAAGGACTGGGCGGCGCTCGGACACAAGCACAACGTGCCCACCTATGCCTGCCTCGTGAGCCGGCGCCTCAGGGATGGCGGCCAGCCGGAGGCGGACACAGCCAGCAAAATCTGGCGCGGCGAGGCGTTGAATGCGTGGGAGGCCGGCGTGGACGGCATCTACACCTTCAACCGGTTCAACCCGGAAGACGCCATCTTCCGTGAACTGGGCGACCCCGAGTTGCTGGCCTCCCTGCCGCACACGGACCAGCAGTCGTTCGTGGCGGACATCTGGTCGCGGCCGGAGCGCTGGCTGAAAGACGGTGACCGGTTCGTGAAGCGCCCTGCGTCCTAGGCAAAGCCCGGTGCGTGCAGCCGCGCGGCTGCACCCAACCGCCTTCCGGGAACCCGGCGGCACAGCGGCGGCTACTGGTTCGCACACCAGGCAAACAGCGCTTGCCACGCGCGGCGTTGCAGGTCTATGCGATCGTCCGGCGCCCGCCGGCAGGGTGCACGCCCGGCCTCGATGAGGACGTGGGGATCGTCGCGGGGGATGGCCGTCACGGCCTGCCGTCACGTGTGCCCGTGTGCGCCGTTCGGTGCAATAAGAGGGGCCTCTCTTCTTGCGGGTAGCCAAGGCATTGCTTGTCGGGCACGCACACGGACACACGTGACGGCAGGCGTGGCCCAGGGTTGCATGGACCCTCGCGGGCATCTCCATGCGGCAGCCCCCGAAACGGGCGGTTGTCCGTATCCCAATGTACGGCTTCATCTGTATTATAGCCGCTATCTGGCATCCGCACAACAGGTTTCGCGGCGTCCATTGTTGACAACGCCCCGTCCCCTCTGTTGCAATAACCACGGTGCCTGAGAGGGCCGCCACCACATGGGCACGCGGATGCCGGAGCCACACCTTGAATCAAACAGTAAAGTCGAATCCTGCCTGGCGGCTGCCCACGCTGCTGTTGTGGCTCATCTTGTTTTTAACTGGCGCGTTTCCCGTGGTTACCTTCTCCTTTTTGCGCGAGTTGGGGCATGTAACCACACAGCGCGCGCTCATCAACTCGCCCTACATGGTCATGATCGGGTGGTCTGCCTTTCTGGGCTACTTCGCCCACGGCCGGTGCCGTGCGGCGGGACTCGATCAGCAGAAGAGCCTGGGCCGCGCACTCGAGCTCATTGTGGTGGGCCTGGTGGCCTTTGTGCCTTTTCCCTGGCAAATCCTCGGCGCCTTCGAGCGCATCCCAAAACTTGAATTGCAAGTAGTGGTCCTTATCGTGGGCGCGGCCAAGCTGATTGCGTTGATTTCCCTCGTACTGCTCATTTTCCGCTATTACTACGGCGCCGGCGATGCCGTGTTCACGCGCTTGCTCCCGCGCCACCGGCCGCAAGAGGCGGAAGAGCACATACCGCCCCGATCGGATGACGACAGGTAACTTGCCTCGCTCGTCCAGGCGGCGCGCCGCGGGCCGGTTTCCCGGCTGGGGCTGCTCGGGCGCCGCAGTTTGTAAGCTGGATTACAAACATATGCGCCCAGGCCGTGCGCCCTAAATGGTGGCGTGGGACGTGTTTTTTGCTTAGCTGCTTTTGGCCGATTGCGTAAGATGCTTGCCATAAAGCACTTAGGAGAGACTTATGCCGTGTGTGATCTTGCCGGTTGCCCCATTGCGCACAGGCGCAACTTCCAGTACACTTAGCGCAGCGGAGTTGAAGGGGATGCAACGAACTTCGCAGGCTACCGAGGTGCGTCACCTACGTGGTGGCTGGCTGATAGGCCTCGCGCTCGTGCTCCTGCCCGTGACTGCCCTTGCAGGCACATTGAGCATCGGGCGACCAACAGTTGAAGATAGTAATTACGTCTTTCCCATCACGTTGCGCGAAACGACGGATGAGGTGGCGGCGCTCAATTTCCAGCTCGAGTATGATCCGGAAGTCTTCGCGCCTGCCGAAGTGGCTGCGGGAGCGGCCGCAATGGCAAGCCGGAAACAGGTCGAGGGTAACACCCCCGTTCCCGGGCGCTATACCGTGCTGATGAGCGGGCTCAATCAGGAAACCGTATCGAGCGGCGCCGTGGCCTATGTGACCATGCGCACCATTGCCGAACCGGCTGAACAGCTTACGCGCTTGCTGCTGGTCGAGCCGACGCTGGCCACCTACGACGGTGTCGAGCTTCCTGCCCGCGGTAGTGCACGGTTGGTGCGGTTCGATGACGGTGCGGAGGAAGAGCCGGCGGAACCGGAGCGGGAAGAGAGTGGCCCGGAGAATGGTGACGCCTCAGAAACGCGAGAAGATGAAGCGGCCGAGCAAAGCGTGACAGCGGCGGGTGATGGCCTCTTCCCGGCGGCGCCACGTAACGATGCGAAAGAAGAGGCCGGCGCGCAAAGGGCAGCCCCGAGCGCCCATGTGCCAGGCGAGACCGACGCAAGCGCGCCCGAGACCGGGCAGCGGCAACGGATTCCCGGCGCTGATGGGCACGCCGGCGATGCACGGGCGCAAGACACGCACGCGGAAGCCTCGCACGCCGAACAACGAACGGGTGGGCGCCGGAACGAGACCGCCACGGCCCCGCAAAACGCGGTTCCGGATGGTGGACAGGCGCTCGATGATGGTGAAGGCACGGAAGCGGCCGAAACCGATTTCATGCCTGCGGTTCGAAGTAGACGCGTAGTTGCAGGCGTAGTGGTGGCCGTGGCCGTGGCCGTGGCCGTGGCAGTGTTCCTGCGCACACGAAAGACATAGCACCAGATTTGAAGTAGCGATTACGACAACGTGCTCGATGAGTACGCGACACAGTTTCCCAGCGATGCTCTAGCGCCCTGCTAGAGTGACGCACCTCACCGGAGATGCCGGACGCCCCCTACCGGCATCTCCCCTTTTTTTTGTCTTTATGGCGCATGACTGCTTCTCTGTGGCCCGGCACCTATTGTCTTTATGGCACATGGCTGCTTCTCTGTGGCCCGACACCTATTGCGAAGGCTGGCACAACAAGGGCTTCGATCCAACGCCCACGTTCTTGAATACGGCCGCGTTGGTTCCTCCCGCCGGCGTGCGGGGAACCCAGCCCGATTGGGGCTACGCAGTGCCGAAATAATTACTTGACAAAAAACTAAATTCTTGTAGTTTTTCCTTGACCCCTGTGAAGGAATAGTGTATCATCGCGTCAGCTTGCCAGAAGGACTGGCAGGTATGAGGCAAAAAACGATTGTTATGTGCTCCTGCGTCTATGCCATGGGCTGCGCGTTGCACGGCAGAAAGGGGATTACAAGAACATGATGAGTAACCGTGTGATTAGTACGTTGATGGTCGTGGCGGCGGTGGCGCTTCTGGCGGGCTGTCCGACGCGCCCGCGGCTGGGCGTTTCGACGGATGTCCTGCGATTTGAAGTCGATGCAAACGGCAACTACGAAACGGTAAAGACATTCGAGGTGTTCAACCGCGGGAAGCAAGGGCTGATGCTCGACTTCACCGTGTCGGCGGACCAAGGGTGGATCCAGGTGGATCCGGTAAACGACAACAGCATTGGGGAGGACGCCCCCGTGACGGTCACGGTGACGATTGATCGGGATTTCGTGGCGAAGAACACGCCCGAATACGCCACCGGCACCATCACCGTGCATACGGACCACGAAGAAAAGGCGATCGCGGTGACGACAGCGCCCAATTACTTCACCGAGGAGTATGCCGGTAGCGTGGATCTGGACCAGACACAACTCGTGATGGCGCCCACGGGTGGCCTGAGCTTCTACGGGGCGGTGAATCGTGATTTGACCGGCACGGACTATCCGACGGACCCGGCGGGCGGTCTGGTGCTCGACTTTCTCTCGATGGGCGATCCCGTGGAAACCGAGCTGTTGCTGGGCAAGAGCATCCCGTTCTACGGAGAGGAAATCAGCAGGTTCTATATTTCCAGCAAGGGCGCCGTTGGCATGGGCGGTCCGGGGTCGGATGGCGGCACGCCGGAAGAACACTTCGCCCAGCCGCAGATTTCCGTGTTTCCCATGGATGCCGCGACCGATGGGGAAGTATCGATCCTGCAGGACGACGAGAAGTTTGTGGTTACCTACGATGACGTGCCGACAGCAGCGGCTGCCAAGCAAGGCATGACGAACGATATCCAGCTCGAGATGTACTTCAACGGTGAAATCCGCATCAGTTACTTGCAGGCGGATCCCGCGGCACAAGGGGTTATCGGCCTGAGCTCCGGCGGTGGCGCCGGCACGGACGACGGCCTGCCGGTGGACTTTGTCGACACGGACTTGTCGGAGGTGGATGTGAACACCAGCAACGTGAAGCTGGGCTTCTAGCCGATCCCCACACACAGCATGAAACGCGGGCCTTTCCTCGATGGAAGGGCCCGCTTCCCTTTTACAGGCGGCCGCTCACCCCGTACAATACCTCTTCTTGAACCTATGGAAAGCCGCCAGATCGACGGCGTCCCCACCATCAGCGCTCCAGCCGGGGTGCGCCGGACGCCGCACAGGAGGACGCCCGATGACTTTGAACGTGCCCCGACGCCTTTCAACTGTGTTGGCCGCCGGCCTGGTTATACTCGGGGGCTGCGCGCACACAGGATCGCCGGATCAACCCATGGAGAATGCGCCGATGCTCATCTCGCGTGATGTCTTGTTTGGAAATCCTGACCGGGTCATGGCGCGGCTCAGTCCCGATGGCACACACCTCGCCTACCTCGCGCCGGATGAAGGGGTACTGAATGTCTGGGTGGGGCCGGCTACGGACCCCGACGCCGCCAGCGCCGTGACCTCGGATCGCGAGCGGGGCGTGCGCAATTATTTCTGGGCGCACACGAACCGGCACATTATCTACCTGCAGGACGCGGACGGCAACGAAAACTGGCGGGTTCATGTGGTCGACCTGGAAACGGGGGACACGCGCGATGCGACGCCGCTCGAGGAGGTGCAAGCGCGTATCGAGAAGGTGAGCCGGAAGTTTCCGGGCGAGATACTCATTGGCCTCAATGACCAGAATCCGCAATTGCACGACATCTACAAGCTGGATCTGGAGAGCGGCGAGCGCACGCTCGTCCTGAAGAATCCCGGATTTGCCGGATTCATCATCGACGACGACTTCAACATTCGCTTCGCCGTGCGCATGACCGCCGATGGCGGCAAGGAAATCCTGCGCCGGACCACGGAAGAACAGTGGGAACCATTCATCACGCTCGGCATGACCGACGCCCTCACGACGACCATCTTCGGGTTCGACCAGTCCGGCACGGTGGCCTATCTCGCCGACAGCCGCGAACGGGACACGGCGGCGCTCTTCAGCCTCGATCTCGGTTCCGGCGAGAAACGGCTCCTTGCCGCCGATGAACGCGCGGATTTGAGCGATGTGCTCATACATCCTACGGAAAAGCATGTCGAGGCCGCGGCCTTCACCTACGCGCAGAAGGAGTGGGAGATCATCGATGAAGCGATTGCAGCGGACTTTGAGGTATTGCGCGCGGTGACCAAGGGGGACTTCGAGATCGTGAGCCGCACGCTGGCGGACGATGCCTGGGTCGTGGTCTATCAGGTGGACGACGGCGCGGCCCGCTACTATTACTATGACCGCGCAGCGCAGGAGGCCGAGTTCCTGTTTACGAACCGCACCGCCCTCGAGGGGAAGCCGCTCGTAGCCATGCACCCCGTTATTATTACGGCGCGCGATGGTCTCGATCTGGTCAGTTACCTGTCGCTGCCCGCGGGTACGGACGCCGATACCGACGGGCGGCCGGCGCGTCCCCAACCGATGGTGCTCTCGGTGCACGGGGGACCGTGGGCGCGCGATGAATGGGGCTACAACCCGTATCACCAGTGGCTCGCCAACCGCGGCTACGCCGTGCTCAGCGTCAATTTCCGGGGGTCGACCGGATTCGGTAAGTCGTTCCTCAACGAGGGCAACAAGGCGTGGGGCCGCAGCATGCACGACGACCTTGTCGACGCGGTAGCCTGGGCTGTGGCGGAGGGTGTGGCCGATCCGGACCGGGTCGGGATCATGGGCGGTAGTTATGGCGGCTACGCGGCCTTGGCCGCACTCACCTTCACGCCTGAGCGCTTCGCCTGCGCCGTGGATATCGTGGGGCCCTCGAACCTTATCACCCTGCTCGAATCGATACCGCCTTACTGGGAGCCCATGCGCGCCCTGTTCACCACGCGTGTGGGCGACCCCGCCACGGAGGAAGGCCGCGCGCTCCTGAAAGAACGATCCCCGCTCACCTATGCCGACCGGATCGAGCGGCCGTTGCTCATTGCCCAGGGCGCCAACGATCCCCGCGTGAAGCAGGCGGAATCCGACCAGATCGTGCAGGCCATGAAGGCCAAGGAAATACCCGTCACGTATGTGCTGTACCCGGATGAAGGCCACGGGTTCGCGCGTCCCGAGAACCGGCTGTCTTTTCATGCGATAACCGAGGGATTCCTGGCCGAGCATCTCGGGGGCCGGTTCGAGCCCATCGGCGATGACTTCGCGCAATCGTCGGTCACCGTGCCCACGGGCGCACAGGCCGTTCCCGGACTCAAAGAAGCCCTCGATCAACAGAAAGCCTCGGCACAGTGATGATGCACTGGAACATCCCTGTCTAACGTGGGCTGCGCCCACAACCCAAGGATCGAATGGCGTGTTTCCCGGTTGTT
>CAZMVU010000195.1:0-9354 GCA_964569295.1 uncultured Nitrospirales bacterium
CTTCTCCTTCCGGATGTTCTGAACTCGTAATTCTTTAGCCGTATGGCGCAAGGGAACGCACTTGTTTCGTCAGTCTGCCCCGTGTTAGCGAATACCAACGTGCGGCCGGGATACGCAGACCGTTGACTCATAGAAACAGCCGGTGGGCCAGAACCGCGCCCCGCGCTGATACCAGGGAGTTGTATGACGTATGGGAAACGGCTCACGGCAAACGGCTAAAGAATTACGGAAGATATAGGGAGAGTTAACCATGCACCTTCGGCGCACCCCCCGGGACTGAAAATGTCCGCCCGTCTTGTCGTCGACTGGTGGAGCCGAGGGTAGAAGGTCGTGTGTCTGTGGTGCCTTGGAGCCCGCAGGACAGACAACGCGATCGCAAGGTCCTGCCGCCACGGCTATGTAACCGCAGATGGCGCAGATGTGCGCAGATACAGAGGTCCACGCGATCGCGCAGTTATAGCGCCACGGGTATGCGCTACCTGAGCCCGCAGGCAGATGCGCCGATAAAGCGCCACAACTGACGACCGGATCGCTTGGTTCTGTCCTCACTTTGCCAGACAGACCACGTACCTTCATGACAACCGGTGTGCGTACGTTTTGGATGCGGCACTACCCGGGGCATAAGAACGCTTTTGGGCTGCGCGTGCGCGGCCTGCACACACGGGCATGGAAGCGCGGTGTGTATGGTTGGTTGCTGCGCCTGCGCGGGCTATATATCCTGATCCATATCCACAGGATCGAGCTGCGCATCGATGCCGAGAATGGCAAAAAACTCGTTAAGGGACGCAAAAATCCCGTTGACCAGTTCCTGAACCAGCGCAAGCAGTGTTTCAATGACTGTCATGGTTGTGTTCCTCCGGTTTGCGCTGCGTTACGCTGCGGGCTCATCGTCGTCGTCCACGTAGAATTGCCCAAGCAGCCCTTCAAGGAAGTTGGCGACCGACTGAAAAACCCCTTCCAAGAGCGTCAAAATGGCTTTCAATAATGTATCGATCGGACCCATAGCACATTCTCCCATTGTATGCGCGGGCACACCTCCGCTATCATGCTGCGGCCGGTGTATGCTCCGCCACCTGCATCGTTTCCTTAGTCATAATACCGCATTCGTGCGCAAATGTAACCCCCTTTTTCATTCCGTGGGAAAACAAGGACCACCTGACCATGAGCGCCAGCAAGCTTGAAGCTTTTCGTGAGAAGATCGGGGCCTACCTCGATGTCGCGGCGACCTGCTCACTTCTTTCCTGGGACCAGGAAGTGTACATGCCGCCCAAAGGCGCTGCGCGCCGGGGCAAACAGCTCGCCACGCTTTCCGGCATTGCGCACAACATGTTGACCAGCAGCGAGTTAGGTAAACTCATCGCCACGCTCGAGGAACAGCCGGGGCTCGCCCCGGACGACGCAAGCATGGTGGCCGAGGCGCGCTACGAGTACGAACGGGCGCGGAAGTTGCCGGCGGCTTTTGTCACCCGGCTGGCGCAGGAGGAGAGCAAGGCCTACGAGGTATGGGTCGAGGCGCGGCGCATGAACGATTTCAAGCGGTTCCAGCCGAATCTCGAGACGCTGCTCGAGCTCTTGAAACAAAAAGCCGACTACTATGGCTATACGGACACGCCGTATGACGCGCTGCTTTCCGATTATGAACGGGGTATGACCACGGCGCAACTGGGCGGCATCTTCGAGGGCTTGCGCGCGCGCCAGAGTGCGCTGGTGGATCGCATCGTGAACCATGGCACCCAGCCCGATCTGGAATGGACCAAGCAAACTTGGGACGAGCAAAAGCAGTACGCGATCACCGTGCATGTGCTCGAAGGAATGGGGTTCGACTTTCAGGCCGGGCGGCAGGACCAATCGGTGCATCCGTTTACCACGAATTTCGGCCTGCATGATGTACGCATCACCACACGGTTCGACCCGGAAGACCTCTTCTCCGCGCTCACCGGTTCAATCCACGAAGGCGGCCATGCGCTCTATGAGCAGGGGTTCCGCGAGGAGGACGCGCGCACCATCCTCGCCGAGGCGCCGTCACTCGGGATCCATGAGTCGCAGTCCCGCCTGTGGGAGAACATGGTAGGCCGCAGCCTGCCATTCTGGCGCTGCTATGCGCGCGTGTACCACGAGCACTTCCCCGGCCAACTCGAGGGGGTCGCGCCGGAAGACTTCCACCGCGCCATCAACAAAGTCGCGTGCTCATTGATCCGCGTCGAGGCGGACGAGTGCACCTACAACCTGCACATCATCCTGCGGTTCGAGATCGAGCGTGCCCTCATCGAAGGCGCCATGAAACCTGCTGACGTGCCCGAGGCCTGGAACGCCAAGGTGAAGGAACTGCTCGGGCTCGATGTGCCCACGGACACCCTCGGCTGTCTCCAGGACATCCACTGGTCCCATGGGGCCATGGGTTATTTCCCGACCTACGCCCTCGGCAACCTCTACGCCGCCCAGCTCTTCGAAAAGATTCGGCAGGAACTCCCGGACCTCGACGCCAAGGTCGAGGCCGGCGACTTCACGCCGCTGCTCACCTGGCTGCGCGAACACGTGCATACCGTCGGCCGGCGCAAGCTCGCTCCGGCGATCGTGCGCGACGCCACCGGCCAGGAACTTTCCCCGGAGCCGTTCCTCGACTACCTCGAGCAGAAGTACGGCGCGTTGTACGGCGTATAGGAACACCACGCGGCGACGTTCTTTTGGGTGCGGTTCGCCCATTAGCGATGTTTTGCCAGGGCGACCCGGGCCTGCGCTCCAGGCTGGTATAGTACGGGCCGTTGCCCCTGAAGAAAAGGCGGGTTCTGGTCTACAGGGAGGGGAGCGCCTGCACTCTTGCCGCTGCTTGCGGGCCGTTCACAAAGTTTGGGAAGAATGGCTGCGGGACAGTTTTTCGAGGGCCCGGCTCACGACACCGGTGTGGGGAGAGGCGGTATCGCCGGTCATCGTTTCGCCGGGTGCGGCTTCGTCGAGGTGGAGGCCGTTGAAGATAGCGGCGAGGCAGGCCGTGACGTCTTGGTGGAGGTTGGTGTCGGGTGGCCGGGTGTAGCAGTAGGTGATGACGATGTCTTCATCCTGGGAAGATTTTAGGTGCAAACATTCTTGGTGCGCCCGCGTTGGTGGGGTCTGGGTGCCGGCATCGGGGGGCGCGGCCCACTGTGTGTGCTCCGGCATGTCGACAACAATCCGGCTGAGGCCCAGTTCCTGGCGGCAAAGCTCGAGCAGCAGGTGGGGCTCGACGGGGCGCTGTGCATCGTTCAGGCGCAGTGCGGCGTATTTTCCCAGGGCCTGGTAGATGCGGTTGCGGTTGCGGCGCTCCATGATGTTCCCCACGGTCTGGGGGCGGCCGTATTCGGCGATCCAAATGAGGCCGAGCAGCGTGGCGAAGTAGCCGATGTAAGGGGTCCATGCCCATGCCGATTCGTCGGGGATGAGGGCGGCGAGTACGGCTGTGGCGGCCAGGCAGAATTCGGCCCCGCACAGGGTCAGCACGACGCCGGCTGGGGTGAAGCCTTTGATCAGGAGGCGGTGGTGGGTGTGCCGGTTGTCGCCGGCGAAGACGGGCACGCCGTTGAGGTAGCGGCGAATAATGGAAACGAGCGTCTCGAAGACGGGGAGCCCGAGCACGAGCATGGGGGCGAAGAGGATGGCGGCGGTTTCGGCTTTCTGCGCGCCCAGCAGCGACATGACGGCGAGGGCGTAGCCCAGGAACATGCTGCCGGTATCGCCAAGAAAAATCCGGGCTGGCGGAAAGTTATAGCCAAGGAAGGCGAGCAGACTGCCCGCGAGGGCGGCGCTGGCCAGGGCCACGAGCGGATTGGCCTGGATCAGGCTGAGCATGAGAAGCGCGATTGCGGCGATAAAGGCGATGCCGCCGGCCAGTCCGTCTGTACCGTCGACCAGGTTGAAGGCGTTGATAAGGCCGATCACCCAGAGCATGGTGAGCAGGTGGCCGCCCATGAACCCGAGGTCAACCGAGCCCCAAAAGGGGATGGTCAGCTTGGTGAAGGCGTAGCCCGAGGCGCATATAAACAGCGCCACGGCCGTCTGGCCGAGGAGTTTCCAGCGTGGCCGCAGGCCGCGGCTGTCGTCTATGACGCCGATGCCGATGATTCCGACAGCGCCGATGGTCATGGTGAGCAGTTCATGGCGGTTGCCGGCCAGGTTCATGAGCAGGTTGAATTGGGCGGGATAGTTCTCAACGACCCATTGCCAGTGGCTGATGACGAAGTAGCCGAGCAGGCCGGAGCCCAAACCGGCGGCAATAAAGGGCACGGCTATGCCGAGGCCGCCGAGCAGAGGCATGGCGCCTTTGTAGATCTTGCGGTAACCGCCGCGATCAATCGCCCCTATCGTGCGCGCAAACAGCATGACGCCCGGCATCAACGCGGCCGTCACCACGAGAAAGCCGATAAAGAGCAGCACGATTGCTGTGGTGGTTGTCAGCACAGAGTACCCCCTCCATTATGCCTGGGGTATAGCGGTTTGGATTATCTCGTGTACACCCGTCTTCAACGCCTTGCATCATACAGGTTTATATCGATATACGCAATGTTTGGCCCGCCGTGGCTGGTGCCTTTTCGCGCCAGCGGGTCAAGGGATGGGCGGATTGTTGCCGCCGCATCTTCGCCTGGGGGAGCGGACCAGGGGTTGCCAATAACGCCGGTGAAAGCTTGTATCGCATGCGCGAAGCCTGTTCCAGAATGGCCCGTTTCGCATCGTCGCGTTACTGCGCGGTGACAAAGGCGGCGATGCGCTCGGGGCCGGTCTCGTCCACTGGCCGGCGCGCGGCATTGATGGCGTGTCGCTGGTCGTAGAGGCGATCGAGGGCGGCCACGACCGCGGCGCCGGAGCACGCGCTATCGAGCGTTTCGCCTGCCTGGTAGTGGTCGATCTCCCGGGCGGTGTCGGCGTCGGGGGGGCCGAGGAAGAGTACGGGGGCCTCGGTTTTGAGCACCCCGTACAGCTTGCTGGGCACGACGAGGCCTTTCGACTGGTCGGTGATGGTGATGAGGTGTACGCTGGCGGCGCACAGGAGATCCGAGGTCCACTCGACAGGCTGATAATCGAGCACGGTGATGGCCGAGAGGCCCTCGGTGGCGTCGATAAGCTGTCGTTTCTTCGATCCGCGCACGACGAAGACGAGGGCCCAGTCGTCGCGGTGGGCATCGGCAAGCGTTTTCGCGGCCTCGGTAAGGGGGGCGAAGGTGTGTCCCTCGCCGAGATTGCCGGCGTAGAGGGCGATCTTCTTGCCATGCAGCGCGTATCGTTCGAGGAAACGGTTCTGCGCAGGGGGTACAGGGCGAATGGGGCGGCGGTCCCATGGCGGTATGATGAGGCAGTGCTGGTCCGTCCAGGTGGGGTAGGTTTGCATGCGCGCGCGCTGGCACTCGCCCAGGAGAATACACCCGCCCATGCGGCGGATGATGCCGGCGTTCAGCCGGCGCAACAGGCGGTGGACCAGACTGGTTTCCGATAGGCGCCCGCTGCTCACCAGTATTTCCGGGTACAGGTCCATGGTCCACCAGAAGACATGGCGCAGACGTGTGGGGAATGGCCGCAGCAACAGGGTGACAGCACCGAGAAAGGGGGGATCGGTCAGGAGTATACAGCGGTCCCAGCGCATGAAGGGCACGCACACCATGGCCTGGGCGAGAAACAGCAGCCAGCTCACGAAACGGTATCTCTCGCCGAAGGTGGGCAGGTAACTTACCTTGGCCCCGGCCACGATGTTCTGGTCTTTGGCGGTCTCCGTGTAGGAACTGCGCGCTGTGAGCACGCGCGGTTCGTGGCCCATGGCGGCGAGCGCGCGCGTGAGGTCGCCGATCATCCGGCCGGTGGGCACGTGGTCCGAGCCGAAGTGGCGGTTGACGATTAGAATGCGCATCTGGTTGAACTCCTGGCCGTTCTGTTCATTGCGTGGGTGTGCCGCCGGTGGATGGTGCTTCGAGGGCCACCAGAAGCAGATCATCAAACACGGCTGTGCCGCCCGGGGGGCCATGGGTCAGGCACACACGCAGGGCATGCCAGCCGGGCTGTGTCCACGCGAAACCAGTGTGCCATGTCCCCGCTTTTTGCGATGCGTGGGGTGGCAGGTCTTCCTCGTGCCGCACCGCGGATTCCGCATCGATAAACTGCCAACCCAAGGCGCCGCATTCCGGGGCGCTGGCGATACGCCCGGCAAGGAGATAGGCGCAGGCCGTTTCCACGCGCACCGGCACACTGTATACCCAGGTCGGCAGGTCGATGCCGAGAACCTGGTTGCCATCGGCCTCCCGGCGCACGCGTGTTGCCGGTGTTTCCCGGATTTCGAACCAGTCGTGCATCGTGTCGATCCAACCGGGCACAAGGCGCTCGCCCGGCCTGCCACGGGCGACGCTCGTCCAATTGACCAGGTTCTCCACCCAGCGCAGTTCGAGCACGCGGCGAGTGTCGAGGTAGATGTAGAGGCTGTTGTTGTAAGTATCCAGGTGCGGAAACGTGGCCGCCGAAGGTGGCGTGTCAGCGCTATTGTTTTTCCACAACAGCAGCATCGGGAAGGGGCCGCCATGCCTCAGGGCGCCGGGCGGGACGGCATAGCGCAATAGCGTGAACGCGCGGCCGTCGTTGTTTTCGTCGCCGGGCGGTGGCACCGGGTGCATGCGCGCAAGGTGCTGCGCAATGGATTCCCGCAACACGGCGTCACTCAAGACCGTGAGGGGCGGGCTCGTTTCCGGGCGCTGCTTCAGCACCGCATGGGCACGGGCGAGCGCGAAAACACGGTAATTGTCATCGGCGGGTGCGTTATTGTAGGCGCGCACGGCCGCCTCGGGATCGCCGGTCAACTCGAATGTGCGCCCGAGGAAGTAGGCCGCGCCGGGCTGACCAGCGTCCGAGGCGGCTTGCAGGTACGCCATGGCGGTTTCCGGATGGTCCATGCCCAGCAGCGCGCGGCCGATATAGAAATGCACAGGGTCTATGTCATCGGCCACGTTCATGAGCCGGTCAGACAGGCGCCGAATCAACGGCCAGCGTTGGCCGCCTTCAGCCACCTGCGCGAGCGCCAGGAGATCGCCGGCTTCCAACCGGCCGATTTCCGATGCCGCCGGTTCCCGGAAAGCAAGGGCGCGGCGCCATTGGCCTTGCGCGGCATAGGCCTGGTAAATGGTTTCATGGAAGCGGGCGAAGCGGGCCGCCGTGAGATCGGCGTATGCCCGCGCCAGCTCGAACTGGGCCACCGCCGCACGAGGCCGGCCCTTGTCCATGCAGTAACGGCCGAGGGTGAGCCGCGCAGGTGCGAAATAGTAGCGCGCGCCCGTGTCGAGGGTGTTTTGTCCCTTGGCGCGGTACATGTCGAAGGCGGCGTCGAGTTGTTCGAGGGCCGCGCCGGCATTGCCTGTATCGAGGAGCAGCCGGCCGTAGACGGTGGGGGCCATGGGGTCATCGAAGTGGTGATCGACAGCGCGCCGGGCAATATCCCGTGCTTTTTGGATGTTGCCAGCGGCCAGCGCGCGGGCCACATTGTGTTCGTAGTGTTCGGTGTGGAATGACTCGAGCCGGACGCACGCATACATGAAACCGGCGAAGGTCAGCGCGAGCACGCCGGCAACGAGGATGGGCGTTTTGTAGCGCCGCGTGCGCGGGGCGTTGAAGTCGGCCATGACCAGCGAAAGGCCGAGCAGCAGCCAGAAAGATTGCGCCATTACGCCCCATTGGAAGAAATTCTCGAAGGCCGAGTGGGCGAGGTAACCGGCGATCCCCGCGCCGATACACACCGTGAGGACATGCTCCTTACTCTGCCTGACGGCGGTGTGTTGGGCGCTCCACAACCGCTCGAACCACACGAACACCACGCTGAGAAATCCCACAAGTCCGATGACCCCCGTCTTTACAAGAAGCTGGAGATAGGCGCTGTGCACAGTGGCATCCGGCGCGTCCGGCGGGCGGGGCACGTCGACATATTCCTCCTGCTGGAGGATTGTATCGATGTCATAGTAGCAACCCCAACCGAGACCGAGAAGGGGATGCGCCGTGGCGATGTGCGCCGCCGCCGTGTAGTACTGGGCGCGCTCCATGAGTGACGTGTCTTCTTTGGGGGTGCTCAGCGTCGAGAGGCGGTCCACCAGCGTCGGCCCGACAAGTGCGCCCAGGAACAGCACGCACAGGGCGGTGACGGCAAGGGTGCGCATGCCCGGCCTGATGAAGGCGGCGATATACAAAATGGCGAGCACCATGGCAAACCACGACGCGCGGGTCTTGGTGTAGATCGTCACCAGCAGGCACAGGACAAGGCACACGGCGATGCACAGCTTCAGCAGGCGGCTTTTCGTTGTGAGCGCCACGCCAATGGCCGGCGCCACGGTGAGCACCATCAACCCGCCGAGCGCGGTCGCTCCGTACAGCGAGCCACTGCGTATGGCGTGGTATAACCGGATGTCGCTCGCAATTTTCTCCGGCGAAACGCCCATGCCCGTGTGGCGCTGTAGAATGCCATGCACAGCCACGACGGTGGCGCCGATGGTGAAGCAGGTGAGCAATTGCATAACCTGCTGCCGGCTGCGTACCCGCTGCACAACGAGCAGGAAAAGCACAATGAACTCCGAGAACTGCCGGAAATCCTGGAGCACATGCTTCGGCGATGTCTGGTTCAGGTGCCCCGTAACGACGCCAAGCAAGGCCGTGCCGGCAAAGAAAAGCACCGGCCACAGCGGGACAATGCGCTGCAAGGATTCGCGGTGCAACACGAAGCGCACGAATTCCTTCGCAACGATGGCGTGTATAAGCACCTCGGGGAAGTTCACGGTGACATCGAACACCTCGCGGCGCACGTCGCCCAGCGGCATGATGGCGAAGGCCGCCAGGCATAGCGCCCACTGGCTGTTCACGGCAAGGAGTGTGAGCGCGAGGATGCCGAGCGGCAATTCAAGGATGAGCTGTGGTGCGCAATCCGCAAACACCACAAGCCCCACCGCGATGCCTGCGGCAAGGACCATGCACAAGACCAGCCGCACCATGGCCCGTGTGCTCAGGCGTCCGTCTGTGTCCATATTGCCGTGGCATTCCGTCAGCATGGTGTGAAAGCGATAGCCCCTTTCAGTGTGTTGGGGAGGCCGCCGCCAATCCAGCCACGCATCGCGGCGTGATCGGCCCCCGCCCTGCCCCCGCCCGAAGCAAGAAACCGGCCTCCCCGATTTGCGGCACGATGCGTTGGTATACCACCGCGGTGCAAAGAGCTGCAAGCCCCACACGGCCAGAGCCAATTGCGAAATTTGAAAGTCTTGAATGGCAAGGGAGTTGCGGCGGCGGGTGATTGGCCTTCACCCCAGGAAAGTCTTGGTATCGCCGCATTCCAGGTGCGTTCTATCTTTTTCCGGGCATTTTCACCCCAAGCCC
>CAZMVU010000196.1:0-9334 GCA_964569295.1 uncultured Nitrospirales bacterium
GGGGCCTTCTCCCCATAAGAGAAGAAGGCCCCTAAATGATCTTCAGGCGGTTGCTACTCGACCACCATCGCCACGGGCTCGGAGAGCGCTTCCACCTCGGGGTTGTAGTACTCGTAGGCGCGGGACTCGGGGGTCTTGGCGCGCAACGGGAACCGGGCCCGGAGGTGGTAGCTGAACTCGACGGTCTCGTTGCCGTCGATCTTCTCGAAGTAGAGGATCACCTGGCGGCCGGTCATCTCATATTTTTCGACGACGCCGTCCTCGACGAGTTTCGCGAGGTCGGCGGTCACCACGTCGAACCCGGGCGGGATGCCGAGGTCCACGATGACCATGTTCGCCGTTTCCGGCCGGTTGTTCGTGACACTGACCTTCGCGGTCACGGTCTCATCCACCGCGAGTTGCGTCTTGTCGTAGCTCACATCGATGGTCATGGGCTGCTGGCGTGGATCGCGCTTGGTCCACGGGACATAGTAGCGGCCCACGACCTGGTAGAGCATCGAGCCTTCGCCCTGGAAGTCGAGGCCGACCACATTGTCGCCCTCGACGGTCTGTTCGCCGAGGTCCACCAGCCGCATGACGTCGCTGTTCTCGGGCGTGACCTCGAGCGTGGTCACCACTTCGCCGTTGATGCGCACATCGATATTGGCGTCCACCGTTTCCGCCTGGCTCGAGAGCGCCTTGAGCATGGCCTGCAGCGCGAGGATGGTTGCCTGGGTCGAGCCCCAGTGCCCGCTGGCCTGCTTTTTCTGCACGAGATAGGTGAGCGCCTTCGAAACGGTCTGCGGGTAGCGCCCCGCCTCGAGGAACGCCAACGCCGCCAGGGCCGTCGTCTCGACGTTTGCCGCGTCGCCATGGGTGAAGGTCACGGTTTCCTGGGCACTTGCCCAGTGCACGGTGTCGCCCTCTTCAACGCGCAGGTTGTGCAGCGTTTCGAGCACCTCGCCGGTGAAGGCGTCTTTCGCGTCCCAGCGCACGAGGGCGTTCGCGATGATGCCCAGCGTATACGGGTCCTTCTGGTCTTTCCAGTTCTTGCGGACATAGGCGATGGCCTTGTCGATCCGGTTGTCGCGGGTTTCGGCGTGGAGAAGCGCCTCGGCGATATAGGCCGTCACGAGCACGGTGCTCGACTGAATGCCGCTCCACGATTCCTGGTGCAGGTAGCTCTCGTCGGGTTGCCACGAGCCGTCGGCCTGCTGCTTTCCGAGGAGCCACTGCACGGTGCGCGAGTTGATGTTCGGGTCGACCTCGTGCACCGCGGCCATGTCGTGGAACTGCTTCACGCCCCAGGCGGTGAGCACCTGGTTGGCCGGCGCGTCGCCGAACCACGAGAAGCCGCCGCCATCCACCTCGTAGCTCAAGAGCCGCTGGTAGCCGGCGTTGATGAAGCCCTCGGCCTTCATGCGCAGCTCGGGGTTGATCTGGCCGGTCTCCTCCATGTACTCGACAATGAGCACATTCGGGTAGGTGACCGAGCTGGTCTGCTCGAAGCAGCCCGAGGGCATGCGCAACATGCTGTCGAGGCCGTCCACCACCTGGGTGAACACGCCCGGGTACAGTTTCACCAGAATCTTGCTCGCGCCGTCGATGGCGTTCGCCGGTACGGCGATGGTCTGGGTCACGTTGCCGCTGATGCGATCGCTCACGCTCTCCTCGATCTTCTCGCCGTCGGGCAGCACTTCGATCTCGCGGCGGATGGCATCGCTCAGCTTCGATCCGTAGGCGTAGACTGTGAGCTTGTGCATGCCAAGCTCCTTCACGGTGATCGGGAAGTAGCGCACGGTCACTTCGTCCGCCGCGACGCTGATGGTCTGCTGGGCATCGCCCTCGAGCGTGAACCAGCCAGCCTCCTCGAACTTGAGGCGGATGTCCTGCTGCGAGTCGAGGTAGTTGTAGATGGCGACAGGGATCGAGATTTCGTCGTTCTGCGTCAGCGAGACCGGCAGGTCGATATCGACGAAGAAATCCTGGAACACGCGGATGGGCTTGTCCATGCTGCCGAGCGCGCCGTTGGCGGCCGAGGCCATGGTGGTCATGCGCCACGTGGTGATGCTGTCCGCCATGTCGACCGTGAGCGTGGCCTTGCCGTCTGAACCCGCGATGAGCGCCGGCTCGAAGAGCAGGGTCTCGGGGAAATACTCGCGCACCCGAACCTGCTGCTGTTCACCGCCTTCGGGCGCGGGCGCCGAATCGGCCATGGCCATTTCCGCTTGCGGCATGGGCGCGGCAACCACAGGCGCGCCCGCGCGGCCCCCCACGGCACCCGCCTTCATCCGCCGGGCGCCGAGCGCTTGGGAATCGTTTACAGCGCCGCCGAAGCCGCCGCCGCCCACGCCGGCATCATCATCCGTGTCGAATTCGCCATCGGGACCGGGCGAGCGCATCGAGAAGGGGCCGCCATGTTCGCCCAGGTTCGAGAAGTCGAACTCGTAGCGGTTGCCCCAGGGGTCCTCGAGATCGTTTTCCCGCAAGTAGCCCTTGCGCAGCAGCGTGCTGAGAATGGTATCGCTCGCGGGGAACTTGTCCCGCTCCTGGTACAGCTTGTTGAGCGCTTGCTGCACCTTCTGCAGGTCTTCGTTTATCCGCTGCTGCACGGCCGAGGCCGCTTCCTGTACGCGCTTGGCGTGCGTGTTGGTGTACTGGATGCGATCGGGCTTGGGCGCGGAGGCGAGCAACACCTGGGCCGCGCGCTGCTGTCCCTCGTCCCATGCCGGTTTGAGGATGACATCATTCATGTCGTAGCCGTGGATTTCATACCGCGGCTTCATGATTTCTTCCTCGATGGTGAAGTAGACCTTCTCGAGGCCGGGGTGCATCTCCTGCAACGCGAACACGCTCTCATCCACAATGCTGATGCCGATGGCCGCGGCCGCCGGGTTGCCATCGGCATTGGTGACGGTGAAGGTGATATCCGCCGGTTCCCCCGGCCGGTAGGTATCGGCATCGAGGGCGGCGTCGATGCGCAGTTCGTTCGCCGGGTCCACGTAGATGGTGCGCGTATCGCGGATGAGGTCGGTGCCGGGCGTGAACATGTAGGCGTTCATAATGACCGAGCCGGCCAGCGACGGATCGAGGTTGACCGCTATAGTCGCACGCCCGTCGTCGATTTCAGCCGTTTCGGTCAGCATGGTCTGCCCCTCGCGGATAAGGTCGAGGTAGACGCGTCCCGCGGGCTTCGAAGCGATCACCTCGGCCTCGAGACGGTCGCCCACGCGGTAGAGCGCCTTGTCCGGCCGCAGGATGAGGCCGTGGCGCCTTTGATTCGCCGCGATGTTGGTGCTGGTCTGGAGTGTGCGGCCCTGCACATCGCGTATGTTTACCTGCGCACGCACCGCGCTCACCGGGTCATCGCCGAGCGTGAGGGGAAAACTGGCGATGCCGAGCTTGTCGGTCTCCAGCTCGTGCGCGGCGCCGCCCGGCAGCCCGCTCACTGTTACCGTCGCGCCGGCGGCGGGTGTGCCGCTGGGTTCGGCCACGAGTATGTACACATTGTTCTCGACGCCCGGCTGCAACGTGCCGCTCTCGGCGATAACTTCGACGCGCAGGTCATCGCCGGCGATGGACTTCATGACCGTCTTTTCTTCGCGCTGGTCCGCCGTGTCGACGACGACCACCTGCAACCGTACCGAGGCCTGGCCCTGCTCGATAGGCGTACCGGCGAAAAAGTCGGGCAGATCGAGATCGAAGGACCAGTGGCCGTTCTCGTCGAGGACGCCCTCGAGCTCGGCGAACTGCTCGAAGCCGGCCTCGAACTTCGAGGCCATCACGCGCACCTCGCCGCCGGCCACCGGCTTGCCGAAGAAGTAGCCGCTCTGCACCTCGCCCTCGAGCGTGTCGCCCGGCTGGTAGAAGTCTTTGTTGGTGGTCACCTCGATGTCGAACTTGGGCAGCACATACTTCTCGACGGTCACCGTCTTTTCCGCCGTGGCCTCGCCGAGCAACGCACGCACGGTGTAACTGCCTTCGTTGAGCTCGGTGGCCAACGTGAAGTCCGCCGCCGCCACGCCGAACTCGCCTGTGTTCTCGGTTTGTTTGAAGACCTTGTTGCCCTTCGCGTCCATCACCTCGAAGGTAAGCGTTTCCTGCTGCACCGGCGTGCGGTCGGCCAGCGACTGGCTGAGCGCGCGCAAATGGATGGTCTGCCCCGGCTGGTAACGCGGCTTGTCCGTGGTCAGGAGAATCCGCTGCGCGCGGGTGACCTCGACCGGCTGCTCGATGGCGTCCTGCCCGAGCTCGGAATGGTTCACGGCGATGTGCAGCGTGGCACGGCCGGCCACTTCGGGCGGCACCAGAAAGGTTTTCTCCACCTCGCCGTTTTCGCCCGTGGCGGCGGTGAACAGCGCCGCTTCGCCGTCTTCACGCACGAGCTTCGCGGTAATCTTCGCGCCGCTGGCTGGCCGCTCGCCCGCCGCGTCGCGGCACACCACCCGCAGGGCGGCCTCGCTGCCGGCCAGCAACGTGTCCGGCACGACCACGCGCGTGTCGAGCGCGGGCAGTACCGAGATGAGGTTGAAGCCGCCGCGATCGGTGTTGCCGTTGGCCGTAACCACGTAGCGCAGCACGCCCTCGCCCGAAGCCGCCGGCGCGGGCAACGCGTCAAGCGGTACGGTTACCGCCGTCTCACCCGGGGCCGCCTGCACCGTGCGCGTGCTGTCATCCAGGATAGTACCATCGAACAGTGCAAGGGTGAGGTGTATCTTCGCCTGTGCGGTTGCGCCACCGGCGTTGTCTATCGTCAACTGTACGCGCGCGGCATTTTCCCGCGGCGTAATGCGGAAGCCGTCGCGCTTCATGGTCACCTTGCCGCTGTCCGCCGCCTTGGCGGATCCGCACCCGCTCATGGCGAGCGCGCACACGGCCACCAGGCTCAGTCCGTATTTCCACATCATGTCATCCTCCGTTTGCATTGCTTGCTGGCCGGCTTTTCTTGGCCGGCGTATCCTTCGACACCACCGCATGCAAAAAGTTCGCAAACACAAGGGGGCGCGTCCATAACGCTATCCTGCTTACTCCGGGCTGCACCGCCTGCGTTGCCGGGCAGCCCGTGACGCGGTATTCCGCGCCGCGTTCCAACAGGCCGGCACTACCGCCACGGTTAATGGCGGGGTATACACCAGCGCGGTCACGGAGTACTCCTGGCCTGCTCGCTTACCTTTTCCAGCACTTTTCGCGCCAGAGTCCGCTGCATCGCCGGGTCGGGGCCATGCACATACACATGCCCGATGGGGTAGCCGAACACCCAGGCGGCCGCGCCAGCACGCGCATCCGCCGGCGCAGGCGCCACGGGACATGCCGCGCCAGCAACGCACACCTTCATGCCGAGGCGCTCATCATACGCCCGTTCGCCGGTATCGCGCATTTCCGGGACCACCGGCATATCGATCACCGTAGGCAAGTTCAAGGATTCCAGGCGTTCCTGTGCGGCATTCGGCAGCAATGCTGGCGGCGAGAAGGCCAGCCACAGCGCGCGGTATGCCTCGAGATTCTCGCCAAGGTTATCCTCACAGATGATGCGCGTGGGCACGTCGAGGTCACGCAGGAGCTTCCACACGCCGAACTGCGCCGCGTGTAACCAGTTCGTATCCTCACGATACTGGTAGTTGGCCCATTTCGACAGGAACAGCAGCACCGTATCGTGCTGCGGGGCGCCGCGTTTCTTTGCGGCTGCGCGCCAGAGGTTGGCAAAGGCGCGCACCGTCTCGTGGCTGGAGGGCTGCGGCGCGTGATAGCTCCAGTTCGACACATTGAGCCCCGCGCCCTGGGCATGGGCCGCTTTGCCCAGGGCCACAAGCTTCTGCACGGTATACCCGTGATCGCTCAGCAGCACCGGACCGTCCAGCTCGAAGACCACCGGCAGCCCCGTGATCCCCTGAAATGCCGCCACGCTCGCCGCCGCATGCCAGGGGGCATCCTGCGCGTGCCAGAAGAAATCATAGGAGTGCACTACCTGGTCCGCGCCCCGGCTGTAACCGTGGTAGTCGAGGTTCGCCATGTGCGCGCTGAGGCGGCGGTAGCTTTCCCCCAACGGCACAGAAACGCGTGCCGCCGGATTGCCCTCCTCAATAGCCGTGACAAATCGCGCGACTGCCTGCCGCCAGCAGTGTTCGCGGAAAGCGATCACCGCATTGTGGACGGGGTTGGTGTCCGGTGTGCCCTGGGTCGGCGGTGGCTCGGGCGGGCGTTGGGGCAACTCCGTGCCGCGCGAAACGATGGCCGTGAGCCAAGGCGGCCGCGGCGCCGCGATGCACTCGCGCCAGGCGGCCAGCGTCGCCGCGTCATACGACCACCAGTCGGCCCACTTCAGTTCGGCATGCACCCCAATGAATGGGCTCCAGTACACGTCGCTGGCGGCAAAGGCCCGGGCCAGTACCGTGCACAACGGACCGAAACGTGCCCAAAAGGTATCATCCATGATGGAAGGGATACCGCCCTGTACCTCTTTGCCGTCGGCATCCTGCCAGACAGCGCCGCCGTACCACTCCGGGGTGGCGCCGCGCAGGAAGCTGTTGATGCGCACCCGCATGCCGAGGCCGTGCCGTTCGCACAGCGCCAGGCGATCCCGCACAAAAGCCAGGGCGTAGTGGCCCGGCTCGGGTTCGAGTGTCTTCCACGGCGCCGAAATCTCGACGTGTGTAAAACCCAACTCGGCCAGATTCGCGACCCAGGCCTCAAACGTATCGATATCCCGGCACGGCGTAGTCCAGTCCCACAGGGTGAAGGCCGCCTCCCGCGGCACCGCATCCGCTGTCTGCGGTACCCACAGACATGCCGCCAGCAGCAACCAAGAAAGCATGCGCATGGCCGCTCCTCCGTTTGTCACGACACCCGGATCAACGTGTATTCACAGGCTATCCGTACAACCAGGGTGCTGCAAGAATAATGCACTTTTCTGCTACCCCATGCCACCCCCATGCCACCCGCTTCGGCCGCATGCGCAGGCGGCATGCGCCGCGTGGGGGTAGCCGCTACCAGTGGTCCTGTTTTGCCGCTATTAGTGCGCGGCGGTGGCTTGGCGGGCGGCGGGAATTTGGATATTAGCGTATTCTTTGGTAAACTTGAGTTGAAGGCGGTGTTTCCCACCGTACTGTTCTTCCCGCGCCCAACACGGAGGCTGTCGAAGTATGATGAAGCGAAATTATCCCGGCTACTGTTTGCTCCTGGCCCTGGTTCTTTTTGGCCTGGCCGCCCTCCCCGCTGGCGCGCAAACGTACGCACCGGGCGATCCCGTGCCGCGGATTCTGGTGGTGGGTGATTCGTGGGCGGGCTTCATGCAGGCCATGAACGGCTTTGGTGCGGTGCTTCCGGAGTATCCAGGCCTGGGCAATACGGTGCAGGTGGGCTACACGACAGCGATCATGGGGGCGAAAACGTGTGAGTATGTGGATGACTACCTGCCACTGATTACCGAGAGCCTCGATGCACATCCGACGATCGACATGGTCGCGCTGAGTCTTAGCGGCAACGATTTTCTCCGGGGCAGCCGCAACTATCCGCGCTGGAATCCGGCCATGACAGCGGCGGAGGAAGATGCGCTGATAGCGGATATCGTGGCGGATATTGCGGATGTGTTGGACCATATTATGAGCGTGCGGCCGAATAGCCGCGTGGCGCTGTATGGATACTCGTTCACCGGACGCGAGCGCGACGATTGCACAGTCGAGCGCATGAACAATGCCTTCCTCAAGATGGAAACGGCGAAGAAAGCGCTTGTCGAGACCTACGCCCAAGTGTTTTACGTACATAACCTCGGGCTCATGCAGTGGCACTTCGGCACGGAAGCCTACGAGTGTCCCGAGCATGGCAGCATGCCTGCTATCCCCCCGGAGACCGTGCCCTTCCCCGGCAATTACCCGGACTACGACCCCTTCCCCGGCGGCAACCTGCTTTACAATGCGCCGGATGTGGCGCTCATCGACAACGACATTCACCTCACCGACCAAGGCTACCGGATCGTCGCGCGCCGGATTCTCGATGAATTTGCTGCGGCCTGGCTCGATGCGCCCCGCGTGACCGAGATACTCCCCCTCGAAGGACGGGCGGACACCGTGCAGTTCCGCGTGTCGTTCACGGAGCCGGTGACGGGGGTGGATAGCACGGACTTCACGGTAACCGCGGACACCGGCGCACCCACCGTGACCGAAGTAAACGGAACGGATGCGGTCTACACCATCACCGTGGACATGGCCGGCGCTACGGGAACGCCGGTGCTGGCCGTGACCGACGATGACAGCATCGTGGACGGGTCCGGCAATCCGCTGGGCGGCAGCGGTGCGGGCAACGGCGATTTCAGCTGCAACGGCGCTTATGACTTCGAGCCCAATGTGCCGCCCGAACCCGGTGATTTCGAAGGGGCGGCGGCGTTTTTCGATCTCGTCTCCACACCGTACCTCGCCGAATTGAACGGCTTTAGCTTTGCACCGGACCAACTCGACGCGAATGCGGGCGATGTGGATATCGAAGAGGTCATCATCCGCGGCAATACCATGCTCGATGTGTATGAGTTCGGCCTGATAAACGCGGCCGCGAATACTCCCGGACTCGACTTCACGGACCGGGGCGGCCTGTCCTCGCAGGCCGCCGCGGACACGTGGGACACCAATATCCTTCAGATGCAAAACGATCTGGGCGGCGTCGGCGGGCTGGCCATGACCATTCTGCCGGGAATCGACACGCTCATGGCCGGCTACATGACGCTTGGCAACAGCGACTCGGTCCTGCTGCCACTGCTGCTGCTGGGCTTTCTCGCCTCCCAAGACGACTTTCCGGTGAATATCACACCGCCGTCCACCAGCAATTACGCGCTGCACCCGGAATGGTTCAGCGAGCACGGTGACGCCGATGCCGACGGTTTCCGTAACCGTACCGAGTACCATGCGCTGGGCGACAGCCTCACCCGGGAAGCGTACTCCGCCGCAGCCCTCGACAACGCCCATGTGCCCCTGCGCCGGGCGCCTGTCCGCGAAGACCTGCTCTTCAGCTTTGATGCCATAGACACGGACGACTCCGGCGTGCTGACCCTCGCCGAGGCGCAAGCATGGATGCCGCTCATTACGGCGGCCCACTTTACGGATTGGTTCGACGACGATGATGATGGTAGCGTCAGCCGCGATGAGCTGCTCTGGCGCGTCGCCCGGTCGCTGCTCGACGAATTCGACATGCTCGACTCGACACCCGCGGACGGCGATCTCACCTATACCGAATCGCGCCGGCGTGTGTGGGGATTGGCACAGTCCACGTACAACCTGCTCGATACGGACGGCGACAATGCCGTGACCAACGCTGAACTGACGGCGATCATTCCGGCGGTCGAAGGCGAAGGCGAAGGCGAAGGCGAAGG
>CAZMVU010000197.1:0-9266 GCA_964569295.1 uncultured Nitrospirales bacterium
CCTTTTTGCTTCACTTTTTCACCAACAGCGCGGTAGTACAAAAACTGCACCCTAAAAAAACGTGTCTTCTCCCCGGGCGGTGCCGCTTCAGATCACCTCGACCATCACCATCTCGGCAACCCCCGGCCCGATGCCATATGTTTCGGCGTTCGGGTCATCGCCCACCCGCACCATGTAGGGGCCATCGAAAGGCGCTTTCCCGGCGAGCGTTATCATTACCCCCGGCTCGATCCCGAGTGAGGTGAGGTAGCGCAGCACCTCGGCCTGTTCATCGCGCACGCGCGACACGCGCACCAGGCAGCCCACATCCGCTTCGCTCAACGGCACATGCGCGTTCTCCGCGATAATGCCCTCGGTGTCGGGGATCGGGTCGCCATGGGGGTCCGTACCGGGGTGTCCGAGGTACTCGGCGATCCGTCTCTCGAGCCGCTCCGAGATGTGGTGCTGCAAGCGTTCGGCTTCCTCGTGCACCTCATCCCAGGTGTAGCCCAAAACCTGGCACATGAAGGTCTCCAGCAGGCGGTGGCGCCGGATCACGGCCAGGGCGCGGCGCTGCCCTTCATCGGTGAGCACCACCCCCCGGTGCGGCGTGTGCTCGACGAACGGGCGCTTCTGCTTGTGCAGCCGTTTCAACATGGCGGTGACCGACGGCGATGCCACTTCGAGCCGTTCCGCCAACTTCGAGGTCGTCACCCGCTCACACTCCTCCTCAATCTCATAGATGGCCTTTAAGTAATTCTCGACGGATTCAGTGGGCATAGCCGCTCGTTTCCCATGCTGCGGACAAGACCGCGGCCACGTGGAAAAGCCGTGCATCCAGCCGCACCGCCTCTGCCCGCGCATTTTCGGGACATGACCAAACCGGGGCTTCCCGCGTGTGCGCAACCGGCTCTTGTCGTCTCTAAACCGAGGATATAGTATGATAAAGGGGATGGGTAATGCACCGCACGAGAGTTCGCCGCGGGCATCACGGCTGGGATGAAGCACGCTCAGAAGGGAATAAACCATGTTTCGAGGCCTTCCATTTCATTCACCTTCCAGGCACGCAGACGCCATTGGGATACAATGCGGCCTCGCTTTGGCAGTCCTGTGCGGCGCTGGCGCCCTGGCCATAGCGCAACCCGCCGAATACTATAAAGGCGATCGGGCACAAGAAGATCTCATCGCGACCGCTGGCGCCGTTGTCTTCGATACGACCGAAGGCACCATGATCGGCAGCTTCGGCCTTGTTACCCCGTTCACTATCGAGGCGACCGAGGTGGAAGGCAACGTGCCCGTGTTCCGTTTCCGTAATGTACACATTCCCGAGGAAGCCTCCATCACGGTAAACGGCGACCGGCCATTGGTAATCGCCGCTGATCAGGATTTCTACCTCGGCGCCAGCATTACTGTCGCCGGAACGGTAGCCGGCCGCGGCGGCGGCGGCGGCGGTGGTACGGGCGGCAGCGGGGGCGCGCCGGGCGCCGCCGGTGCGGGCTGGGGCGCCGGTGCGGGCGGCGGTCCGGGCGGCGACGGCGGCCGGGGCGGCGGTGTCTTCGATAACGGGCGAGCCGGAAATCCCGGCAGGAGCGGTAACACGGGCAGCTCCGGTGCCGACGGTGAGGTTGGCCGTGCGGGGGCCGCGGGCGGCGGCGGCACCAAGGGCTTCGGAGCCACCGGCGACGGCGCCGCGGGCGGCAGTGGCGGCGATGGCGGCATGGTGGAGAACACGGGCGGCGCTGGCGGCGCACCGGGTGACGGCAGCGGGGAACCCGGCAGCGGGGGCGCCGGCGATACGGGCAGCGGCGACCCGGGTGACGACGGTATGAGCGGCGCACCCGGCGGCAGCGGCGGCGACGCCCTGGCGGGCGGCAGCGGCCATAGCGGGCAGCCCGGCGATAACGCCAGCTTTACCCAGGGCGTCGATACCCTCGACATTGTCGCCGGTAGCGGCGGTGGCGGCGGTGGCGGCGGCGGTGGCGGCCAGGGTGGCGGCCAGGGCGGCGGCGGCGGCGGCGGCCAGGGCGGCGGTGGTGGCGGCGGTGGCGGCAAAGGCCTGGGGGCGGCGCTGGTCTCGGGCGGCGACGGCGGCGATGGCGGCGAGGGCGGCACAGGCGGTACGGGCGGCGAGGGGGGCGATGGCGGCCCGGGTGGCGACGGCGGTGACGGCGGCCATGGCGGAGGGGCTGTAATCCTTTCTGCGCGGGGGCTACTCGCGGTGACGCACGAGTGCCAGGTAAACATTTCCGCTGGTCCCATTTCCCAGGGCACCCCGGGGCAGTCGCCGGAAGAACCGGCTGGCCTCAACCCGGGCGCAAACGGCGACTTGGGCGGCTCGGGAGAAGACGGCGAGTGCTTCAGCGTGCTCGTCGACGAGGTTTGCGGGGGCGATGGCGGCGATGGCGGCCAGGGCGGCGCGGGCGGCGCGGGCGGCTTGGGCGCCCAGGGCGGCCAGGGCGGCCAGGGCGGGAACGGCGGCTTCGGTACACCGGGCATGGTCAAACTCCATGGCTCGGTCGTGCATGCCGAAAACCTCACCGTTTTCGCGGGCAACCGGGCGCCGGGCGGCGGACCGGAAACCAACGGAAAACTCACGTTTATCTCGAACATGGCGGCAGATGCCGTCACGGCCAACGAGCCGAACCTCCTTCCCGACAGTATCGTGAAGGCACACCTCGCCAATGCAGACATCACGGGCGCGTCCCGTTTCGACGACCTGACCGACCACCCGTACCTGCCCGGCATCGAATCACCCACCGGCCTTGCCGGCGCCGAGCTCACCGAGGGAATCGTGCGCACTGGTGATGCCGACCTGCCGGACTACCACCTGAGCAGCCTCGTCGAGGCATCCAGCAACCCGGCCGATTTTGTGCTCGCCGATGGCGACGCCAATGTTGCCGGACAACGGATCACGGGGGATGACAATGAATTCGAGGGGTTCGACCAGGTTTTTGTGCTGAATAAGGGCTTTGTTGCGGTCAGCGATATTCGGTTGCGCGTCAATGACGGCGCGGCCATACCCATCAATGGCGGGACCGGCGAACTGGCGGCGGGCGACATCTGGACTACCACCGTGCCGGTTGATGCGACTCTCGAACTGCTGCAAGTCGCAGGTGAAGGCGAGGGCGAGGGTGAAGGTGAAGGCGAAGGCGAAGGTGAAGGCGAAGGTGAGGGCGAAGGCGAGGGTGAAGGCGAAGGCGAAGGCGAAGGTGAGGGCGAGGGTGAGGGTGAAGGCGAAGGTGAAGGTGAAGGTGATCCCTGTGCTTCTTCCTGGCATACGGCCGATCAGGACATGGACAACACCATCGACCTGACAGAATTGCTCCGGATCATTCAGTTCTTTAACGCCGGCGGGTTCCAGTGTGCGTCGTCGCCCGATGCCACAGAAGATGGCTACCTGCCGGGACCGGGCGACAACACGAATTGCTGTCCCCATGCCAGCGACTACAACCCCGACAATACCCCGAGTTGGCGCATCGACCTGACCGAGTTGTTACGCCAGATTCAGTTCTTCAACGCCGGTGGGTACACGTATTGTCCGGACGATGCCACGGAAGACGGTTTCTGCCCGGGGCCGCCGCCGCAATAGCCGGCGGAGTTCGCGGGATATAGTAACCTGGGCCCGCGGTCCAGGCTGGGATGGCACGGGCCGTTGGCCCTTATAGTAGCCATTTTCTTTATGCACGGGTGGCGGAACGGGCCTCGAAGGGAATGCTCCGAGCCGCCCGCTATCGCTATGATGAAGAGGTGGGTGCCCTTTGGACTGCGGCGGCTTGCGGCCACTTTTTCCTGCGAAGGTCGTGGATAGTCTCTGGCGCGCAAGCCGGGAGAAAAGGTTTTCGCCGGTTCCCAGTTCCCGAGTATGCCGGGATTGTCTTGGACACGAGTGATGTGAGGGGGGACGTCGAGTGGAGGGCGAGCGTTCCCTCCCCCGCTGTTGTTCGTTCGCGGGGGCGCAACCCGCGCGAGCCGAACCCCGGTTGTTGTTGCCGTGTGTATTTGGCAACACGCCCGCCTCACAGATAGATGCGGGTGAGCTCGCTGGTGAGATGATCGAAAGCCTCATCGACGGAGCTGCACACCTTGAACAGTTTAAGGTCTTCCGCGTCGATCATCCCCCACTCGACAAGCGTTTCGAAGCGAATGAGGCTATTCCAATACTCGCTCCCGTACATGACCACCGGCATATGCTTGCGTGTCTTGTTCGTCTGGATGAGCGTGAGCACCTCGAACAGTTCATCCAGCGTACCGTAGCCCCCGGGAAATACGACCAGCGCCTTCGCCAAGTAGATGAACCAGAACTTGCGCACAAAGAAATAATGGAACTCGAACGCGAGTTCGTGCGTCTGGTACGGGTTTGCCAACTGTTCATGGGGCAAGCTGATATTTAAGCTCACCGACTTGCCGCCAGCGCGCAGGGCGCCCCGGTTCGCCGCTTCCATGATGCCCGGCCCGCCGCCGCTGCATACGGCAAACCGATGCTGCTTATTGGGCAGGGCACGCGACCAGTGTGTGAGGCGCTCCGCCAGTTCGTCGGCATCCCCATAATAGCGGGACAGCTTCAGCGCGTGCTCCGCCTGCGCGACCTCGCGGTCAAGCTCTTCGGAATGGTCGCCGTGGGCGCGCACCCGCAGCAATTCATCGTACCGTTCCTGGGCCGTCTCGGGATCCGGCGTGCGCGCGGACCCGAAAAACACCACCGTGTCGCGCACGCCTTGTTTGCGGAAACGCGCCTGCGGCTCCACGAACTCGCACAAAACACGGATAGCCCGGGCATCCGCCGAGGTAAGAAAATCCAGGTTCTTGTAGGCCTTCTCCGGCCATTTCTCGGGACCGGGGCGGGGGGACCTGTGTCGTGACATAATGGCATACTCCGAACTTGCTGAAAGGCTGCGGCCAGAAACGCACCGGCGTGCCCCGCGTTATGCCTGAGTGCAGTCCACGGAAGCAAACCGCCGATATCTTCTACGGCAGCAGTTCCCGGGGCAGATACTTGCGAAGCCGCTGCAAGTCCTTCGAGCCGCCCTCGAGCGGCACATACTGCCCGCGAAAACTCAGCGGGTTGTTGCCCCAGACGACCACCGGCAGAATATCGCCATCTTCGATGGGCGTTTGGATTGTGAATTGCGCTTGCGTCTCGAAAGCCGGGTCCTCGCTCTCCCCCTGGATGACCAGGGTCGCACCCGTCCCTTGCAGCCGGCGCGCATTCACGTTCGTAAAGACCCGGGTCGTACTGGGCGCCACATCGCGCTTGAGATCGGTCGAACCCGTCTCCGCGATGCTCCGGATTTCCACATGCGTCACGGTCACAAAATCGCTCGTATTGATCAGCCAGACCTCGATATTGGGACGGAACAAGAAGCAGCCCGGCAACACGGAGGCCGCCACCGCCGCCACGACCACGGTGCAACAAATCTCCCGAAACTTCATTGTGCGTCTCCTTACCCTCTGGCCGCTGCACGCAAACTCTCCGCTACTTCCCTTGAACATGCGGGCCTTGAAGAGCATTCTGCCGGAAACATGCAGCCGTTGTCTTGCGGCATGCCGCCATAGCACCGGCATAATGACGCAACCCGGGCAAAGGCGCTATAGTACGCGGCAGGCTATCCGCCCACATCGTCGGCGTGTACGCACGTGCGCGCAGGACGCCACATATACAGCCCATACCATACTACAATGGAAAGCCGCCATGCGTGTTTCATGCTTTCTTGCTTTTGCCCTGCTCACTCCGGTCATCGCTGCCGCCGATGCCGCTGATGCCGCCGCTGCCGCGCCCGGCTTCGAAACGCGCGCGGATCTCGCGGCCTGGGACGTGATCGACTTCCAGGGCGATGGCGCCGCCGCTCCCGTAACGGATCCGTCCACGCCGCCGCCCTATGGCCCCACCGTCCTGCATGTCCAGGGCGGCCATATGCTGCTGCTCGCGAAGGGTGTACGCCGGCAAGCGGGCACTATAACCGTGCTCTACCGCGAGTTGGCGCCCCAAGACCGGGATGCCGATGGCGTGCTCGCCTTTGGCGGGGCATACCCGGACGACGTGCGCGAAATTCACAACACGAAAGACGTACGCCCGTACACCTGGTTCGAGATGGACAACGACTCGGGCATCCACTTCCGCGCAAAACGCGGCGGCGGAGAGGAAACCGTAGACGCGCAGAAACCCGGCGAGGGGCTCGTGACCGATAGCTGGAACAAAACCAACTGGATTTGGCAAAAGGTGCGCATCGGCGGCGGGCATGTGCGCGCGAAATACTGGCCGGCCCACAAACCGGAGCCGGCCGCCTGGAACATCGAAGCGCCTTGGGATCGCCAGGCGCCGAGGCGTGTGGGTGTGCGCGTGGGATCGGGCGACATCCACCTGGCCTATTTCGCGGCGGACGACCAGGATATCCCCATCGCGCCACCGGCCGCCTGGCTCCACGCCGCTTGCGAACAGGTACCCGGCCCCGCCAATCTCGAGCTCACGCTCTACGTAAACGACCCGCCGGACAAAGCCGTGCCCCTGCGCATAAGGGTGTACCGGGGTAAGGAGTTGCTCCAGGAATTCGAGAAGGAGCACACGTTCATCGGCACACCTGCCACACTCGACGTAGTCCGCTGGGTAGAACGCGCCATGGACAAACCGTTCCTCCCGGCGGATGCCGCGGCCGGCGACTACACGGTGACCGCCGTAGCCGCATCCGGCGCCATTGATGCGCGCGCACCGTTTACCCTGCTCTCGACCGAAGCCCTCGAAGCCCATCTCGACGCCGCGGAGCAAGCCGCTCAGCAGGTTGCATCCAGCAATCGGGAAAACGCGGGCATGGCCCAATCGGTCGTGGACCTGGTGGCCCATGCACACGAAATGCTCGCCAAAGGCGATGTGCATGCTGCGGAGCAGGCGCGCGACTATGCGTTGCAACCCTTGCGCGCGCTTACGGCGCGGGGAGCCGCCGTATGGCCGGAAGCACTCGCCGGCCAGCGTGAACCGGCAGCCGTTCCACCCGCCGCGGATTCCGGCAAGCGCGTGTTCTACCGGCCCGGCCTGGCGCTGCGTGTGTCCGGCATCGATCTGCACGGGGCGGGGACGTTTGTCGCCGGGCAGAGCTACCGCATATCCGTAGCGCTCGAGAACCTCGGCGGCATCGGTGTGCCGCTCGAGGCCGAACTTATGCTGCGCAGTCCTCTTGGTACACGCACCATAGCGCGGGACACGGTCACGATCGGTTCCGGCGCTGCGGGCAGCGTCACCATCGACTTCACCCTCGAACTGCCGCGCCCCGAAGACGCGAAACTCGAGCCGCAACCAAACATACTCACCGAGCCGCACCACCTCCTGCTCCAGGTGCGCAATGCCGAAAACAGCGCGTATGTGTTGCTCGACATGCCCCCCGGCCCGCAGCAGGACCGGCCGGGCCAGCACTTCCTTCTCGACGATATCTACGTCACCACCCACTGGCCCGCCATAGGCGCTGTGTCGCCTGCGCAAGGGCGCATCGGCGAGGCAATCACCATCGAAACCCGCCTGCGCTCGAAAGGGCGCCCCATGAAAGCGGCTGTCCTGCTCGAACTGCGCACCGCCGGCGGCACGCTCATTCACCGCGAAGTGAAGACGGCCGCGATTTCGCCGCAGCAGGCCGCGCCGGTGACTTTCAACTGGACACCCGATACGGCGGGCAACCTGCAACGCGCGATCGAGGTGCGCGAAGGCCCGCGCCTGCTCACACGCACCGCAGACACGCTCGCCATCGCTCCGCCGGCGCCGGTCACCGTGACCCATGCGAACCGTTGCGAACCCGCCGGAGACAATGCCTATACCACACCCGTTGCGGTTACAAGTACGGATGCCGCCCCGCACTCCGTGCGCATCTACGACGACACCGGCGAACTCGCCGGCACACGCGACCGCGCCGGTACCGTCGCCTGCCGCCCACATTACGGCTACTACGACGTGGTGGCCGACTTCGGCGGTTGGCGTTATACCGAGCGCATCGTGGCGCAAGTGAGCCGGGTGCGCGGCGGTGTACTCACGCTCAACGGCGAGCCGTTCATCATCAAAGGGCTCAATGTTCACAGCCTCGACGCCAGGAGTCCGGCGCGCACCCGCCTCATGATGCAGATTTTCAAAGCGCGCGGCTTCAACATGCTGCGCGGCGACTTCCCGCCATCGTGGCAAATCGACATGGCCCTCGAGGAAAACCTCGCCTACACCGTGCTCGCGCCGTTCTCCGTCTGCGCGACCGATGACGTTTTCGCACGCCAGGACGGCCCGCCCCTGGCCACCGCACAGCGGATCACCGCGCTGTTCATCGATCGCTACGTAGACCAGGCGGGCGCGCTCTTCTGGAATTCGAGCAACGAAGTCATCGGCGACACGACGCCTTTCCTGCGCGCCCTGTACCCGCTCTACAAGGCCATGGATCCCGCCCAGCGCCCCGTACACTACGCCAACCTCTACGGACAGGACCGCTGGCAAGGCCAGGATTTCATGAGCGTGAACTACTACTTCAGCGCCCAGGAGGATTCCCGCCAGCGCCACCCGAACATTGCGCGCAGCCTCGATATCGCGCAGGAACACGGCGTACCGCTCACCTATTGCGAATTCAACTCATGGCATGGCGCGGTAATCCCTTCCGGCGTCGATGCGCTTTACGGCATGTTCCAGTGGGGACTCGCGAAAGGCATGCAGGGCGGTTTCTACTACTTCCGCTTTAACTCGAAGCGCCACCCCGGCATCATCGACAATGACTACAACACCCACAAGCTCATCGACGACGCCCTGCGCGATGTCTTCGCGGACGCCGAGGTGACCGTCGAAGCTGTGCAACCCGGCGGACTCCGCCTCGCCGTGCGCAACAAGCGTTCGTTCACCCTGCGTGATGCCGCGTTAACGGCCGCGATAGGCGATGGCCGTACGTACAACGTCGCACTCGACGATGTCGGGCCGCATGCGGATGCCGTGGCCGAGGTGGTACTGGAGGGCGGCGCACCCGCGACGGGCATGCTCGTCGAAGGCGCCCTTACCTTCACCACGCACTACGCCTTCCACGAGACTGTGCCCTTCACGTTCGCGGTGCGTTGACAGGCAGCGTGAAGTGCGTCCCCGCGAGCCGAAACTGGACATAAAACCCCAAGACAACGGCCCGGGAGGGCGAGCGTCCCCGCGAGCCGAAACTGGACATAAAACCCAAAGATAACGGCCCGGGAGGGCGAGCGTCCCCGCGAGCCGAAACTGGACATAAAACCCAAAGATAACGGCCCGGGAGGGCGAGCGTCCCCGCGAGCCGAAACTGGACATAAAACCCCAA
>CAZMVU010000198.1:0-9231 GCA_964569295.1 uncultured Nitrospirales bacterium
GTGTTGCGGCTCGCGGGTACGCTCGCCCTCCCTGGGATCTCTTGCGGCTCGCGGGTACGCTCGCCCTCCCTGGGGGCTTGCGTTGTGTTCCGGCTCGCGGGGACGCTCGCCCTCCCTGGGGGGGCTTGCGTTGTGTTCCGGCTCGCCCTCGCGGGTCAAGTGTGCGGTGAATAATTGAAGGCACGGCCCAAACAAGAGTTTAGGCCGTGCCACAGATGCGGGTGAACCCGTTTTTTCGTTACTTGACCTGCAATGTCCAAGGCTTTTTGGGAGCCCGGAGCGGAAACCCGAGCCACGCGATGGTTTGTCAGCCTAAGTCCGGCACCTCGAAGCCTTTGCGGTATGCACGGGTGAGGAGCGCGTTGGCTTCCTCGTCGCCTTCGAAGGTTTCGGTCTTCGGGTCGAAACGCAGCTTGCGGCCGGTGCGGTAGGCAATGTTGCCAAGGTGACACAAGGCGGCGGCAACGTGCCCTTGCTCGGCGTTGGCGGGTACGGCCGCCGGGTCCTGCGCCTGCACCGCCTTGAGGAAGCCGAGCATGTGGCTCATGGAATAGTCCGGGGATGCTGTCGGCGGATTCTCATCCTCGATTTCGTTGTCGTCCGGATCAAAGAACGTTGTGTCCTTCGAATATCCTTTGGAACCATACAAGGCCACAAACGGTCCACCTTCCGTCGGCCGGTTGCGCACCTCCATGGTGTAGATGGCGCCATCGGCGAAGGTGTAGTGGGTCACGTGGGTGTTGGGCGTTTCGCGGGCGTCCTCGTCATAGCCGAAGATGCCGCCGGTACTCGAAATCTCGGTTGGGAGCCCTTTGTCGAACACCCAATTCACGATGTCCGTGCGGTGCGGCCCGTTGTTGCCGATTTCACCGTTGCCGTAATGCCAGAACCAGTGCCAGTTGTAATGCACGTAGTTGCGGCTGAAAGGCTGTTCGGTGGCCGGCCCCTGCCAGAGTTTCCAGTCGAGGTGCGTGGGCGCCTCTTCGGCCATGGGATATGCGAAGGCATCGCGGCGGCGGGTGATCATGCTGCGCGCCATGTAGATGTCGCCAATGACGCCATTCTTCGCCCGTTCGACCGCACGCTGCCACTCGGCGTGGGAGCGGCGCTGCGTGCCATGCTGCAACACGCGCCCGGTCTGCTGCTGCGCATTGACGAGTTGGCGCCCCTCGAAGATGGTGTGTGAAATGGGCTTCTCGCAGTACACATCCTTGCCGGCCTGCATCGCCCAGATGGCGGCCAGCACATGCCAATGGTTCGGCGTGGCGATGGTAACCGCGTCGATGCCTTCGTTTTCATACAGGTCGCGCATATCGGTGTAGGTTTTGGGCTGCTTGCCGGTGAGTTCCTCGAGCTCCTTCGCGCGCTTATCGAGAACTTTTCGGTCCACATCGCACAAGGCAACCACTTCCGCCAACTTGCACTGCTGCGCGCGTCTCACCAGTCCCCAGCCTTGCCCGCGAAGGCCGACGCCCGCCACCTGTATCCGGTCATTCGCCGCGACGGCTTTGCTACCCAGGGCAGTCGCCGCCAACGCAGCGCCACCGGCCATGCCAAAAAACTGTCTACGTGTCGTTTTCATACCGTCTCCTTTATGGCGTTTTCGTGTCTGGCCTCTATCACCTTCGCGCATAGCACCCGCATGTGCCACCGCTCTAACCGGATGTGATCCAGGCCCCATCAGCTAGTTTGAAAGAAATCGCGTGCGAATTCAAACGAGCCAGAAAAATAGACCGCCATCATAACGCGGAACGGCCGTTGGATGCGCGGCGCCCCTGCTGAGCAGGGGGATTCCGGTGGGCCGATCGCATGCGGCAGTATACGTTGTGCGTGTTTTAACCCGTCTTCGAGCCTGTGTATACTGCGTTGGCGCACCGCCATATGGAAGCCTTTGGAGATCCTGTTTTGAACTTGCAACGGCAAACCGGACACTTCGTTACGGGGCGCGTGCGCTTTGTCCTTGCCGTTGTCCTTTTCTGGGTAACCGTTTTCATTATTGCTGCAGAGGTCGTGACGCGGATTCAGGGGTTTGCACCGTTTCAAGATTACAACCCTTTCGTCGGCCAGGAAGGTGAGCGCATTGTCCGCGACGATCCATATTTGGGCTATACGCACCGTCCGGGCCGAATGGTGGTAGCCGGGAAGGTTATGACGCACCTCGACAACACCCTGCGCATTACCCAGCCTCTGGAAGCCTATGCCCGTGCGGCGGACCGGCCGGAAGTGTGGTTATTCGGGTGTTCGATCACGCACGGCTATGGCTTGAACGACGACGAGACCTTTGCCTGGCAGCTCCAGAAGAAACTGCCGGAATTCGAAATCGTAAACTTTGGTGTCGAAGGCTATAGCACGGTTCAATCGTTGCTTCAGCTCGAGCGCGCCCTGAAAGAACGGGGCCGCCCGGAAGCCGCCACGCTGATCTACGGTAAGTTTCACGATGAGCGCAGCATTCTGTCGCGCAACTGGTGGAAAGACAACATGAAACTTTGGGATTATGTCGCGTCTTCCCAACCCTGCGCACGCCTGGATGACGAGGGCCGGCTTATGCTGGACTACGTAAAGGATCCCTATCGGTTGTTTCCCCTTGCACGTGTATTGGCGTTCGTCAACGCGCTCGATGAGATTTATACGGGGTGGCACGATTCCAACATGTCGCAGGCGGCGGTGGGCCGGGCGCTTGTCCTGGAATTCGCGCAGACCTGCAAGGAGGCCGGCGTGCCTTTCCTGCTCGCCGCGTGGGATTTACCGGGCAGCCTTACCCCGTTGGTCGACTTGTGCGCCAAGAACGACATACCGTCGGCGTGCGTCGCGGTACCCAGCACACCGGAATACATCGATCCCGCTACGGGGCATCCCAATGCCGACGCCGCACGCGCCATTGCAGCGCACCTGAACACGGCCCTCGAGCCCTTGTTGCGCCGCTCGCCGGAAGAGGCGCCACGCTGACGTACCGGCCACGCCCGCAGCGGCACCCGCGTGTCTACGCCGGGGCGTCGGCGCGCGGCTTCATTTCGAGGCTGAGTTTGTAGTCCTTACCGGATATGGTGCGCGGGTCCACCTCGGGCACATGGCCGTCTTCGGGCAGGACGATGGTCATGCTGCAGGGCTCGATGATGTCCTTTTGAATATCGATCCCGGGCATGACACGGACCAGCTCGACGCCGCGTTCGGTGAGCTTGAAGGCGCCCACATTGGTGATGTAGAAGATCTTCTGACCACGGCGCAGGGCCTCGGCGCCATTGAAGGTCACTTCATCGACCTGTTCGACAAACTTGATGGGCCCGGGTTTGGAAATCTTCAGTTTGCCGTCCACGATTTCCATGTCGGCGTTGGCCATCCAGGTGCCGATGAAAAAGACATGGTCCGCGCAGGTGGTAATGTCGACGAAGCCGCCGGGGCCAACGTAGTTGATGGCGCCTTCGCCGCGCTTCGAGACATTGATGTTGCCCTGGCTGTCCACCTGTAGAAATCCGAGCACGGTGGCGTCGAGGTGGTCGTACATGCGGCGGAAGGCTTCGGCGGAAGATACGATCTCTTTGGGGTTGACGCCGGCGCCGAAGAAAACGCCCGGCGCCGCCACGCCGCCGAACACGCCGGACTCGGTGAAGCCGGTGATGTCGTAGAACACGCCCGTTTCGAGCAGCAGGCGCGACACTTCTTCCGGCAGGCCGACGCCGAAGTTCACGAGCGCGTCCTTGTGCATGTACTCGGCGAAGACCGACGCCGCCAGCCGCGCGGTCACATTGTCCACCTCCGAGCGCTTGGGCGTCACACCGATGAGGCGGTTGATGAAACGTACCTGCTCGATGCCTTCCTCGAGCGGGGTCTGACTTTCCGTGGTAAACATGAGCCATGGTTTCCGGTGGTACACGGAGCCGGTCTGCTCGGTCTTCGGATAGTAGACCACCGCATCGACCATATCCGCGGGCAGGAAGATTTCGTCGTAGCCCTCCTCGACGACCTTGCCGACATTCACGATGACCCTGCCGTTGTTTTGCTTGGCGAGGCGGGCCATCTCGTGGCTTTCACCGAGCATGGCGCACCGCCGCACGTAGATGTTTCCCTTTTTATCGGCGGCGGGCGCGTTGAATAGCGTCACATCGAGGGTGGGACAATGGAAGCGGAGCGCGTGGTCGGCGGCCTCGACGTACTGCGGGTAATCGCCGAGTACGGGCGTGCCGCGTCCGCAGCGGGGATCGATCACAGTGCCCACGCCCGCTTCGGTCGCGAAGTCGGCCGCGCCGTCCGCCATGGCGGCCAGCAGCAGGATGAAGGCGCCTTGCGGAATGCATTGCAGCTCGACCTTGCCTTGGTCCCCCAGGCGCAACATGGACTTGAAGGTTTCCATGTGACCGCTGAAGAAGCGCGTCACCAATCCTTCGAGGCCGATTTCTTCCGGGGTGCCCGGCACCTTGCCGCGCCCGCCAAAGCCGCCCGGCGCGATGATGGTGAGGTTCTCCGGCTTGCCCGTCTCGTGGAACAGCTCGCGCATGGCCCAATAAAGAATGCTCGGGCGCATGTTCGCCCCGAGCCCCGTGATGCCCAGGACATCGCCGTCCTTGATGCATTGCCTCACCGCGTCGCGGGGGCCCATGAATTTCGGGTTATCCGGCAGGGTGTAGGCGTAGTGCGTGTCGCGCTTGTCCCACGTGAGGCGCCAGTGAATGAAGTGCTTTGCGAGTTTGAGTTTGGTCACCAGATTCATGGGGATCCCCGTCCGTATGTATTGAGCCGCATCAACAGCAGGGTTCACGTTTTCGCACGCCCACACATAGGCATCGCGTTCACGCGCTGAATATAGCATGTTTTGTACATGAACCCATAGACTGGGGCGCGTCTGGGCGTGTTTCACCGGGATGGGCAGCCGGCCGGCGATTGCGTGGTGTCGTGGGTGCGGTTGCACCGCGCTGCAGGCTTTATCAGTTTTCATTGTTTCGCGGTCTATTCAAGTCTTTATTGACTTTTGAGCCGTGTTATTCAATACTGGGTGTGAAGCGCCATGGAAGCTTTCCGGATGCGCCGCGTGAGTACGGCCGGCAAGTGCGGGCAGCCGGCAGTGCCGTATTGCGCAATAAACTGCCGCTACAGGTGGTGGCCGTTGAATTAAACCTTCATGAATGCCCGCGCCCGGATTGGGACCAGTGAGGAGTACGAGTATGATTTGGCAGCATCGTGGATTCATGGTGACGGTATCCTTGGTGGTACTGGTGGCATTCTTGTCGGTCACAGCCCAGGCCGCCTCGGTGCGCGTGGTTCCGAGTCCGACCCCGCGCATTGGTGTTGTGGGCGATAGCTGGAGCATGTTCCTGTGGTGGTTCCGCTCGTTCAAGCGGGCGCTGCAAGACCTCGGTTATGACGAGTATGTGGAGGTGGCCAATGAATCGGTGGTGGGCGGCGGACGGACCTACGAATTCGTCGACGAAGAGCAACATCCACCGGCGGCTGTAATTCGCGAATCCATAACGCGCATGCTCGAGAGCTATCCCACCATCGATGTGGTCGTTTTGTCGCTGGGCGGCAACGATGCCACACGCGGTACGCGGTATGTCCTTCCCGAGGATCCGGAACGGGAGATCGAGCTCGAGTGCCCGGGCACGCCCGGCGAGTGCAATGCGCTCCTTGCCGACAAGATTGTCAACCAGGACATGGCCAACCTGGTCGATCACATCCTCGATATCCGCCCGGACATACGCGTCCTTTTGATGTCCTATGATTATGCGGGCCGCAACGACCGGGAGGAGTGCTCGTTGCGCATCCAGCATATGGGCATGCTCGCGATTGACCTGTACAAGCAGCGCCTCGCCGATTCCTACGGCGACCGTGTGCACTTCATCTCGAATTATGGCCTCACCCAGTACAACTATGGTGTGATGGACTATGAACTCGAAGACCGCGATCCAATTCCCGGCACCGGCACCGAGATACACCCGCCGGGCACGGTGAAGGAGGGCTTCAGTGCGGATGACTATCCGCCATTGCGCCTGCCGGATGTGGACGATCCCTTCGTGGACCCCTGGGCGATCAGTGGCGAGCCCGTAGCCATTCCCGGCTATCCCCAGTACCACGGGCCGCTCGTTTCGCTGCTGGATAACGATAAGCACCTGAGCGAAGAGGCCTATTACGACCTGGCCCACCGCATGGTTGATCGTGTTATCGCCAATTGGCTGGACTATCCGAAGGCGTTCGAAATCGTACCCCTGCCAACCAAGGGCGCCCAGTATCAGTTCGAGGTCACCTTCAGCCAGCCGGTGACGGGCGTAGACCCGACGGACTTCGAGGTCGCCACGGCCACCGTGGACGCGCAACGTGTCGACATCAGCCAGGCCCAGGTGATAAGTGTCGTACCGGAGGACGGCTACCACACCACCTACACCGTCACGGTGGACATGAACCCCGGCCGTCAAAAGGATGGTGGCGTGCAGGATGTGGTACATATCCATGTGATCGATGACGACTCGATCACCAACGACGCGGATGTTCCGCTTGGCGGTCCGAACACGGCCACCTGGACCGAGAACGGCAAGTTCACCTTCTACGGCCCGTTCGCTTTCGCCGACCTCACGCCGCCGGAACCCGGCGATTTCGATGGGGCGCTGCACTATTTCGACGTGCTCTCGAAGCCCTATCTCCACATGATCAACTACGCCATTTCCTTTGATCCGAAGGTGCTCGACATCAACGGCAACCTCATGGAACTCGTGATTAAGCTGATCAATGACGATGACGTGGACGAGAGCGAACTGTATCTCAAAGGCAACGGGATGCTCGACAGCTACGAGTTCAAGCTGCTCGAACGGGTGCTCGAGGACGAAACCATTGACCTTTCGGCTACCGGCGGCATCACCCACGCCGAGGCCGTCGAGGCCTGGGAAAACAACATCGCGCAGATGCAGGAAGATCTCGGCGGCGTTCCCACGGAAGAAAACCCGAACATCCTGCTCAATGTCTTCGCCGGTATCGACACCATCTTTGCGGCCTACATGACCTTGGGCGAGCCGATCATGCAAGACATTCTCAGCCTTGCCTCTGTCGCACTCCAGCTCGACGAAGTGGGCGAATACCTGCCGAATGTTGAGTTCCAGCAGATTCTCGTAGAAAACTACATGGGGCTCAACCCTTATCTTGGCGCCCTGGACGCCAACGAGGACTGGCATCTTCAGTTGGATGAATTCTCGGATGCCAGCGGCAATGGCATCAACAATGCCGAGATATACCTCTACTTCGAGGCGGACGGGCACGACGCCTTCGTGGATGCTGCGCTCGACCCGGATCTCGTGTTGCCGGAACTCCAGCCGGTCTATGAAGAGGGCGACACCGTACGTCTGTATGTGCCCGAATTGTTGCACGTATCGAAAACCACCTACCAGTGGTACAAAGACGGGGAACCGCTCTCCGATGGCGCGGGAATCGTCGGCGCACAGACACGCACCCTCGATCTCGGCCCGCTCACCCTGGCGGATGGCGGCGACTACACGTGCGTGTATAACGAGAACGACCCCGACGAAACACCGGAAGGCAGCGTCGATCATACCTATGGTCCCGTAACCTTTACCGTAGTCGAAGACGTGCCCGGCGAAGGCGAAGGTGAAGGTGAAGGTGAAGGCGAAGGCGAAGGTGAAGGCGAAGGCGAAGGTGAAGGTGAAGGTGAAGGCGAAGGCGAAGGCGAAGGCGAAGGCGAACCGGTTGCCGAGCACACCGCGGACCAGGACGGGGACTGGCAAATCGACCTGACGGAGCTGCTTCGGGTGATCCAGTTCTTCAACTCGGGCGGGTTCCACTGCGCGGCGAATCCGGATGACACGGAAGACGGCTTTGTGCCCGGCGCCGGTGACGCGTACGATTGCCGCCCGCACGCGAGCGACTATAACGCCGACGGGCCGGACTGGACCATTGACTTGACGGAGCTGTTGCGGCTGATCCAGTTCTTCAACTCCGGTGGCTACCACGCCTGCCCGGACGACGGCACGGAGGACGGCTTCTGCCCGGGTCCGCCCGCGGTAGAATAGGCACCACAAAGTAAACAGACCGCGCCCCCGGCTGAGGCAACACAGCCGGGGGCGTTGCCTTTTGGTTCAGTGCCGGAAGTGTACGAAGAGGCGGCCGAAATTCTTGCTGTCTTTCTCGATGCGGTGGTACTGGTGCTTGATGTCCGGCCGCTGCAAGAACCGCAACACCCGTTTCTTCAACTGGCCGCTGCCCTTGCCGGGGATAATTTCGATCAGCGGGATACGCTTCTCGACGGCTTCGCGGAATACGCGTTCAAGCTCCGCATCGATCGACGCCCCCCTGTTGTAGATGTCGTGCAGGTCGAGCTTCAGCTTTGCCATGACGCGGCTCCCCGGTGCGGACACACGGCTAGAACCGCACCTCGTAGCCGATGCACAGGTGCGGTTCGAGCGGGTGCTTCGTGATGATATCGTACTTTTGCTTGACCAGCGGCCATTCCTCGGGCAGGCAGACGCCATAGAGGTACTCGATGCCGACGCGATCTTGCAGGAGCACATCGGTAATCGCCTCCGCCGGCTTGAAACGAAAGCGGTAGTGGCGTCCGATCTCCTTCATGCCGAGACGCCGGTAAAACCGCTGCGCGGTGCGATCCTGACTCCAATACTCGAGGCGGTGAAAGCCCTTCGCGCGTGCATCCGCGATGGTGGCGTCGATGAAACGCTTGCCGATTTCATGCCCGCTGTACTCCGGGAGCCGCCCGAACTCGAGCACATAGCCGCCGGGGCTGTCTTTCAGAAAGCAGAATTCGCCCACTTCATTCTCGTATTGCGTGTCGGTCAGGCCGATGATTTTACCCTCGGCCCCGGTCTCGGCCACGAGCCGGGTGCTGGCGTGCCCTTCGTATTCCGGGCGCTCCTGGATACAGTAATTCCAGGCATGGGAGATGGTCATGATGATGGCATGCACGCGCATCCACGCCGCTTCATCTTCGGGCCGGTATTCTCGAATTGTAATGTCCATCGGTTGTGCTACGACCCCCTTTCATCCCGGGTTGGTACCTTAAAGATTATAACGGGCAATAAACAACTACTGAATTTTGGGCATCATCGGCGAAGTGCTAAGGCACAATGCTGCAACGAAGATGAAGAGTGCGGCGCCTGGTACCGCGGCCGCTCCCGGCCGCCGTCTTGGGTTCTTACGTTAAGTTCCGGCTCGCGGGGACGCTCGCCCTCCCTGGGATCTCTTGCGGCTCGCGGGGACGCTCGCCCTCCCTGGGATCTCTTG
>CAZMVU010000199.1:0-9214 GCA_964569295.1 uncultured Nitrospirales bacterium
CCGGGGCCGGCGTACCCCCGGCGACACCCGCACCGCCGCCGGCCCCAGCTTCGCCAAACCGCTGCTTGACCTTGCGCTCGTGGCGAGGCTGCGGCGCATTGTGCGCGAGCACCGGATCGACGTGGTCCACGCGCACAACTACGAGGCCCTGCTGGTGGCGTTGCTCGCGGGCAAACGGCCCATCGTGTATCACGCGCACAATGTCATGGCGGATGAATTGCCGTACTACCTGGGCGGGCGTGCCTGGGTGCGCCGGTTCGGCCGTTGGCTCGACTACCGGTTGCCGCATCGGGCCGACGCGGTTATCGCACCGCACCGCCGGCTCGCGGGACACCTCGTGTTGCGCGGGGCTCCGAAGACGCGGGTGCATGTCATCCCGCCGCCCGTCGATGCAAGCGTGTTCGCGGCGCCGGGCGCACCTGTCGCGCATCCGCCCGTGCTCTATACCGGCAACCTCGACGCCTACCAGAATCTAGGCCTGTTGCAGGAAGCCATGGTGCGCGTACGGCGCAAACTGCCGGATGCGCGGCTGTGCATCGCCACGGCCCAACCGAAAACCTTGCCCGGCGCGGAGCATATGCCCACGCCGGACTTTGCCGCCTTGCGCACCTGCCTCGCGGAAGATGCCGTGGTCGCCGTGCCGCGCGTGTCCTGGTCGGGCTATCCGATCAAGCTGCTCAACGCCATGGCGGCGGGCAAGGCGGTGGTGGCCTGTGAGAGTTCAGCCTACCCCGTCACCCATGAACAGGACGGCCTCGTTGTGCCGGACAATGACCCCGCGGCCTTTGCCGGGGCGCTCATGACCCTGCTGACCAAGCCCAAGCTCCGCGTGGAACTCGGCCGCCGCGCGCGGGAAACTGTGATCGCGCACCATGCGCCCCCCTACGTGGCAGCACAACTCGAAGCCCTCGACGAAGCCCTGCTTGCGGCATGGGGATTGGCGCCGGATGCGGAGGAGGAAGGCGGTGAGCATGCCGTTGACGGCTGAGGCCGGCGACAGGTGCGAAGAGGACGCGCTCTTCTCAGCCTCTCCGCGTGCGGTTCTCTTCGCGCGGGGGAGAATCTCACGCAAAGACGCAGAGGCGCGGAAGCCGAATCGAATAGAACCGCGAATGCACACGAATTTGCCCAGCGCGGCCAAGCCCGCCCGAGACGGACAAGCAGCAACCGAAGTGCCGCACGAAATCCGGACTAACCACTAAGGACACTAAGTAGGGCAAAATGATAAACAGAAAAGTAAGCATTTAGGGAGGGTGCTCAGAAAAGCGCAGAAAGCTGAGCAAAAAAGGGACTGTCCTCGCGAGTCCGCGAGCAGGGACTGTCCCTTTTCTTGCGGGTTGCCGCCAAGCGCCCTGTGTTTGTGGGCTTCCAGGGTTCTGAACGCTTTCGAAGAAAGGAAGATTTTACCACCGAGCACAGAGTCTCACGAGGGAGAAAGAAGGCAGGGACAGAACCGGGCGAGTGCCCATTTCGTGTCCATTGGTGTTTCGTCGTGGTTGATCCTTCTCTTGCCTGCGTTTTGCGCCCTTTATGTTCTATGCGATCATTTGTGGAGTGATATCTACTTCGATGCACCATGCCACAGTTCGTCTTCTTTTCTGCGTCTTCGCGTGCGCATCCTGTTTCTGGGGGAGCATTCAAAGGTCCGTTGTCGGCGCCGTTTGGTATACTGAACGTGCATGAAGCCCAAAGTGTACATAGAGACAAGCGTGGTCAGTTATCTGACAAACCGCGTGAACCGGGATATGGTGACGTTGGCACACCAGGCGTTGACGCAGGAGTGGTGGGAGGAGCGTGGGGAAGCGTTCGAGCGCGTGGTGTCGGCCCTTGTGGTGCGTGAAGCGGGCGGGGGTGACCCGGAAGCGGCGGAGAAGCGCTTGGCAGCGATTGCCGGGTTGCGCGCGTTGGGCATGGGCGCGCCCGTGTTTGGCTTGGCGCGGCGGTTGGTGGAAGATGGCCCTATCCCCGCCAATGCAAAGGCAGACGCGGTGCACATCGCAGTGGCTGCGGTGAACGGCGTGGACTACCTACTGACGTGGAATTGCAAACATCTGGCCAACGCCGCTTTGCGTGAGCGTATTGGGCACTTGGTGGAAGCGGCCGGCTACCGGTGCCCGGTGATTTGCACGCCGGAAGAACTGATGGAGGATTGACCGTGCGAGACGATCCCATTGTGGCGGAAGTCCGCCGTATTCGCGAGACCTACGCGCAGCAGTTCGATAACGATCTGCGCAAAATGGCCGACGACTTGGCTTCGTGGGAGCGGGAACATCCGGAGCGCGTGGTGACCTATCCGCCCAAGGCGCCCGTTCATCGCGAAAGCGCCTGAGTGTTATGAACACGGCATCGGTCGAGAAGGCGCCGTCAGCCAAGCCGCGCGTAGAGGCGTTCGATGTCTTTGCGGGCGCGGCGGGCCGCCGTTCCGGCGGACAGAGGGGAAGATAAGTATCTCGGCGGCAAGGAGTGCGCCATAAACGGAAACCACCGGCCCACGGACCTGCTCATGCTGTCGGAAACCCGGGAATGCGGAAAGCCGCCACGGCCCCGGCCAGTTTGCCGGCCAACTCGAAGCCCTCGACGAAGCCCTGCTTGCGGCATGGGGCCATTCTCCCGGCGAGGACACGCCGGCAGCGGACATGCACGACCTTTCTCGAGGGGTTTCGATCTCGGGCATGGCGTTTACTTGCGGGTGGTGACCATTGCCATACCCATGGTGGCAACCATCGCCCTCATCGGGCTGGTTATCTTGCTGCAATAAGGGGCGCAAGACACGCGGGGGGCCACACGAGAATCCCCGCTGGAACAATGCCCCGCGTTTTACAGGCCCAGGCGCTGGGCGGCGTCTTTGTAGCCGGGAGCGGCGGCGCAGAGGTGTTCGCGGTCTTTGCCGGGGCGTTGTCCGGTTGCTCAGCGCACCCCTGCTTACGCGCGCAACGGCGGCCGCCGCAGTGTTCGATGGTTGGCGGTGCGGGCCTCGCCGCCAGAAACGCACGGGTGTGCGTGGTTACGGCGTGTTCGACGCGCGGGTTTCCTCTTCCGGGGGCTGGGCGGGAGACCGGCGCAGAAACACGACCGTGATGCAATGCACGAGGTAGAGGTAGTACGTGTTGAGCTCGCGGAACTCGGAGAGATTGCTGCTGATGGCGCCGCGTTCACGGTTGATGGCATTGCCCGCGGCTTGCGCTTCGCGGATAACCTGCGCTTCCCAGTCGCCGAGGGTGTGGGTCAGGGTACGCAGTAGAAAGATGGCAATAAGGGTAGCAATGGCCCAGCGTTCGGGGGCGATGTAATCGAGCCAGGGGCGTTTCATGCGCCACGCAATCAGCGGCAAGAGACCGAAGAAAGCAACAAAGAGGACATCGTTCACGCGCTTGAGTTCGCCCGTGATATCCAGGCGGTTATGCACTGTGAACGACTCCTCATCCGGAATTTGGGCCACGAGTTCTGGCGGCCATTCACGGCGCGGAGCAAACATGTCATAACCATCCCGGCCGGCGAGGTGCTTTTTGTAGGTATCGCACCCGTGGTAGAGCGTGCCGTAGTCCGTTTCTTCGAGCAGCATGAAGACCGCCCCGAACGTAAGAAGCAGAAAGGCCGCCCGCTCGACACACCATGTCTTGCGGCAGGCGCCCGCCGCCGCGGCCGCGATGAACGCGATCCACAGCACGTTCTGAAGGTTTTCCAGCAGGCCAAATTCGCGCCAATCATCCGGCGATAGGGGTGGCAGTTTGGGTACGACAATGCGCTGCAACACGATGTTTCCGGAGAAATACATGCCCATGAGAGCCAGGCTCACGCCAACCGGTATCACCAGATACACGAGCAGTTTTTTCTTCGTGTGCATCCCTACGCCTTCCATCTGATTCATGCCCCAGCGGACATGGCCAGGCCCCCGGAACAGTAGCAAAATGAGGGAAACCTTCAACAGGCGCCGGCGCGATTGGTGCCGGGCATCAATTCTCCCGTTCAAGGCGATACACCCGCCCGTCTTTCGGCCTGATAAGGCGAGGCAGGCCCGCATCGTCCCAGGCAATGCGCATCTTCGAGAGGAACCAGGTCTTGCCGTTGTCGTTGTTGCCCTGGAAGAACAGCCAACTCGTGCCGTCCTCGTCGACAAATACGCCGGGGTGGCCGGATTCGCTGTGGTTCCACGCTCCCTCGGGACCGTTGGGCAGGAGGGGCTTGTCGGAGAGGCGCTCCCACGCAAGGCCGTCGTCCGACACCGCCACGCCAATCTGCTGCGGGTCGTTGTTGTAGCCGCCGGCGTAGAACATGAAATAGCGGTCCCCATGCTTGATGAGCGTGGGCGCCTCGATGCACTTCGTTTCCCATTCGAGTTCGGGCGCAAGGATAGGCCCATCGCACTGCTGGGTCCAGCTATCGCGCACGAACCCGGCCGGCACCGGCGCCGTGGCCACGAAAAGCATCTGGCGTTTCATCTGCGGATCGCGGGTAGCGCCATAGAGGAAGGCGGTGCCGTCCTCGATGTAGACCTCCGCGTCGATAGCCCGCCCCACGTTCCACGCACCCGTGGGTGCGAAGATGGGATTCGTCGGATTGCGCTCGAAGTGGACCCCGTCATCCGAAGCGGCATGACACAACGCATCCTTCGGACCATTGCCGTAAATCTGGTAGAAAAGGTGGACCTGGCCCTTGTGGACCAGCGCCGCCGGCGCGGCCAGCCCATTCTTCTCATAATCCGCGGCCGGGTCCAATTCCCCCACCTTCGACCAATCCGTCAGGTCATCACTCTCGGCGATGCCAATGCCAATACGCCCGGGCATGCGGACGGTGTAGTACATGAGGTACCGGCCGTCAAACCGCACCACGTCCGGGTCTTTGGCAAACAGCCCACCGTGGTCCGCATCGGCATAATACATGACGGGCTGCTGCGACTCGGGCGCTGGGCCGGCCTGCGCACTCTGACAACCGGCAAGCAATGCCAGCGCTGGCATCGCGAACAACCAAAGACTCTTTTCGTACATGAGATGACGTACTCCTATTTCAGCTGCAATAAAAACCCTGTATGAAGCACCCTAATAGGTTCTTCTTGAAAAGGGGTTTGGGACAAACTTCTTCTTTCCCAAGAAGAAGTTTCCCCCACAACCTTCTATTTCCCTTCCTTCACTCCGCGGCCTGTGGCGGCGCCTTGAACAGCCGGCGGCCCGTTTCGCCGAGAGGCGTGTATTCCGGGCCCGGATCCAGCGGTGCGATGGGCGGGTCGACCACCCAGGTATCTTCCATGCGCTGCGCCTCGCCCATGGCATCGAGTGCGCCGCCGAGGGCGTTCATGGCTTTCGTGCGCTCCTCCGGGCCGCGGTCCGGCACGGCCATGGCCCGCTGCCATAAGGCCGCTGGCGTGATGAGAAACGCATCGCCCACGGCCCACTGCGCATCGCCCTCCGTACGCCACACCTGCCCACGCTGTCCGCGAAACGGTACGATTGCCACATGCCGCCGCGGCGCCCATTGCCCTGTGTCCGCGTCGTAAAACGTACGCTCCATGCTGCGCACCGTGCAGCGGATAACGCCGTCTTCAACATGCTCCATGGCCACCGTGGCGAAAATGGCGGCATCGTCCGTATAGGGCAGACCGTCCACCGTGCTCAGGCGCAGCACGGTCTGATAGTCCGGCGCCGCCGTGGCCGCGGCGCTACGGCGTTCCTGTTCACTCGCCACGCCCACGCGCAGGTAGCGCCCGTGCATCCAACCCGTGACCGCATGGCCCGTGGCGTCCTCCCGGTGCAGACGAATCTGCACCCAGGGCGCCTTGTCCTCCGGGGTCGCCAGCACGGTGACGCGCTCGTTCTGGTCGAGCTGGGTGAGGATATCGCCCTCGAGCGACGGCGCCGAGCGCACACGCACCCGGTCGCCGGTGCACGTGGCAAGGATATCCGCGGCGCTGACGGTAGCGGTCAGCACCAGCGCGAAAAGGCAGGTCAGGATGGTGGTGATGCGCATGGTGGGGCTCCTTGCATGGCCGCAATTTCTTCCATGGCAAGTCTCGCGCATCCCTCGAAAAGGCCTTCACGTTCCAGGAATGCGTCGAATGACGATCCGATATGACCACCGCTGCTTGCTGGCATGGATTCTCTTCACTGAAGTATGCGCCTGCAATGGACATGGTTCGTCACCAGTATGCAGCACATCCGATGCTCACTCAACCTGCTGCCGGTCGAGAAACCTCGTGTGCATGCCGGGAGTCTCTGTTGTCCGGAAGCTTGAGCGGCCATTGCATTACCCGGCGGTTCGGGGGTAGTATTGGATTTCTGGTTTCAGGAACCGCCCGCGGCCGGGCGTGGCACGGACAAACTCGAGGGAGACCACGGTTATGGCGAAGCAAGACCCGAAGAACTTGAACCGGCGTGATTTCATGAAGCGCACCGCCCAGGCGGCCGCAGGCGTGACCCTGGGCGCCACGGCGGCGAACGCCGCACAGTCGAGCGTGGTGAAGAACCTCATGCCCCAGTCGGTGATGGGGGCGAACGAGAAAATCTACACGGGCCACATCGGCACGGGCGGCATGGGCCGGGCGAATCTGAATTTCACGCTGCGCAATAACGACTTACACATTGTCTCGCTGTGTGACATTTACGACGTAAACCTCGCGCGGGGCATGCAGATGGCCACGCAAAAGTTCGACAACATCACGCACCACCAGGACTTCCGGGAGATCATCGAGAACAAGGACATCGACGCGGTGGTCATTGCTACACCGGACCACTGGCACTGCCTGTGCACGTTGTATGCGGCCGATGCCGGCAAGGACATCTATTGCGAGAAGCCCCTGTCGACCACCATCGAAGAAGGCCGCGCCATGGTGGATGCCGTGCACCGGAACAAGGTCGTGCTGCAGGGCGGCAACATGCAGCGGTCGGGCACCCACTTCCAGGAAGCGGTGCAGCTTGTGCGCGATGGCTACATCGGCGAGGTGGGGCATGTCGAGTGCTACATCCATGACGAGGAACCCATCGACGGTATCGGCATGGGCGACGACGACCGGGCGAAGTATGAGCCGCGCGGCCTCGACTGGGAATTCCACCAGGGCTGGGTCGAACACAAACCCTTCAACACCAATCGCTGGATTTACAACTTCCGCTGGTTCCTCGACTATTCGGGCGGCAAGATCACCGACTGGGGCACACACCTCATCGACATCGCGCTGTGGGGCATGGGCGAGGAGAAACAGCCCATTTCCGTGTCCGCCCAGGGCGGGAAGTATATCGTGCAGGACAACCGCACCACGCCCGACACGCTCAGCGTGAGCTGGAAGTACGACGACTATCTGCTTACCTTCGGGAACCGCGTGTACAACCAGTTCCTGCCCGAAGGCTTCCAGAGCCACGGTATCCTGTTCCATGGCACGCTGGGCACCTTGCGCGTCGATCGTGGCGGCTACCAGGTTTACCCCGTGTCGAACAACGGCGGCTGCGAACCCAAGAAGGCGCCCGGCGGCGAGCTGAACATGCGCCACTGGGCCAACTGGGTCGAGTGCATCCGCTCGCGCGAAGCCCCGATCTCGTCGGTCGATGTGCTGCACAATACCTCGCGCACCTGCCACATGGGCACCTGCTCGTATGTCGCCGGCGGCACCCTCTACTGGGATTCCGAGAACGAGCGGTTCAAGGGTGACGACGAGGTGGCGTCGAAAGGCAACGCGTGGGCGTACCGGCCGTATCAGAACGGCTGGAGCCTCGAAGCGCCCTACGACCAGGGCGCGGGGAAACCGGACAACGCCATCGATCTGGAGAAAGCGCTTACCATGGCGTAGAGCTGCTGAGAACACACATCGGACGGATCGGACGGATCGCGCCGATCCGTCCGATCTTTTTTCAGGCAGGGGACAGGCAACACCGAAGTGGCGGCTATCCCGTCACAGGGCGTGCCCTCGCATAGCACCCCAGCCTCCGGCAGGCGCTGCAAGCATGGCGCCGGTCCCCGGCATTTGGAATAGCCTTCGCTTTTCCTGTATTATAAGTGCAAAATACGCCGCGACGCAGGCCCCGGCCCCCCTCGTCGCATTGCCGGGGAAGGCCACTGAAAGCAGTAGGCCGGGGCCCTATGCCTATGCAAGCCGCAGAAAACCCCTTTCGCTTTCGCCTTCCCCGCAGCGGACTTCCAAAGACATACCCACGTACTGGCGCCGCCTGTCCTCGTGAGAAGGGGCGCGGCGTGACGCATATATAATTCGAGGAAGTAAACCAGCCAAAGGAGGCAAATCCCATGGCCGCAGCTGAACAAAATGATGTCGTGAAAGTGCATTACACCGGTAAGCTCGAAGACGGGACGGTGTTCGACTCGTCCCACGAGCGCGAAGAGCCGATCGAGTTCCGTATCGGCGAAGGAAAGCTGATCCCCGGCTTCGAAGAAGCGGTTGTCGGTATGGAGCCCGGCCAGCAGAAGACCGAAACGCTCCAGCCGGATGACGCCTTCGGCCCGTTCCGCGAGGAACTCGTGCAGACGTTGCCGCGCAGCGAATTTCCCGAGGATGCCAGCATCGAAGTGGGCCAGCAATTCCAGGCTCAGGGTCCCCAGGGGCCGATGATCCTCAACGTGGTCGAGGTCGAAGGCGACCAGGTCACCGTCGATGCGAACCACCCGCTGGCAGGCAAGGCACTCGTGTTCGAGATCGATCTCGTCGAGGTCGAAGCATAGGCACGCGGTACAATCCCTCCCGTTATTGACCGGGTGGCCATGCGCCATCCAAACAACAGACGGGAGGAAACCATGCGCCGCCTTCTCATCGGTGCCCCTCTGCTTCTATTCCTCGTGGGTCCGGCCCCCGGGGAGACTGATCCCGCCGGCGGCAAGCCGCCACACCGCGAACGTATCGCGTGGTGCGATATCTGGTTCACCGGCGCCAACCAGGACGCCCTGCCCCGGGTATGGCTGATCGGCGGCAGCATCGCGCGCGGCTGTCCCTCATTTCCCAACCTGCTGTTCTGCCCGCGTTCCGGCCGAGCCAGCGCAACGACCGTACGGTCTCCAGAGCAACACCCAACGCGGGGAGGGTCGCAGCCCCCTGCGGCTTCCTGGCTTCACGGGCGTGACTCGAGTTCCTCGCCGCGCAAGCTCGCCTGACGCGCACGCAGCGCCTTTGTCCTGGTGCGCCACTAGGCCGCTTGCGCTTCAAGCGATTTCCCCGCAAGGTTCTCGCGGACCCGATCCGCGCCCGCGTGCATCATCTCGACGCAGTCGAAGCTCTTCTTCGTCG
>CAZMVU010000200.1:0-9040 GCA_964569295.1 uncultured Nitrospirales bacterium
CTTCGCGAAGGAGAAAGCGAGCGCGCTTAATCCCCGGTCTTGCGGAGTCACGGACGACGCAGCGCTTTCTCACAAACGCCAAAAAAAGCGGGGATAGTCTTCCAGGTTAATACGTATGGGCCGCAGGCCCAAGTTATGGATGCGCCTCATGCAAGCGCTGAAAGCGCGTACTATAAAGGTTACCCGGACGTGCGGACCATTCTGGCAGGATAAAGGCCGTTGACCCTGAAGAAAGGGCAAGGTCTGCAACTCTCCCACAAGTGGGAGCTTTTAACCTCAAAGAAAATGGGGGCAGCCGCGGGCAGTAAATTTGCAATCGGCACGGCTTCTTTCCCTATAGTGGGATACGTGAGCAGTGGCGATGGCGCCCGAGTACAAGATACTTGGATGCGGACGATCGCGGTGCGGCATGCGACGAGAAAGGAGGACGTTGTGAACAGGCGAGAGCGCAACCCCTTATATACAATGTGTAGCGTGTGCGGCGCCTGCATCGCTCTACTGTGCAGTGTCACGGCTGGCGCGCAGGAGGCAGAAGGACAAGACGCGGACCAAAACGCTTATGCCGCCGCGCGCACGCGCATGGTCGAGGAAGATATCCAGCATGCCCGGCTTGGCCGCAAGCCGGTGACGGACGAAGCGGTTCTCGCGGCCATGCGCACCGTCCCGCGCCATGAATTCGTGCCGGACCGGCTGGCGAAGCAGGCCTATGCCGACCGTTCGCTGCCGATAGGTCACGGTCAGACGATCTCGCAGCCGTACATCGTGGCATACATGACACAGGCGCTCGAGGTAAAAGCGGACGATACCGTGCTGGAAGTCGGCACGGGGTCGGGGTATCAGGCGGCGGTATTGGCGGAGATTGTCGAGACCGTGTACACCATCGAGATTATCCCGCCGCTGGCGGAACAGGGCCAGAAGCAATTGGCGGACGCAGGATATGAAAATGTACACACCCGCACCGGCGACGGCTACTTTGGGTGGGAGGAGGCAGCGCCTTTCGACGCGATCATCGTGACCGCCGCCGCCAGCCACATTCCGCCGCCTCTTGTCGAGCAACTGAAGCCGGGCGGGCGCATGGTCATTCCCGTGGGACCACCGTTCCGCGTGCAGAACCTGATGATCGTCGAGAAGCGCGAAGACGGATCGACAGTACAACACAGTATCATGCCCGTGCGGTTCGTGCCGCTGACCCGCAGCGAGGCGGAAGAATCCGGCGGCGAGTAGCAGGGGGGAGCGTGGCGGGATGCGCACACAAGCATGACCGGGCGGATGCGGCCGCCATATACACGGCGGCCTTTCTGGTGAGTGGGGCGGGAATCGCCTTTCAAATCGCGCTCACCCGGATTTTCAGCATCGCCCAGTGGCATCACTTCGCGTACATGGTCGTCAGCATCGCGCTGATGGGCTTCGGCATCAGTGGGGCCTTGCTGGCGTGCCTGCGCGGGCGCATCCGCGGGTGGGAGCGGCGATTGCTCTCGGGCGCGGTGTTGTTGCTGGCAGTGAGCCTGCCCGGGTGCTACGCGCTCAGCCAACGCATACCCTTCGAGACACTCCAGCTCACCACCCAGCAGGGTGAAGCATGGTGGCTTCTCGCGCTCTACCTCGTGCTCACCGCGCCCTTCTTCCTCGTGTCATCCGCTATCACATTGGTCTTCATGCTCATGCCGGCGCGCATCGGCCGGCTCTATGGCGTCAACATGCTCGGCTCCGGCGTGGGCGCCCTCGCGGTGGTGGCGGGCTTATTCGTGTTGCCGCCCCGGCTTATTCCCTATGCCCTGGCCGTGGTGGTCGCGGCCGCGTTTCTGGCGCTGCAGTGGCGCGGCCGGTTCACACGCTGCGCCGGCCTGGCGGTGTTCGCGGTTTCGTTGGGCGTGTTCTACGCTGGCCCGCACGCACCCGTGAATGTCTCGGAATACAAGGGCCTCTCCTACGCCATGGACCTGCCCGATGCCCAGGTGGAGGCGCGCCGGTTTAGTCCGCTCTCGGTCGTCACGGCCGTGCGTGCGCAACAGATTCGCGAGACGCCGGGGCAAATCGCCAATTATTCCATGGCCGAGCATGGGCGGCTGCCGGCGCAGCGCGGCCTGTACTTCGATGCGGGGGCCGTCTCGCCCGTGCATGCGTTCGACGGCGATCTCGCCCCGTTCACATTTCTCGATCACGTCACCGGCGCGCTCGGCTACCAGATGCTCGATAAGCCGGAAGTGCTCGTCATCGGCGCCGGCGGCGGGACCGAGGTGTTGAGCGCGCTCGTACACGAGGCCCGCGCGGTGACGGCCGTCGAGGTGGATCCCTCGGTATTCACGCTCATGCAAGGCCCGCTACACGATTTCTCTGGCAGCCTTTACAGCCACCCGAAGGTTACCCCCGTCCTGGCCGACGGGCGCGGCTATCTCGAGGCACACAGCGAGCGGCGCTTCGACCTCGTGCAAATAGCGCTGCTTGATTCCTTCGGCGCGGCCGCGGCGGGTGTGCACGCGCTCAGCGAGAACTACCTCTACACCCGCGAGGCCCTCGCGCTCGGCCTCGAACGGCTCACGGACAACGGCGTGCTCTGCCTGACGCGCTGGCTCAAGACGCCGCCGCGGGATGCGCTCAAGTTGTTCGCCGCCGCTGTCGAGGCGTGCGAAACGGTGGGGATAACAGAACCGGCGCGGCATATGGCTTTCATTCGCTCGTGGAACACAGGGACCATTGCCGTGTCCAAGGCGCCGCTGACCGGCACGCAGATCAAAGCGATACGCGGCTTCTGCGAGAAACGGGGCTTCGACCTGTGTTACCTGCCCGGCATGGCGCCCGCAGAGGCCAACCGCTATACGCAGCTCGAGGAGGCCTCGTACCATCACTTCGCCACGGCCGTACTCTCGGACAACCGGCAGCGCGCATACGACGAGGCATTCTTCGCCGTACACCCCGCCACCGACGACCGGCCGTTTCACTTCCAGTTTTTCAAATGGCGATCGTTGCCCTGGTTCGTGAAATACGCGGGCCAGCACGGCATGCCGTTTATCGAGTGGGGCTACATTGTGCTCCTCGCCACGCTCGTGCAGAGCATTATCGTGTCCGTGGTGCTCATTCTCGGGCCGCTGCTGTTCCTGCGGCGCGGCGTGCCCCCGGCAGCGCGCAAGGGCAAACGCTGGGTAGTGGCCTACTTCGCCGCGCTCGGCCTGGGCTATATCTTTCTCGAACTCGCGTTCATGCAGCGCTTCATCCTTTTCCTCGCCTACCCGGTCTACGCGGTGGCGGTGGTGCTCGCCGCCCTACTCGCGTTCTCGGGGCTGGGCAGCTTCTACGCGGATCGGTTCCGGCACCGCCGCGCCCGCACCCTGCTCGCCGTGGTAATCGCGATAACCGCCCTGGCGCTGCTCTATATCCACGCGCTGCCCGGCGTGTTTCAGGCGCTGGCGGGCCTATCGGACCCGGCGAAAATCACCGTGAGTATCGCGCTGCTGGCGCCTGTGGCCTTCCTCATGGGCATGCCGTTCCCCCTCGGCCTGCAACTGGTCTCCGACCGGCGCGAAGCGCTGGTACCCTGGGTGTGGGGGATCAACGGCTGCTTCTCCGTCGTGGCCACATCACTGGCGATGCTCATCGCTGTCCATGGCGGCTTCTCCATCCTGCTCTACGCCGCCGTGGCCATCTACTTCGCCGCCGTCGTTAGCATGATGCGCATGGAAAAGAAGCTCGGAAGCACGTAGCACGAACGGCCCAGCCGTGCTATCAAGCCGCAGCCCCCCGTGAGCGCCCCGGCTACATCAACTCCGCCAACCCGATGTTCCGGAACGCGATGCTCATGTCCCGGTTCCCGTGAAGCTGTATGCCGATGGGGCCCTCCTCGATCGCCGTGTCCGAGTCATAGGTCATCACAAACGCCCCGTTCAGCCACACCGCGTAGTTGTTCTCTTTCGCCACGATAGTCATTTCGTTCCAGTCGTCGAGTTTGAGCAATTCCTTCACCCCCTCCGCCTCGACCGGATAGCCCTTGCCGGAAATATACGGCGAGCCGGTCATGTCGCGCTCGAGGGATCCCGAAATGCCGATCTGGATTTGCTCACGACTGTTGCGCAAATAGATGCCCGAGTCGACCGTGCCCTCACCGAGCTTGAATTCGAACTCCATGACGAAGTTTTCATACGCCTTCTCGGTCCACAGCGTCGAGCCTTTCTGTTCGGGGCCGCTCTCGACCGAGAGCACGCCATCCGACGCCTTCCACCAGATGTTGTCCGCGGGCACTTCCCACCCCGCCAAGTCCGTGCCCGTGAATATCGAAGGCAGCTTGCCGCCCTCCGCGGCCGCCATCGCCCCCACCACCACGACCGCCCCAATCGCCATCGCTGCCAAATGTGCCGTCCTACGCTGTGTGCTCATCGAAATTCCCTCCTGTTTCGGCCGCAGCGAACGCCTGCGGCGTCAAGTCATTTCAACCGCTATCTTGCCTGAAAAGGGAGCGGGCATGCCAGCATGGAAAACACAGCCGTGCCAGTGCCGGCCAAGAAAACTGCCAAACACGCGGCGTGGCGCCTCGAAACACCCCGTGTAACCTTTTTTCACCAGGACAACAGCCCAGACCACACGCCCGCCTTGTTGTCAACCGCGTGCTCCCGCCTACGTATAGCGCGTGTTTGTGGCAGCCGTTTGCGCCTTCCTTGCAAAGTCGTGTCCGTTTTTGGCACTGTTCTTGCCTGTTACGAGCCACGCTACGGTACGAATAGGAAGCCGCCATCCGGTGTTCTTACGGTTGCTGTGGGCGGATCGCGCGGCGGTGGGCGCCGCACGATGACATGGATGCCGTCGCATTACAGGAGGTAGGGTATGAACAAGCGGGACCTGAAAAAGTTCGAGAAGCTATTGCTTAAGCGTCGTGAGGAAATACTCGCGGGACTGGACAGCATGCGCGGCGATTTGCTGTATCAGAAAATGACGGATCGCCCGACGGGCGATGTGGATGCGGCAGCGGAAATCGGTACAGACAGTTTCGAACGGGAAACGGCCCTGCGCGTGTACGGCAACGAAGCGGAAGAATTGCGCGAGATCGATGCGGCCCTCGAACGGATCAACGAGGGCACCTACGGCGTGTGCGAGGGCACCGGCAAGCCCATCCCGAAAAAGCGGCTCGAAGCCTTTCCAACCGCGCGCTATTGTGTCGAGTACCAGGCCGAACTCGAAAAGGACAGCCGGACACAGGGCTGGCGGTAAACGCACGCGTATTCATCCGGCCGCCCGGCGCGCTGTGCACCGGGCGGCCGTGTTGCATGCGGGCGCACCACGCCGCCGCCGGACGCCAGGCGCCATGGAGCCAAGTACGCCCTCATGATACCCATAGCGGACACACTCCCACGCCGGCGGGTGCCGCTGGTGACCTGGGCGCTGATAACCGTCAATACCATGGTGTTTATCGGCGAACTCACCCTTACCAGCGCGCAGCTCGAGCAACTCTTTTACCTGTATGGCGTGGTGCCGCTGCGTTACACCCACCCTGCTTGGGCCGACGCCGCCGGCTTCCCCCAACAGGGACTCGTGCCCTTTATAACAGCCCAGTTCCTCCATGGCGGGTGGGTGCATCTCATCTTCAACATGTGGAGCCTGTGGATTTTCGGGGACAATGTCGAGGATCGGCTGGGCCGCTGGCGCTTTCTCATCTTCTACCTGCTGTGCGGCGTCGCCGCGACATTCATGCACCTCGTGTTCAACAGCACCTCGCCCATGCCCATGGTCGGCGCTTCCGGCGCGATTGCCGGCGTGCTCGGAGCCTACTTCCTCATGTACCCGCTGGCCGGCGTGCTCACGGTGATCCCCATCTTTTTCTACCCGCTGGTGATCACCCTGCCAGCTTTTCTGTTTATGCTCTTCTGGTTCTTTGTACAACTCTTCAGCGGCGCCCTGTCACTCATGGCCCCGGCCGCCGGTGGCGGCATTGCCTGGTGGGCCCACATCAGCGGATTCGTCACCGGTATGCTCCTGCACCGCCTCTTTATTCAACATCCGCCACCGCTACCGCCCCAACGCCCCCGGCGCATTGCACCGCCCGCACCACGGCCATAGGCGCCTTCGCACGGGCTGGGCATGATGGCAGGTGATGGATGATCGCGGCGCGCGGCCTGGCGCTCGGGCCGGCCGTATATGTGATCTTGGTCTACCCGTTGGCACAAGGCTATTGCCGCCGGAGACCGGCGTGTGGCCCGGCTCCGGCGGCGTTGGACATAATAGCCTATAGGCAGGCGATGTGTCCGGGTCAGTTCTTCAGGTTGACCGGTTCCACGGAGACAACGAAGTCGAACTCGGCGAGGGCAACCAGATTTTCCACAGGCGCGCGCAGCATCACCCGGTTGCTTGAACGTGCGACCGCGATGATCTCGAAACCGGCCCGCTTCAGTGCATCGAGATGGGCCTGCTCGATGACATCGAGCCGGGCGTAGACCCGCCCCGCGCTGTCTTGGACGGCCACCTTGTGGGATTCACCGCGCAGCAGCTTCTTGAGTTCGGTGTGCAGCTTCGCCAGTGCCGCGGCGGAGTTCTTCAGGTCGCCGGCCTCGGGTTTGGGTGCGGTGTCCGGGGCCGGTTTCTCTTCGGCGATTTCGGCGGTGTATTCCCTGCGCGGGGGGGGCGCGGGCTGAGTTTCTGCGCGTGGCGTTTGTGGGGCCATGTGATCAACGGGCGCCATCGAGCTGGCCCCACCCATGCTCATCGTCCGGTAACCAGCCCCTTTAGCAGCGCCCCTGGCGTTGCCTTGTCTGCCGAAAACGCCCTCGTAACTGACGCCGTCCGGCATTTCCACTGGCACCTCGATGCGCTTGGTTTCTCCGCCCTCGTTCACGACCTGCTCCTCGACGGCCACGAAGCTGGTGAACTGGGTCATGAGGCCGAAATCGAGCCCAAGCCGGGTAATCTGTTCCTTGATTTCCGCATCCGGGTTCCCCTGCTGGATGCCGCGCCAGTCCTGTGCCATGAGGTGGTCAATGCGGCGACGTGCCCACAGGGGGGCGAGCACGTCGTACTCCGGCTTGTCCGCCGGCAACGTGACGTCCAGCGCGGCCTCGTACGGCCCATCGGCTGCATTGCCCCGCAGGGTAACCGTGCCCTGACCGGATTGCGTGTAACGCCCGGTCAACACCAGCGGACGGGCCGCGAAAAGGTCGGGCAGGGCCTCGATGGTGGGGTAGACCGATTCCACCTGGAGCCCGCCAAAATCGATTTCAAGGTCTGTCAGCAGTGGGCTGCGGGTGCGCTCGAAGAAGCGCTGAGCGGCTTCGTCGCCCTTGGCCTCGAGGGTGACGATCTCGGCGGCGCCACGGCCCGTGGCGGCCATTTTCTCGATGAGGAAGCGGTTCACGCTGTTGCCGATGCCAAAGGGAAACACGCGCGCGTTGTCCGCCGTACCCTTGATTTCGTCGAGGATGGCCATGTCGTTGCCGATGAGTCCGTCGGTCATGAAACACACGATGCGCAGCCGCTCGTCATCATAGGGTCCGGCGAGCGCGGCGCGGATGGCCCCCATCATCTCCGTGCCGCCGCGGCCCGAGAGGGACTGCAGGTATGCCAGCGCCTGCTTGCGATTAGCCTCGGTGTTGGGCGCCGATTGCGCGAAACAGTAGCCGGTGCCACCGGCAAAGGAGATGAGGTTGAACTTGTCGCGCGGATGCATCTTCTCGATGCACAGGCGCATGGTCTTCTTCGCCTTTTCAATCGGGAAACCGTTCATGGACCCGCTGCTGTCGATGACAAAGATCATTTCTTTCGGTTGGATTTCTTCCGGCGCAACCCGCTTGGGCGGCTGGAAGATGAGTGAGAAGAATCCGCCCTGGTCATCATGGTGCGTGAGCACGGCATTATCTATTTCATCCCCCGCTACGGTGTAGTGGAGCACAAAGTCACGATTGGGAATGGTCTCCTGGTTCTTCAATGCCACCACGCGTTCGCTGACGGATACCTCCTTCACCGTTACCTCGTGCAATTCCGATCGGAGGTCGTGAATGGGCACACCCGCGGCCACACGCACGCCCAGGCTGATGTCATGTCCGGCGCGTGTGTCTTCCGGCGTGATGGGCGGCGTGATCTTTCCGGCATCCGGCACCTGATCCGTTCCAGTGCCCGAGGGGGATGATTGGCCCGGGACATAGCGTGGGCCGACGACCATCGGAAAGCTGAAGGTGTACGCGCCGTCCTCATACGGCAGATACTCGACGTAGGATATTTCGATCTCGACGTCCTGCCCGGGCATGATGTTCGCCACGGACTGGGTGAAAATATTGGGGCGCTCCTGGTCAAGCAGGCCGGCCGCTTTCCCTTCGCGCCTGGCCTGCTCGTAAATCTCACGCGCCTCCTCCCGCTTATGAATTTTGCCCCGGATAACGCGGTCGCCCACACGCATCACCATGCGGTCGACGGCGGCCCGATCACTGAGTGGAAAGGTGTATACCGCCTCGAGGGCCGTGCCGCCGTCTTCTTCCTCTGAAAGGGGATTCTGGAAAGACTGGGTCACGGTGACCCGGGCAATGTTGCCGGCAATTTCGGATTCAACATCCGTGTGCTCGAGCGGACAGAAGGCCAACGCTTCACTGGCTTCATCGAGCAACTGCAACGTGCCGCCCGCGGTCTGTTCCGCCGCCTGGGACGTTGTGGGCAGCAGTGCCCCAACCCCGAGGGCAACGAGGGTTGCCAGGGCAAACGTCAGCGCGCCCAAGTGCCTCAGCCGCCGCAGCCCTTTTGCACCGCGACGGTGCTGGCGTAAATGCGTGTGCCGTGTGGTTTCTGTGCTCATAATCCCTTCCTCCGTTGGGTTGCGCTCAATGGGCGGCATGGCGTGCGGCCCGTATTCGTTTCTACCCCTTGTGACACCGTTCGGCATAAGAAGTTCGCAGCGGATTCGCTATACGGGCAGCCGGGAAAAGGAAAATCAGTAGGGTCCACGATAAGCTGGGGGAACCCCTTTTTGCGAAGGAGAGCCTTTTCCCAGGCCCCTGCCCAGAGAACCGTCTCCTTTCAAGAGGGTGCCGTTCTTCTACTACCGATGTTTTGGTTCCTTCGTGCCAGTTGTGAGCAA
>CAZMVU010000201.1:0-8990 GCA_964569295.1 uncultured Nitrospirales bacterium
CGTCTTGACTGATAGAAACAGCGGGTGGGCCAGAACCGCGACCCGCGCCGATACCGGGGAGCCCCATGAAGTACGGCAAACGGCTAAAGAATTGCATCGGTTTTAAGGCGGAAAGCGCTGAATCACAAGCACTTACGCGCTGGATGCGCACCGGTCTATGCAGCACACCTGCCCACGCGCGGCACGAGAATTGACTGGCGGGCAAGGCGCGTGGTCTTATGATTCGCGCTTGATTCGCCGGGCGGCCTTGCGTTGCGCGCGCTTACGGAGGGAACACCGGCCTGCGACCTTGGCAATACTTGGGAGAATACGCCATGTTAACCGCGTTGATGCTGATGTTACTGAGTGAGGCGCCGGGGGACCCCCTGCAATACCAGGACCGCGCCGCCGCATTGCTTATCGAGAAGGCCCCCGCCGCACTCGATAGCTACGACGCCGAAACGGGACGCTTCGGGTCAGGCATCTGGATTGTACAGGACCAGAACGTCATGTTTCCGCTGGCGGTGCTCTGGGCGCTGGACCGGCCAGACAACCCGCATCACCGCAGTGCCGATCTGCTCGAGGTCATCATGGACGCCGGCGACGCGCTGATCGATGATGCCGATGAGAACGGGCAGTGGGAGTTCCGCAAGAAGGATGGCAGCACCTGGGGTAAGATTCACATGCCGTGGACCTGTTCGCGCTGGGTGCGTGCTTTTGCCATCATTCAAGACACCATGCCCACGGAGCGCCGCGCGCACTGGGAGAAATGGCTCACCCTTATCTATGGCAACATCGCGCGGGACAGCCTTAAGGGCGTCCACAACATCCCCGCACATCACGCCATGGGCTTATATGTCGCCGGCCAGGCGCTGGACAAGCCGGTGTGGCGTGAGCAGGCGCGTGCGTTTCTGCGTAAAGTGGCCGACAGCCAGCGCGATGGCGGCTACTGGTCGGAAGGCGACGGACCTGTAGTCACCTATAACTTCGTGTATACAGATGCACTGGGCACGTACTACGCCATGTCCGGCGACGAAGCCGTGTTGCCGAACCTCGAGAAAGCCGCGCGCTTCCACCGGCGTTTCACCTACCCGAACGGGCACATGGTCGAAACCATCGATGAGCGGAACCCCTATCACGAGGGCGTCCGCACCGGGAATGTCGGTTTCACCTTTTCCCCCGAAGGGCGCGCCTGGCTCGAGCAGCAGTGGCAGGCGGCAGGCTTCGACACGCTTTCCTCCGACAACCTGGCCTCGCTCATTCGCTATGGTGAAGAGGGGGCCGTGGCGCCGCCGGCAGCCGAGGACCCCCTCTTTATTCTCGAAGAGGGCGGGGTTGGCCGGGCGGCCACACGCCAAGAGCCGCCGTGGTTCCTCTGCCTGTCGGCGTATCACAGCGACGTGCCGAAGAGCCGATGGTTGCAGGACCGGCAGAGCCTCGTGAGCATTTACCATGACCGGGCCGGCCTGGCGGCGGGCGGTGGCAACACCAAGCTGCAACCGGCGTGGAGCACGTTCACCGTCGGCGATATGGACCTGCTGCGCCATGAGAAGGGCGATACCAACCCGGACTTTCTCGCGAAGGGCGACTTGTATCACGTGCCCTCGGAGGCCACACTCATCACGGACAGCGCGTTCGGCCTCGATCTGCAATACGGCCCGGAACAGTGCACGGTGCGCATCGCGCTCGTGGACGACCACACGCTGCGCTACCGCGTGTCAGCCACGGCGGAATCCGGCCTGCCGGTCTACGCGCACATCACCTTGCTGCCCCACGTGGGCGACACCCTCCGTACCGGCGCAGGAAGGCGCGTCGAAACCGGCGAGGATACCTGGTCCCTGATGCCTGCCGATGTCGGCGGCGCGATCACCTGGCAGGGATGCCGGTGGGAATTGCCGGATACCGCCAGTGTCCATTGGCCCGCCAGACGGCATAACCCCTACGCCAAAGCCGGCGAATCGAAACTGAGCGACGCGCGCATCGAGGTCCGTATCCCGCTGGACAAAGCGCACCCGGAACAAACGGTTACGCTCACCGTGCAAGAGTGAAAACGCCCCAAACGCTCATAATGAACGCGCAACGGGGTTCGGCGTGTCGTGGCGCCGCTTCCGGGTGAAGTGGGCAGTCCCATCGGGAGGGCGGGCTTCCCCGGCCGCGTCTTGCTCGATGCCGGGCACGCCATCCCAGCCGCCGCCACACCAAACTACAGGCGCTCAGTTCCGCGCATCGCAGGCGGTGCTGGTGGGGCATGGGGGCCAGGGAAACTCGCCGTGACTGATGCATCGGGCGTGCTGCCCATGCTATCCTGCCGGCCGTTGCAGCAAGAACAGGAACACCGCGCCCATGGACCACAAAAGACGCCTGGTATATGTCGGGTTTACCGTGCTGTTGGTGGTCGTCCTGGACCAGGCCACCAAGTGGCTTGCGATTGCGTATCTGAAAGAGGGACCGATCATTCCGTTTCCCGCTGGCTGGTATCCAAACGATCTGTTCCACCTGCGTTATGCCGAGAACACGGGGGCGTTTCTCAGCCTTGGCAGCACGCTCTCGGCGGGCATCCGGTTCTGGCTGCTCACGGGGCTCAATGTGGTCATTCTCTCGGTGGTTGCGGCGATCGTGATTTTTAAGCGCCGGGTCGCCACGCCCACCGTACTCCCGCTTACGCTCATCCTCGCCGGCGGATTGGGCAACCTGATCGACCGCATCGCGCGGGACGGCGTCGTGGTGGACTTTATGAACATGGGCATCGCGCACGTGCGTACGGGCGTGTTCAACATCGCCGATGTGGCGATCATGATGGGGTTGTTCCTTCTGTTGTTCGTCGAGTTCTTTTTCCCACGCCGGGAACCAGCGCCGGACACACCGGGGCAGACCGAAAACTGAGACACCGACCGGGGGTATTTCGGGATGAGGAAAGCGAAAAAGTACGCCGTGCGCACAGGAGGGCTGCTGCTGGTGGTGTGCCTCGGCGTGGCCGCGTATCCGTTCATCATGCCGGACATGGAAGCACGAACCCTGGACGCGCAGGAACGCACGCACCTCGAGCAGACCCAAGGGCTCGACTTCGTGCAGCTTTCCGAGGGCGTGACCCGCTACGAATGGGCCGGGCCGCCCGATGGTCCTGTGGTCGTACTTATCCACGGTTACACGGGCCCCTGCAGCATCTGGGACCACACCGCCCCCGCGCTGGCGTCGGCCGGCTTTCGTGTGTTGCGCTATGACCTCTTCGGCCGCGGCTACTCGGACCGGCCGCACCTGCGGTATACGGCGGAAGTCTTTGACCGGCAACTTGCCGATCTGCTCGGCGCCTTTGACATCGATGCGCCGGTATCGCTGGTGGGGCTCTCGATGGGCGGCGCGATCACGGTGCACTTCGTGGACCGTCACCCGGAAAAGGTGCGCGCCTTCGCGCTGCTGGCGCCGGCGGGTTTCCCGCTCGATATAGACCCGCGCTATAGCGCCATGCGCTGGCCGGGCGTGGGCGAGTGGCTTTTGCAGGCGTTCGGGGACGCCAAGCTGCCGGCTGCCTTGGAGCGCATGGGCGTGCCGGAGGGGACGCCCTACCGGGAGGAATTCCTCGCACAGATGACCTACCACGGCTACAAGCGGGCGCTCCTCTCCACCTACCGTAACAACCCGCTGCTCAGCCTTGCGCCCGTATATGAACGCGTTGGCGCACAGGACACGCCGTCGCTGCTCATCTGGGGCACCGCGGACCATGTGGTGCCATTTGGGCACCATGAACACGTGCAGGAAGCCATACCGCACATCGCGTTTCATGCGATCCAAGAGGCGGGTCACACGGCTTGCTACGAGATGCCGGAAGAAGTGAACCCGCCGCTCATCGCCTTTCTCGAGAAAAACGCGGCCACGCCCGCCATCGCCGAAGCGGCCAATACCCAATGACCGGCGCGGTGTGTGCAGCACACGGAACTCGTAACCCAGACACGGATTCGCCACCATGTTGTACCTGACCCGGCCGCCATTCCCTGCGCCTTCCCTTTGCGTGCTGCTGCTGTTTCTTGCCACCACGGCCGCCGCACAAACACCACCCGATGCCCCCGCGCCGCCCCTTGTGCCCGTGGACACGCGGGACGCCGCAACCGCCGGGCAACCGCGCGGCTATGCGCCTCCGGCCGGCATGGACCCGGAAGACGTTGCGCGGTCGTTGCGCGAATTCGAAGCGGAAGATGATCAGACCCCGCCGTTCGATCTGGAAGAACCAGTGGTCATCGGCGTGGTGTCGGCCGGGCCGCGCGCAAGGGAAAGCCTGCGCGAACGTTTCCGGAAAGAAATAGACGAGTTGCTCGTCAACACCGGCGGCGTGCGTTTTCCGGACCGTTTCCAGTTGCAGGGCGATTGGACCTGGGACGGCGTGAACGCCGCCCTGGACCAGCTCCTCGAAGCGCCCGAGGTGGATATCGTGCTGGCTTTCGGCGTCATTGCTTCGACGGCCGCGGCGCGCCGGGGACCGTTACCGAAGCCGGCCATCGCGGCGCACATCGTGGATCGCGAGGCGCTGGGGATTCCCATGGAAAACGGCGGCAGCGGGGTGCGCAACCTGGCGTACATCAGCGCGCCGAGTCCGGTCGCACGGGACATACGCGCCTTTCATGAACTCATCCCCTTCGACCACCTGAGCATCCTGGTTTCGGAAGAACTGCTTGCCTGCGCGCCGGAACTGGAGAGAACGGCCCTCGCGGCGGGCCGGGACCTCGGTATCGAAATCACGATCACGCCGGTGGCGGACGATGCAATGGCCGCACTCGCCGAAATTCCCGCAAGTACCGGCGCGGTGTATCTTGGGCCCCTGTTTCAACTGGCGGACCATGCCTTTGATACGCTGGTCAACGGGCTTATCGCGCGTGATATGCCGAGCTTCTCGCTGTCGGGGGTGGACGAGGTGCGCCGGGGTGTGCTGGCGACATTGCAGCCTCCCGCAGACGACACGCGCCGGGCCCGGCGAATGGCACTGTATGTTCACCGCATTGTGCGTGGGGAACAACCGGAAGCACTGCCGGTCTCGTTTCCCCAGGGCAGGCGGCTCACGCTCAACATGGCCACCGCCCGCGCCATCGGCTACCAACCCTCCTGGACCGTGCTTTCTGAGGCATTGCTCATTAACGAAGAATCTGAAGAGGCCGTGCGCGTGTTGACCCTGAACAGCGTGGTGGATCGCGCCCTCTCGGAAAACCGTGACCTGCGCGCCAAGGAACAAGCGGTCACAGCCGGCGAGGAGAACATCCCGGCGGCGTGGGCAAAGCTGAAGCCGCAGGTCGAAGCGGCGGGCACAGGCACCTTCATCGATGAAGACCTGGCGAGTCCCCTTCAGCCAGAGCATGTATATCAGGGCTCGGTGAAAGTGCGCCAGCTCATCTACGACGACAAGGCGTGGGCCAACGTCTACATCAGCAAGCGGCTCCAGAAAGCGCTCGAACATGAATATGCCGGACGCGAACTCGATATCATCCAGTTTGCCGCGCAAGCCTACTTCAACGTGCTCCGGGCGAAAACCTTCGAGCGTATCCAGAAGGACAACCTGCGTCTCACACGCAAACACCTCGAACTCGCCCAGGTGCGCCACTCCGTGGGAACGGGCAATCCAGGCGAGGTGTACCGTTGGGAAAGCGAGCTCGCCTCCGCACGGATCGATGTGATGAACGCAAGCGCCAAACGGGCCGCAGCCGCGCTCGATCTCAACCGCATCCTGCACCTGCCCCAGGAAGACGCCTTCGATACGCAGGAAGCCGGGCTCGACGATTCGCTCCTCGCGCCCACCCGTTCCGTCGCCCGCAACTACCTGGACAACCCGCGCACGTTCACCCTGTTCCGCGATTTCATGGTGGAAGAAGGCTTGGCCCGTGCGCCGGAACTGCGCCGGCTCGATCAGGTTATCAATGCCAAGGAACGGGCCCAGAAGGCGGCACGGCGCGCCTACTACATGCCTACGGTCGGTGTCGAGGGCGAGGTGCTCCACGACTTCCGGTTCAGCGGCGCCGGCAGCGAGGGCGGTATTATCCGTTACTTTCTGCCCGGCACCGAGGAAGACACCACATGGAGCATCGGCGTGCAGGCATCCATCCCGATCTATGCGGGCGGCGCACGCAAGGCCGCGCGCATCCAGACCCGCGAAGAAGTCGCACAATTGCAACTCGAACGTGTGGCGGCACAGGAAAAGATCGAGGAGCGGGTGCGTGTCGCCGCGCACGAGGCGCGCGCATCTTTCGCAAACATCGCCCATGCCGAAGCCGCGAGCGACGCGGCCCGGAAAAACCTCGAACTTGTGGCCGATGCCTATGGCCGGGGCGTCGTGTCCGTGATCGACCTGCTCGACGCGCAGAACGCGGCCCTCGTCGCCAAGCTCAGTGCGGCGGGCGCGCGGTTTCAGTTTTTTATGGACCTCATGGAACTCGAGCGGGCCGCAGCACGCTTTAGCTTCCGAATGGACGAAGACGCGCATGCGGACTGGCTCGGCCGCTTGCGTAGCTACTTCAGCGCACAAGGCGTAACGCCATAAGTCCGCGCGGCCCGGGGCTTACCACCGCCGATCACCGTACACCCAGGCCCGCACCCCCCGCCCATTCCCCCCCGTAGCGCCCCTGAAAACACAGCACCATAAACATGCCGCTCTATGACGTACCAACAGTAGAACCTCACATACTCCCTCCGGCTTTCCCCGTTTTAGAGAAAAGGGCATTCCCCCGCCCCCTCCCAGAAAACCCCGCTTCTACCCCGCCAGTGCCCCAAAAACAAGCTGGACACGCCGGCTGAACATTGGTTATACTTGGACCATGGTGCGGCATCATGCGCCCTGTGGCGGTGTAGCTCAGTTGGTTAGAGCAGTGGAATCATAATCCACGTGTCCGGGGTTCGAGTCCCTGCACCGCTACCATCTTTTTCGCCTTCATTTCCCCGCTGTTTACGCGGATTCCCGCATGAATAGGGGCGATTACCACTCTCTGCCTATGGGGGTGTGTCCGGTGCCCGCTGTCCTGCTTGCGGGCCAGGAAATGCCACGTTTTGCCCCGTTTTGTCGTAAAGAGGGGGACGCATAGGGGGACACTTTCCAGGGGTGTTTTCCACCTTCCGCGCCGCGTCCTGTTCCGGGTGCAAGCCGGGCAGCCGTTCCACCGCGCCCGCTGTATCGAGCATGGCCGGGTCAACGTAGTGTTTCGCGGTCAACGCCGGGGTGCTGTGCCGCATGAGCACCTGGGTTGTTGCGAGAGGCACGCCCGCCACCGCCAGCATGGAAGCGTAGGTTCCGCGCAGGGAGTGCATATCGAGGGTGCGGCCTCGGGAATCGGCCTTGTGAATCGTGCCGTCATCGTCTTTCGCCGCCAGCCCCGCCGCCACAAGGTCACGGTTGAACACGCGCACGCTTCGGGGGGCATTCGGGAACAGGGCCGCCGCCGGGGCCGTTCGCAAGGGCACGGGCTTACTGTGCTGCTCAGAATCGGCCACAAGCCACGAGCGCCGCTCTTCAAGGTTACTGGAACAGGGCCGCGCCCCTATCCCGGCAGTCGGTCGATTGTGTGCGCACGATGCCCGCGCCGTCGCGATACTTCGCGATACTTCGCGATGTAGAAGCCGTAGGGCTTGCCGCCACGTTTCCGCCGATAGACCGTGCCCATGTCTCTACCTTTCTTCAACCGCCTGTTTCAGCGCGTCATTGATGAACGCATTCAGGCTCTTGCCTTTCGCTTCCGCCAGGGCCGACGCACGCCGGTGCAGGTCCGCCGGCATGCGCAACCGGAAGTTGCCGCGAAACGGCTTCTCGGGTTTCTCGCCGCGTTCCGCACACCAATCGAGGTAATCATCGACCGTATCGCGAAAGGCCTTCTCCAAACCCTTGACCGTAGTGCCCTCGAAGGTGAGTACGTCGCGGATGTTCAGCACCCGCCCGACGAACGCTTTCGCTTCCGGGTCGAGTTCTACCTTCGCCATGTAGCCTTTGTAATCCATCATGGTTTGTTCACTCCTGCTTCGATGAGGAAATCGCGCACGGCGCGCACCATCGCGGGAAGGCACGTGCGCTGGGGGTGCGGTTGGTGAAACACCGCCCGCCGGCCCCCAAGCGCCACTCGCACCCGGGAACCGCGCCCCTGGGATACCTCGGCGCCCAAAGCCCGGAACAGGCTTTCCACATCCGCCCAGGCCACATCCGTACGTGTGGGGTGCGCGAAGACCGCTTCCAAAGTCCGCCGATGTTTCGCGTTCATGCTTCAATGGTATCACTTTCTGGCACATTCCACAAGGGGGGTGTCTGTTACATGTCCGCTACTCGCGGAAAGCCCCGTCGCGCCGCGATGGACCATCGAGTTTCAGCTTGATGCACCCGTTCAGGCGGTCTGGCGCGGTTCTTCTTCGCCTGCGCGGTTGAGCTGCAACAGGCAGAGCACCGCCACGCTGCACTCCTTTGCCACGGCTTTCGCGGCGGCGGACAGTTTTGCCACCTCGGTGCTGCGCATGTCGCGCCGGCTGGGCGGACGCAGTAGCTGAAGGTAGTCGAGCACCACGAGCTGCGCGCCGTGCTTGCGCACGTGCTGCCGGACACAGGCGCGGAAGTCGAGGGTAGTGATGGCGGGGCAGGTCTTCCGCGAGGCGTTTGCGGCCATGGCCTTTGCGTTTGGCGGCCGTGGGCGCCTCTTCCGGCGCCGGCGGTTGTGGGGGCGCCTCGGCCTCGACCCCCTCGACGCCCTCGAATACGAGCTGGTTGGGGTCGACCCGTCCCGAGCGGAGACCGAAAAGACGGCGCACGAGAAAGTCCACACGCTAGGAAAGCTGCCAACGCGGGCGTTGCCCGCAACCCAAGGATCGAAAGGCGTGTTCCCCGGTTGTTGGCTCGCGGTTCGGAGAGACTTGGGATTAGGCCCCGGGGCTTGTCTCCGGAGCGCCGAAGGCGCGGTTCCATACCAGCCCGGGCCGCAGGCCCGGGTTAGGGATGCGCAGTTCCCCAAGCGCTGAAGGCGCGTGCCATCAAGACCTATGGCTCGGGCCTTCAGCCCTTTGGT
>CAZMVU010000202.1:0-8989 GCA_964569295.1 uncultured Nitrospirales bacterium
GGGCGCCTTCACCGCGCATGCCTGGAAGGTGCCGCGGATTTTGTTCACCACGAGCGTGACCAGGGCCTCGCCCTCGACATCTTCGGCGATGATGAGCAGCGGCTTACCGCTCTTCGCGATTTGCTCGAGCAGCGGCAGCAGGTCTTTCAGGTTCGAGATTTTCTTTTCATGGATGAGGATGTAGGGCTCCTCGAGCACCACTTCCATGGACTCGTTGTCCGTCACGAAATAAGGCGACAGGTAGCCCTTGTCGAACTGCATCCCCTCGACGACCTCGAGCGTGGTCTCGATGGACTTCGCCTCTTCGACCGTAATCGTGCCGTCATTGCCGACCTTCTCCATGGCATCGGCGATGATGTTGCCGATCTCCGGGTCGCTGTTCGCCGAGATCGAGGCGACGCTTTTGATGACTTCCTTGTCGCCCTTGACCTGTTTCGACTGGTTGCGCAGGTCCGCGACCACCGCCTCGACCGCCTTGTGAATCCCACGCTGAAGCGCCATCGGGTTCGCGCCGGCCGTCACGTTGCGCAGGCCCTCGCGGAAGATCGACTCCGCCAGAATGGTCGCCGTGGTCGTGCCGTCGCCCGCCACGTCCGAGGTCTTCGAAGCGACCTCCTTCACCATCTGCGCGCCCATGTTCTCGTACTTGTCCTCGAGCTCGATCTCCTTGGCCACGGACACGCCGTCTTTCGTGACCGTCGGGGCGCCCCACTTCTTGTCCAGTACGACATTGCGGCCCTTGGGACCGAGGGTGGCCTTGACGGCCCGCGAAAGCTGGGTTACGCCGCTGAGAATCCCGCGGCGTGCTTCTTCGCCAAACTGCAGTTTTTTCGCTGCCATAATGACGTTACCTCCTGTTTATCTATCTTGTTGCCCGTTTGTTGCGGGGTGAATTACTTCTCGATAACCGCGAGCACATCGTCCTCGCGCATGATGATATGTTCTTCGCCGTCGATCTTCACTTCCGTGCCGGCATACTTGCCCATCAGAATCCGGTCGCCCTTCTTCACTTCCAGGGGCACCCGCTTGCCGTCGTCATCCACCTTGCCGGGGCCTACCTCGACGACGGTGCCTTCCTGGGGCTTCTCTTTTGCGGTTTCGGGGATGATGATGCCGCCGCGCACGGTCTCTTCCGCTTCGACGCGCTTGACCAGAATCCGGTCTGCAAGGGGTCGTACATTCATGGTAAACTCTCCTTCTTCCATGGTGCTGGGTTGAATTGACCGGGCGATAGGGCTGCACAGGCCACTGCTGCCATTTTGGCAAAAGACCCAACCGCCCGAAACGGGTTAGCACTCGATAACTGCGAGTGATAATAGCACACGCCAGCCAGCATGTCAACACCCACAATGCGGCTTGAAAACGCCAAGTTTACACCCTATCCATGCCTGCGCGCAACCAAGTACCAGCGGCGCGCTACCAGCGGCGCGAGACTCTTGGTGCCACGCATCGCCATGAGATTGCCAAAATGGCAAAAGCATGGCCGGGGGTACATGGCCCGGCGTCGTCGCCGCCCCGTGTCCTGGCGCGCTGGCCGCGCCTGGCAGTTTCGTCACCGGCGGCTGTTGTGCCTTGGCTATGTCGGGCCTGTATAATGGATAGCAATCACGAAACCCCGGAATTCACGCGCTATGCCCTCCCTGGTGTCTATAGTTGTTCCGTTTTACAACGAAGAGGAGAACGTGCGCCGCCTGTATGAGCGGATCGCGGCGGTGTTCGCTGACCTCCCGGGCTATGCCTTCGAGTGCCTGTTGGTGAATGATGGCAGCACTGACGGCACGCGCGAAGCGCTCGGCTCGCTGGCGGCGCAGGACGATCGGGTGCGCCCGGTGCACTTGGCGGGAAACCACGGGCAATCGGCGGCGCTCTACACGGGGATGGTGCGGTCGCGTGGCGAATACATCCTCACGCTGGACGGCGACCTGCAAAATGACCCGGCGGATTTTCCCCGGTTTCTCGAACTCCTCGAGGAGCACGCTTGCGTGTGCGGCTACCGGGTGAACCGGCACGATACTGTGGTGCGGCGGGCTTCGGGCAAGGTGGCCAATGCCGTCCGCAACGCGATCCTCCACGATGGCGTGCGCGACACCGGCTGCGGGACAAAGGGGTTCCGGCGTGTGTGCCTGCGGTACTTTGTGTGTTTCAACGGGCTGCACCGGTTCTTGCCGGTGTTTGTGCGCATGGCGGGTCTCTCCATCGTCGAGGTGCCCGTGAAGCACCACGCGCGGCAATACGGCGTGTCCAAGTACGGCATCGGCAACCGGCTGTGGCGCGGTTTGTATGATCTTATCGGGGTGGCCTGGCTGCGGCGGCGGATTGTGGTGGTGACGGTCGAAGAGGACACCGGCCCATGAGTGGGGAAGGGGGTTTGCAGTGACGTTCGGCGCCTGGGTTGGCATAACGGCGGAGGCGATGGGGGTGGCGGCGGCCTTTGTTTTTTATGGGCGGTTCTACATGCAATGGATCGCCTCGGAACTCAAAGGCCGCAGCGTGATGCCGGTGGCCTTCTGGTATATGAGCTGCGCGGGGTCGTTCATGCTGCTATGTTACGCCTTCTATTCGGGGTCGCCCGTGGGCGCTTTGAGCCATTGCTTCAACATGGTGGTGTACTCGCGCAACCTGGTGCATATCTGGCGCGGCCACGGCACCCTGACGCACACACGGTTCGTGGTGGTGCACGGGGTGGTGGCGGCGATTGTGCTCTTCGCGCTCGGTGGCACGGCGATCACCTGGCTCAATGAGTACGAGCTGACCCAGGCCGCCGGCGCAAATGCCATGCGCCGCACCTGGTTCTGGGTCGCCGTGGGCGTCGTGGCCCAGGTGCTCTTCGCGAGCCGCTTTTTCATTCAGTGGGTAATCACGGAAATCCGCAAGGAGAGCGTGGTGCCGGTAGTCTTCTGGTACCTGAGCGTGGTGGCGGCGGTGCTTATGTGTGCCTCGCACCTGAACCAGCAGGAGTGGATTTTCGGGGTGGGGGTTGCCGCGACGGTATTCGTCTATCTGCGCAATATCTGGCTTATACACCGCCACGGGCCGGCCGATACACCAGCCGTGTCTTCCCCTTCCGCTGGTAAATCGTTAGAATAAAATCGGGCGGCGTGTTTCCGGAGCAGGGCGCCGTGCGGACCAGGAAAAAGCGTTGACCCGGCGTAGCGCCGGGAACGGGAGAATACCCATGCATACACTGGCGAGCGTGTTCCTTGCCGTGCTGGCGGCGGGTGTGGCCCAGCCCACGGCGGACGAAGGCCAGGACAAAAAGGTTATTGTCAACTACTGGACGCACATCCAGAAGATTCTCGAGAGCGAGGACGTGCGGGCAAACCGGCGCACGATGCGTCCCTCGGGCGAGGTGCTGGTCCGCGTTAGCTATCCCTTTGACCACCTGATGCACCTGAAACCCAAGCACTTGCTGCGTGCGGCGCATGAGGGCGTCGACGCCGCGCGCACGGCGGCGTGGGGCCGGTCCCCGGAAGCGGCGCACCGCCAGGCCTATGAAAACGTGGCGATGGCCCTCGAGTATTATCCGTTGCTGGCCGGTAACGACCAGGATGTGCTTGATTTGCTGTATGCCATGGCACGGCGCGCTAACGACCCGGTGTTGCGAACCTTCTTGGTCAACCGCACGGTTTCGGGGCTCGCGCCGGACTCGCTCTTTGCGCGGTACCTGCGCGATGAGGTCACGGCCATGGCGCCGCAAAAATTCCGGAACTACCTGTACAAACCGGCTACGGCGCCCGACGAAGACCCCATGGTCCAGATGGCGGCCATCCGGGCGCTGTACCGCTACGACTACGCCTACCAGGGCCGTGTGTTGATGCTGGCGCCCGAGTTCCAGGTCTATGCGCGGCGCCATGATCTGCTGCCCGAGCCAGCCATGCTGTTGCGCCCTGGCGCTCCGGAACCCTCGGGCGACACGGCACGCATGATGAGCACGCTCGAGACGCGCTGGCTCGATACGGCGCAGGATCTCGCCAAGCACCTCGAGCCGGAGCGGGGCCGGCCGGCGGCGGTGCGGGCGCTTGTGCGGGAGACGCTCGGGCGCATACGCCAGGAGGCGCCGCTCGAAGAGCCGGCAGCCATCGATGATCTCTTGGCGCAATATCCAAAGGATGGAGATAGTGATGGCGCCTCTTGAGGAGGGCCTGGCGCCGGGGGCGGTGTTGCGCTGGGCAGCGCTCGGGGTGGGCGTGGCGCTGCTGTTGGGCGGGCTCGGCGCCTATGATCTCTGGTCGCCTGATGAGCCGCGTTATGCCGAGGTGGCCCGGGAGATGCGCGAACGCGGCGACTTTCTCGTGCCCCATGTGAACGCCGAACCCTACTACGAGAAACCGCCGCTCCTCTTCTGGCTCATAGCGCTTGCGGCGGCGCCTTGGGGCGGCGTCACAGAGACGGCTGCGCGGCTGCCGCTGGCGGTGAGTGCGCTGATCACGCTCGGTTTTACCTATGCCTTGGCGCGCGGTCTTTTCGGGCGGCGTGTGGCTTTCTGGGCGGCGGTGATCCTGCTGACCAACTGGCGGTTCTGGTGGCAGGCGCGGTTCGCTCAGATCGACATGCTGCTCACGGCGTGTATGGCGGCCGGGCTCTATGCCGTGTGGCGCTGGGACAAGGACCGGGAGACGCGGTGGCTCGTGCTGCTCTATGGCGCTACCGGCCTGGGTATGCTGGCGAAGGGGCCGCCGGCGCTCGTATTTCCGCTCGTGACTCTCTGGGTGTTGTATTGGCGCGATCACGCCTCGCGCAAAGCAACGCACTGGGTTCTCGGCGCCCTGGGTGCGGTGGCCATGCTGGGCGTGTGGTTTGTGCCGGCGCGGCTTTTGGCCGTGGATCAGGTGCCCGGCGCCGCGCAAACCCAGATCGCCCACGATCTGTTCCGTAACATCATCGGGCGTATCTTTCTCGGCGTAAGCAAGGCGCAACCGCCCTGGTACTACTTCGTCAACATCCCCGTCGATTTTTTGCCGTGGTCACTGCTCCTGCCGTGGACCATCCCATGGGTCTGGCGCCATCGGCACGATGGCCACCCCATGCGCCTGCTTCTGAGCTTCACGGTTCCCGTGTTCATCCTCTTTTCCATGGCTATCGGCAAACGCGCCATCTACCTGCTGCCCCTATGGCCGGCGCTCGCCATGCTGATGGCGGCGAGCGTGCCGGCGCTTGTGGATGGGGCGCACACCGCGTGGCGCCGGCGCACGGCCTATGTGTGGGCGTTGGGTCTCGCGGGTATCGGCGCGGCGCCGTTTCTCATGTTGTTCACCGTGTTCGCCGACCGGGTCGATGCGGGGGTACTGTCCTTTGGTGTGGCGGGGTTGCTGGCGGCGGTGGCCGTGCTGGTTGCGGGTCTCGCTACCGGGGCGCGCGCCCTGCCGTGGATGATCGGCGGCGGCTTCGCCCTGCTCGGTCTGCTCGCACCGCACACGCTGCTGCCCGTGATCAACGAGTTCAAATCGGCGAAGGCGTTCTGTGCGCCCGTGCGCAGGCTCGCGGAGGCCGACGCCGAGTTTCGCCTGTACTCGGCGGGCTTTTCACGCGAACCCTATATCTTCTACAGCAAACGCGCGCATCAAGAGCGGTTCAACGATCCCATCGGCGTGGACCCGGCCGCCATAACGCCCGGAAGACGGGAGGCCCTGCGCGATTTCCAGTGGGCGGTCCGGGATCGGCTGACCGATGCGGTCGCGGATGTGCCCGTCGCCCATTACGGTGCACCCGGGGTGGCTGCGCATGCGGCGTTGCAGACGGCGGCGGAAGCGGCCATCGCCACGCGGGAGGCGGACGATAGGGCCGCTGTTCCCGCCTTCGAGGCGGAACTTGCCCAGGCCGTGGATGCCTATCTCGCGGAGTTCAGCGGCGATGGCCCGGCCTTCATGTTCGTCAAGGTCGAGGACTGGCGCTGGATGCTCGCCCTCGCCGCACAGCCGCCGGCGCTGCACGTCACGCGGCACGAGCAGGTGGGCAGCCGCGAGGTGTTGCTCGTCGCCAATACCACCGGCCGGGCGCTTCTAAAACAACACGCAATCGCCGTCACCGAACCTGATCCGCCGCCGGTGCCCGTGGAAGATGCGGGTGATGTGTTTGGGGTAGACACCCCCTGAGCGCCCCCCTCTTTTGAGCATGGGGACGCCCCGTGGGTTCGCACAGGGCGAGGCATGCCGTTTACAATACTCCCCGCAGGGGGACAGAAATCGCGGAAGGGATGTGCGTCAGTTTGGAAAAAGGGATCAATCAGTGGGCATTCCCGCGAGACCTGCCCACGGACAAAGCATTGAAACTGGCGGCGGACCACGGCTTCGCGGCCTTCGAGGTGTGCGCGGGGCCGGGTAGCCCAATCCCGTTCGATACGGAGGAAGCGGACTTGCAGCAGATTCGCCGCCGCGCGGACAAGCTGGGTGTCACGCTGACGAGCCTTGCCACCACCGCCTTGTGGGACTGCCCGCTCTCGGCGCAGGACAAGAAGACGGGCGCAAAAGCGCGGCACATCGTACGCCGCATGCTGGCCATGGCGAAGAGCCTCGGTATCGATACGGTACAGATCGTGCCCGGCCTGGTCACGCGGGAGGCCGCATACGATGCGGTCCTGGAAGCCAGCCTGAACGCGATACACCGTCTCGTGCCCGAAGCGGCCCAGATGCAGGTGTGCCTGGCGATCGAGAATGCCGGGAACCGGTTCCTGCTGAGTCCGGTCGAGATGCGCGATTTTATCGACCAGTTCGAGAGCGGCTACGTGGGTGCTTGTGTAGATGTGGGCCACGTGGCGGCCTCGGGTTATCCGGCGCAGTGGATCCGTATTCTCGGGCCCCGGGTACGCCGGATACACATGAAGGACTACCGGGCCGCCGCGGGCAACGAAGCGGGTTTTGTCATGCTGCTCGAGGGTGATATAGACTGGCCCGGCGTCATGGCGGCGTTGCGGGCGGTGGACTACCAGGGGCCGCTCATCGGTGTGTATCCCCCCTACCGCCACGGTGCGGAGACCACGCTGGCGCACATTGGCACGGCCCTGGACGCCATCGGCGCTTTGTAGCGGGCGGCCGGTGTGCAGGTGTGTGCGTATAGGGACAATTCATGCATGGTGTGGCGCGGATAGTTGATGAGAACGTCCGCCGTCCCATGCACTACGCCGTGGGGGGACGGCCCTTCCGGACCCCGTAGCGTCCCCCTCGGGAAAGGACGTGACCATATGACGCAGAAAACGATGCCGCGGCGGACCTTCATCAGAAACAGCGCTTTGGGCCTGGCCGCGAGTGCCGCGGGGCTGTCGCACAGTGCGCGGGGCGCCGCCAACGGCCGGCCGCCGAATGTGGTCTACATTATCTGCGACCAGATGCGCGGCGATGCCATGGGCTGCATGGGCTCGCCGAACGCCGACACCCCGCACCTCGACCGGCTCGCGGCCGATGGCACGTGTTTCTCGCGCTGGTTCAGCAACCACCCTATGTGTGCGCCGTCGCGGGTCTCCACGTTTACCGGGCATTACCCGCACACCCACGGGCGCCTGAACAACAAGTGCGGCCCCTATCCGGACTCTGCCGAGGGCACCTTGCTCGGCCACTTCGCGGAACGCGGCTACCGCACGGGATGGGTTGGCAAGAACCACACGTACAACAAGTCCGATCTCGCCGGCCTCGACACCGCGCATATCCGCGGCCGGGAGAGCCTGCGCAAATACAACGGCTATGTCCCGCCGTGGTGGCACAGCGACATGTACCTTCCGGAGGAAGAGCTGCACGCCACGCTGAACACCCGCGACGCTGTCGAATTCATTCACGCGGCCAAGCCGGGCGACCCCTTTTTCCTGCACGTGAGCTATTTCGACCCGCACCCGCCGTATTTCGCGCCGGCGGACTGGGCACAGCGCTTCGATGCCCGGGAAATGCACCTGCCGGTGTCTATCCCGCCAGAGAAGCTGAGCCTGCGCCTGGCGGCGCAATACCGTGCCATGCAGTACGACCGGATGAGTGAGGCGGATCTGCGCGAGACCATGCGCTACTACCACGCAAGCATTGCCTGGGGTGTGGACCATCAGGTCGGCCGGGTCATGGGTGCTCTCGAGGAGACCGGTCAGCTCGACAACACGATCGTCGTGTTTACCTCGGACCATGGCGATTTCATGGGCGATCACGGCATGGTGCGCAAAGGGCTTTTCCACTACGACGGCCTGTTGCACGTGCCCATGATCGTCCACGCGCCGGGCCGGGTAAAGCCGGGCCACCGGGTCACGGAGCCGTGTCAATGCGTGGATCTCTTTCCCACCCTGGCGGATATGACCGGCGGCGCGCCCCCGGAAGGTCTGCCGGGGCATTCCGTGCGCCCGCTGCTCGAGGGCGGCGGCCGGCTGGATCCGGCGCGCTATCTCTTCGCCTCGACCCTGTACAACGATATGTCCGAGGAGTTCGTCGAAAACATGCATGACTCGCGGCCCGACTTTGACGAAACGCCGGTGCACACCGAGGTGTACCACAAAACCTATGAGTGCGAACACCGTTCGATCATGGCGCGCAATGCCGACTGGAAGCTCATCCTGCATGAGAGTGCGCCGCCCGAGCTCTATGCCATGAACGGCGGCACGGTCGAGCGGGAGAATGTCGCCGGTGACCCCGCGCACCGCGCGGTGCGCCGAAAACTCGAGGCCGCTATCCACGAGGAGTGGCCGTGGTGATTCCGGCGTGGGCCGGGCCCGCCTGGTTGGTGTAGGCCCCCTGGGAACCGAACCAGGCGTGGCCTAAGGGGTTGTTGCGCCCACAACCTAACGTGGGCTGCGCCCACAACCCAAGGAACGAATGGCGTATTCCCCGGTTGTTGGTTCGTGGTTCAGGACGGCTTGGGATTTGGAGCTTGGGCGTGTTTCCGGAGCGCCGAAGGCGCGGCTCCATACCAGCCTGGGCCGCAGGCCCAGGTGGTGAATGGGTGTTTTTTCCAGCGCTGAAAGCGCGTGCGATAAAAACCTATGGCTCGGGCTTTCAGCCCTGTGATTGCGGATGACGGATGACCT
>CAZMVU010000203.1:0-8866 GCA_964569295.1 uncultured Nitrospirales bacterium
GAGCCCGAGAAGGATTCAAGGACACCGCTGGCGACTGTGTACGGTTGCTCTCCCGCCTTGGACAAATGCATGCACTTCAGCCCACGCGCGCAATAGCGGTGGCAAGCCACCGCAGTCCAAAGTAGCGCCAACGGCATGGTTATCCCCGTCGTACGCTGGTATTCGCTATCACAGGGCAGATTGGCGAAACACGTGCGTTCCCTTGCGCCATACGGCTAAAGAATTACTCGATTTCGCGCTTGGGCAAGTAGCTGAATGAGAGATAGAGGGGTCCGGCGTTGTCCGCCGCCAGCTTATGGTAGTAGATGCTGTAGCCGGCGTAGGCAGCGACGGCGAGCGGCATCGCCTCGGACCATTGTCCATCCTCCGGTTTGCGCTGATAGCTGAGCGCCGCGTAGTAGCTGTTTTCGTGCCACGGGTCGACGCCTTTACGCCACTGCCGGAATGCGATGTGCAGCGTGTCATCCGGGGTACACAGCAACGAGAGATACGTTTGCCGGCCGCGTTCGGCGTCGCCGTCTGTCCAGCCTTCTGTGAGCACGGGATCGGGCTCCATCCAGCCGCATTGCGTGTCGCCGGGTTCTTTCGATCGCGTGTAGTAGAACGAGCGGCCGTGGCTTCCCGTAATGGCGTGCAGGTAGCCCCCACTGTCGATGCAGATGCCGGGGGTGTTGTGGACATCATTGAGCGGTGGCGCATGGGCGAGAAAGACGGGGTCGCTGACGCTGTACGATGCGTGGTCATAGGTGGCGGCGTAAGTCGGGGTGTAAACGGCGGTCGAGAAGTGTAGCGGGTGGCGGTTAGGAAGTGTAGCACCCTGGGGGTAGTATGGGGGGCTTTGGTGGGGGTGTCACGTGGCTGGTCTTCTCTTCTTTGGGTTGCCTCCCCCGAGGGGGAGGCGCGGCGGCCGCCGCCGTGAGCCGCCCATTCCGGGCATAATTAAGTACTTCTACTGGAGCTTCCTGAGGCCTGATAAGGCCAAGCAGGGAAAGAGTTTACGCTTTAACCCCATCCAAATCGCCGAATGGCTTGATGATCTATCAAACTTGGAACAATTCAGTACCCCAGTTACCCTGGCCGGCGAGTTCAATTTGTCCAAGCCCCGGATAATTCAGCACCTCAACTTGTTGCGGATTCCGCAGAATTATCGTTTGCGGCTCAGGGATGTCGAAGGACTTTCTGAATACCAGCTACGCCCTATCGTGCACATGACCCCCAAGTACCAGAAACAGGCCATCAAGCGGTTGCTGAAACATGCCGAACGCTAACTACGTGGGCTGCGCTATTTTTGCCGCTTGGCTGAACGCCAAGTCTGAATGTACCGCTGGCAATCGGACTGAGGCAGCCGGCTTCCGCTCTTCAGCATTCGTTGAAGCGCCGCAATCGCCTTCGCACCGCTGAGCACTTCGTTCTTCACCATCTCGTCCAACAGCCAGAGCACGCCATGGACTTCAACGCCTTCTTCTTCTCCTGCCTCCCGCAAGGCCCTGTCACCAGTCAGCAGTGGGATGCCCTCCGCTGAGGCGAAAACCAATGCAGACAAGTCTGGGCGCGAAGGGCGCGGGTACTTCCGAGCCAACTCGACGATTTCAAGAACACGGACACCGGGCAGTTCCACAACGTGCAACCCAGCCTGCTTCAACACAGCAACCGAGGGTGTCAGCAACTCAGACGCCACCAGGTCCGGTGTCTTGAACAGGAGGTCGAGTCTGAAAAGCTCAGTGATTACCCCACTCCGGTGCAAGTCAATCCAGATGTTGGCGTCTGTTATGACTGCCCGTGGGGAATCCATCGTGTTCCTTTGAGAACGCTTCCCGGAAATCATCCAGAGAACGGCCTAAGAACTCCTTTGCCCGAGACTCGGAAATGACCTCTTCGGTTACAAGCTGCATCACCTGCCGGGTCATCCGTTCCGGTTCTTCGGACGGAAATGCATCCCCCGGTTCTTTGTCGCGCCAACCTTGCTTGTTGAATTGGATGAAGAGGCCTTTAGCAGTGGGTTCGGAGATTATGCCAAGCTGCCTGGCTCGGACAATCCACGCCGACATGCTCACTCCGTACTTGTGCTTGAGCATGTGTAGCTCAATAGGGTCCAACTTGCTCCGGGAGTTTCCCAGTTCCATTCTGGCAACGGGAGCGGGCACTAAGAAGGCTCCGGCAAAACACTGTATCATCTTCTCGTGGTCACGAGTTGGTCTCAGAAGAATGTGGCCAAGCTCATGGGCCAGACTCAGACGTTGGCGATCTCCGCGAATACCTGCACGGACAATGATGACGGGAATCGTCTCATTCGCCATCAGGGTCAAGGCGTCGAAACGGTCTTCGGTATGCACCGAACCGACACGGACTCCGTGGTCCTCTAGGACTACCGTCAAGTTCTGTATCGGGTCAAGCCCAAGTTCCCAAGAACCACGCAAATCGATGGCCGCCTTTTCCACATCATCGAAGGTCGCAACCTTTCGCGGAAAGCCCTCGGGAAGCTGAAACTCGACACGTTCTTCCAGGGCCATGAGGGACTCGACCTCGATACTTCGAGCAATCCAGTCCTCGACACGGGCAACGATGGAATCCTGTTGCTTCTTGCCCAGACGAGAATGCTTCCTGAATTCCAGTTGAGACACCGACACCTCAACAGGTTGCAAGAAAAAGTCTACGCCCACATCCAGAGCGCTGGACAATCTCAGCAACACGCCCGAACTGGGGATGTCTTCGCCCTTCTCGTACTTGGCAATCGCCTGGTGGCTGACACCGACCCGCCTACCAAGCTCCCGCAAGGAAAGACACGCCATCCGTCTCGCTTGCTTGATTCGTTCTCCTACCATGACGCATAATTTCCTCGGTTGACATTATGCGCTTGGAAGACGCTTTTGTCAACCGCTTGCACATGGTATGCCCCGCTGAGTGTAGAATGCTTGCAACGTTTCTCCCGCAAGAGTACTCAGGTCTTCTGTTGTGCCGACACAACACGGTCCAGACCATTCATAACATATTGCAAAAAACCATACTTACAAGACCTTCTCCCAGGCACCAATGTGTCACAGGAGTACTCAACGGTTTTCAAAAGTACGAACAATAGGCAGCGAAGCATAGGTACCAACATGGAGCAGTCCTCACAGCATTACAAACGCCCAGGCGAAACGCCGGCGGTTGCTGTATCGCGGGACCAGCCTACGGGCACCCTGTCGCCATGGGCGTCACGGCGAGGGGCTCGGCGCCGGTCAGGTTGCCGAGGTCTGTGCTCACACCTTCCGGATTGCACACGCTTATGTCGCCGGTAATGGCGCGCGGCGCGGGTGTGTCCGGCTTACCCACTACCTTGATGGCGTGCCGGGCGGCATCATCGTAGATTCGCACATTCTCGAAGGCGACCCCGCCTAAGGTGGGTGCGATTTCCGTGCGGCGCACCACGAGATGCAGGGGGATGACGCTGTCTGAAGCGGCGCCGACATTGGCAAACGAACAGGTTGCAATGGTCACACGGGCACCGTCGGCGGCTTTGTCGTAGATGTAGGCGCCCTGGCGCTGCGTGTTTTCGATGGTGCAGTCTTCATAGCGGATGTAGCCGCGGGTGCCGGCGGGCACAGCGCCCACTCGAATCCCCGGACCGCGATTGTTCTCGACGTGACACCGCGCAAAGGTGACCTCGATCGGCGCCGTTTCTACCGAAAGCGGCTTTACGTATACCTGCATGGCGGCGCCCGTGTTGTTCCGGAAAATACAGTCCTCGATGCGTACATTCTCGAGCTTTTCCGAGGCACGGTTAGGCTCGACATCGATGCCCGCCTCGGGCGCCGTGCCGTCGGTATCGCTGAGGATACAATCCTCGATCAGGAGGTCGCGCGCGGTAATCACGCTCATGCCTTGCCGGTGATGATCGTGGCATACGACATTCTTGACGGTGACATTTTCGCAATAGGGACGTTTCTCGCCGCCGGTGCCGAAGTAGATGCCGTCGCCACCGCTGGACTCGAGGCGCAGGCCGTCCACCACGACATTGCGTACACCGCGCAGGCTCAACGTGTGCCGCCATTCGGCGGGTTCATAGCCATCGGTCTGGTAATCCGCCTTACGCATGCGCAAGGTGGCGCCGGTGCCGACGATGCGGACATTCTCGACAAGCCGTGCGTTGACCAGGCAATCGCTTTTGCCCTTGAAAGCGCCTTCCTTCGCAAGAATGACCACGCCCGGTTCGAGCACAATGGTCTGGTTGCTGCGCAACTCGAGGCCGGTCACAATCCACGGCACGCTCATGAAAGGGATGCGCACGGTCTCTGCGCCGGAATCGATGGCCGCCTGCAGCAGGGCTGTGCTGTCCTCCGGCTCAAAGCCCCACCAGGCAGCGTTCGCGGTGGACTCGGCGCCGTCGAGAACCGCGGCCACGCGCGCGGGATCGGCGTGGTCCTGCGCGGCGGCGGCGATCGCGGCGAAACTGAGTCCGGTGATGAGTGCGACGACGATGTGAAAACGCATGATACCTCTCCTTCGGCAGGTTGTGGGCGGCGCGCGGTCAGGGTGCGGCACGCCGTTCGAGCGCCCGCTTGCGCAATTGGCGCATGTATTGCGCACGGTTGCCCGTTCCTGTTTCTAGATACTGGTCAATATAGGTGAGGGCCTTGTCATATTGGCTGGCTTCATAATAGAGGACGCCGAGTTGCGAGGCGTTCCGGCCGCCGGGCACATGTTCAACTCCCGCGCGAAAAGCCTCGATCGCGTCCTGCGTGGCGCCGTGTTCGAGGGCGATCATGCCCTCGTAGTACTTGGCACGGGCGATCTGGCCGGCGTGGCCGAGATCGCCGGCGCGGCGTTGCCAGCGATCAAGCAGCGTCTCAGCCGCCTCGAAACGCCCCAACTGGTAGAGACAATCGGCGAGTGGTTCGAAGGCGCTCATGGGCGGTGGATCGAAGGAGACCGCTTCGCGCAGCAACGGCAGGGCCTTGGCATATTCGTGTTCATTCCAATAGAGCACGCCCAGGTGCTTCAGGGTATCGGCCCGGTTCTGGGGGCCGGTGAATGTGCATTCGAGCGCCTCGCGGTAGGTTGCCTTCGCATTCTCGAGTTGCCCCGCCTTCTCGAAGCGCATGCCACGCTGCATGAGTATCTCGCCAAGTTCCTCGTCGAGGGCGTTGACCATGCCGCCGCCCAGATGCACATAGAGCGCCGTGCCGCCGAGGAAGGCGATCAGCGCCACAGCGGTGAGCACGACGGTGGCGCGCAAAAGACCTGCCGGCTCCCCGGCGCCCGGTTCCCGGGGCTGTTTGTCCTGTTCTGCCTCACTCATGGGGCCTTCTCTTTTAGTTGCGCGTTTTCCCGGACAAGTGCGCCGTAATAGCGGTAGCGGCGGCTCACCCGGTTCACGAGGGTGCTGTACTCAAAACGCGCTTCGTCGAGGCGGCCAGCCTCGGCCAGCCGGCGCGCGTACATGTGCTGGACAATCGGCTCCCGGCGCGCCTGCACGGCGGTACTGGCAAGTGCAAGGGCTTCCTCGGCACGGCCGCTTTGTGCGAGCACTTCCGAGCGCCGGGCCTGGGCCATGGGACGCATGTCCTCCGGCAGCTTGCTTGAGGCAGCCGCGAGGCACTGGTCCGCGTTTTCGAAGCGTTGCGACACCAGAAACACCTCGCCCAGGTGAAAGAGCACCGCCCCTTGCGTTGCCGCAGGGAGCTGCGTGGCATTCATGACATCCACCGCGAAGTCCGCCATCCAGCTCAGTTCCCGGGCAATGGTTTGCGCCGCCATGGTCTCCGCACGCTGGTGGACGAAAGCGGCCAGGCGGGCCGCGCACTCGGCGAGGTCGTCGTCCTTGGCATTGCACAGGCAGCGCAGAATGGCCAGCGCGCCGCCGTCCGATTCGCCGGGGGCGTTCGAGGAGACGGCGGCCACCTGGTCACACAACCCCGCCACACGCTCCGCACTGGGCAGGGTCAGCATGTACTCGCCCCAGAGGCGCATGGCGTCAGGGGCCGTGGCAATACCCGAAGCCAGCGCCTGGCGCGCACGCTCGTTGCGCGCTTGCTCGCGGTAGACCACACCCAGGTGCCAGGCCACGTCCACGATCGCCTCCTTCGGCGGGGGCGTCTGATCGCGCAGGCGTGCCCGGGCGCGGAGAAGCGCGTCAACGAGGGCCTTGTAGTCGTTTGTTTCCGAAGCCAACCGGTGGAAGTGCGTCCACAATTCCGCGTCGGCCGGGTCGGATTCAGCGGCCAGCCGAAAAGCGCGTTTCGCCTCGGCCGTGTTGCCGGCAGCGTGGTAGGCGAGGGCGGCGCGGCGCTGGAGGCTGGCGCGGTTATCCGCTCCTTGCACGACGGCCTGCGCGTACGCATCCGCCGCGGCGGCCCAGTCCTCGCGCGCATCCCGGCCCTGCTGTTCACGATGGAGGGCACGCATTGTGTGCACACGCCCGCGCATTTCCGAATGAGCGGGCAGGGGCGCGCACAGTTCGCCAAGGCGCGCGAGCACGGCCTCGGCCGACGCGAGGTTTTTGTCGACCTGTTCCGGCTGATTCTCGAGGGCGTTCTGGGCGCGGCCCAGGTAAGCACCGGCACGTTGGGCAAGCGCGCGCACGTCCGTGGCGCCGGGGCGGGCGACATATTCCGTACGTTCGAGGGCGCGGCCGTAGGCGCCGCTCTGGAGGTCGAAGTAGGCGAGGTACGTGTGGAACCGGCGGTCCCAGGGGGCGAGACGGTGACCGCGTTCGAGGGAGCCATAGGCCAGGCGCTGGTTGTGCTCCGCCTGCTCTCTATTGCCCGCTTCCCGGTAATAGGTCATACGGAACCGGGCGGATTCTGCGGCCTGGTAGTAGGTTTCCACGCGGAAGAAGCGCACCCCGGCGTAGGCGTTGACGCACGCCAGCGCCGCCAATGCCGCACACCCGGCCGCTCGCACGGCTCGCCGCGGCACGGGCGGGCAGACCGTGATGCCTGTGAGGATACCCAGCAACAGAAAGAAAAGTGTGCTCGAAACCGGCACCCGCAGGTTGAACCCGAATAGCGCGTCAATGAAAACGGCGCCGGTACACGCCGCCACAAGCAGGCCCAAGTGGCTGCGGCGCGGGTCTTCGCTGCGCGTCATCGCCAGGCTGCGCAGCAAGGCGAACAGGAAGATGGCCAGCAACACGGCGGCCGCGGCGGCCCCCGCGTCGATAGCCGTCTCCATGAGTTCGTTGTGCACATGCATATTCTTCTTGCCCGCCGTGGCGAACCATTGCTGTTCGTAGGGTGTCCAGTACGCGGCGTTCTCGATGGCGTACGCTCCCGGACCGAACCCGAGCGCCGGGCGTGCCCCCATCATGCGGCCCGCACTGTAGTAGCCGTTCCAGCGCAGCAGAAGCGAGGAGTCGAGGGGGAGCAAAGCGCCGTGGCGCTGGTAGTGCATGGTGGCGGCGCCCACGGCCGCGCCGGCGCCCAGGAGACCGGTGATAATCAGGACCGTGGTGGCGAGGCGCACCGGCTGGCGTATGCCCGGACGCAGCAGCAGGGTCACCACCACGAGCAAGGCCGCGCCCACAAGGGCCAGCGGCGCCGCACGCACTTCGGTATAGTAAAGGTGCGTGACCATGATGAGCGCCGGCGCGAGGTACCATGGATTGCGCAACGCCATGAATACCGTGATGAGCAGCGCAATCACGAGTGTGTGGCCGGCGAAATTCGGATTCGCGTAGGTGGCGGGCAGACCCCGGTATTCCTCGAGTTCCGTGCTCGACCAGGGGAACGGGTCGGGCAGGCCGGTGGCCTGGTAGAGGCCGTAGCAGCTCGATATCGTGACGGCGGCCACCATGCAAGCAAGCAGCGGGTATGCCTGCGCCGGTTGCCGGTAGGCTTGTGAGGCGAACAGCAGGAGCATGGCGAGGGTGATGAAGTGGCGCGTATGCGCGAGGCCGTGCGCCGGGTGATCGGAGAAGAGCGCGGCCAGCAGATACAGCGCGATCGAGGCGCCCATGAACAGGCTGAGGGGCGCCTTGAACCGGGGTGCGGGCCCGCCCAGCAACACCGTCGCCAGCCCCGTCACAGCCAGCACCACGAGGGTGAGATCTGTAATGAGCGTCTTGATTGGCCCAGCCGGATCGTGCGTACCTGTATAAAGGGCGAGCACAAGGGCAAACACATAGATGCTGAACACGGCGCGCATAATGCGTGCGCCCGCGTGGTCTTGCGGAATAGTGCTCATGCGTCCTTGTATAGCATGCGGGGCGGGTCCAGGCAAAATGCGCTGCGGCCGCAGCACTTGTTCCGGCCATCGGCCCAGGCCATCCCCATCCGCCGTCATTTTAGTGCGTCACGCCTGGACTCCTGCAAAAAAAGAACAAGAAGTTTCGTAATGCTTTAACCGTAAGGGCGCAAGCGAGCGCACCTGTTTCGTCAGTCTGCACCGTGATAGCGAATACCGATGTGGGGCCGGGATACGCAGACCGTTGGCGCAACTTTGGAGTGCGGTGGCTTGCCATCGTTTTTGCGCACGTGGGCTGAAGTGTGTGTGATCGTCCAAGGCGGGCGAGAAACCGCACGCAGTCGCCAGCGGTGTCCTTGAATCCTTCTCGGGCTCGTGAGCAGGTCACTTGGGCTGGAGGCCACGAGGCTTTTTTCTCCCGGCTTGCGCGCCAGCGTCTACCCACGGCCTTGGCAGGAAAAGCGGTGGCAAGCCATCGCACTCCAAAGGGCGCGTACATCGTGCTTCATAGGGACAGCGGTTGGGCCCGAACCGCTCCCAGCGCCGATACCGGGGAGCCCAATGAAGAGACAGCCCACGGCAAACGGCTAAAGAACTACCTGTGCATTGATGGGGCGGCCCCCTTCGTGATGCCCTGTCACTTATGCTTTGGTGCCTTAGGCACTGACTCGTATAAAGAACAACAAGAAGTGATTCGGGCACC